>NZ_JAFHKI010000209.1 GCF_016937615.1 Pseudomonas lactucae | reverse complement strand
GCGACGGTGACCGGTTTTTCCGCAGGCTTGGCCGCAGGCGCCGGTTTGGCGGCGGGAGCCGGTGCCACAGGCTTGGCAACCGGTGCCGGCTTGGCGTCGCGACCGTCGGCGCAGGTGTCGGCGTCGGCACTGGCTTGGCGGCCGGTTGACCCGCTGGCACGCCCGCAGGCGGCGCGGTGGTGGTCACGGTCGGCGGAGTGGCGCTGGAGCCTTCCACGGGCACGCCGTCGTCGCCCTCGGCGATGCCGCCGGCTCTTCGGCGAGCGGGCCGCGCATCACCGGCTGGCCGACCATCGGCAGATTGTGGGTTGGCCGGAGTTGGCGAACTCAACGTTAGGAGTAGGCTTGCCCAGTGGCAACTGCGCCTGTTCGGTTGGCGCGCCGGCGGTGGTCGGTGCCTTGTTGCGACCCGGGATCAACCAGGCAGCGGCTACAGCGACCACGACAACGGCGGAAATCGCCAATACGTGCTTCTTAGGCATAGTGAACCCCATCTTTGGACGCTTGACCGCAGAGCGGCTGGCAATCATGGCTTCGATCATCGCATCGCGGGCAACCTGGTTGATGGTGCCAGGCCAGCCGCCTGCGCTGTCGTGAATATCAGAGATCTGTTGAGCGGAGAAAAGTTCGATACCGGCCCCGGCGCCTTCAAGGCGTTGAGCCAGGTATTCGCGGGTTTCGTCCTCTTCGTACGGCTGCAATTCGATGACGTGGAACAGCTCCTGATCGCCGCTCAACTGCTCAAGATCGGCGATCAGCGATGATTCACCGAACAGGAATACGTGCGGACGGCCTTCGGGCGTACCCGCCGCCAGCGCCAGCAGCGCTTCCAGGGCGGATTCGTCGAGCTGCTCGGCGTCATCCACCAGCAGGTAGACTTCCTGGCCGGTCAGGCCCAGTTGCACCACTTGCTTGAGGATCGCATTCGGCTCGGCATTGGCCACGTCCAGAGCCTGGGCAACCTGGCCCAATACGCCCGCCGCATCACCGACGCCACGCGCCGACACCACCACGCTCTGTACCGACTGCTTGTTGGTGCTGGCCACCAGGGCCTGGCGCAGCAAGGTCTTGCCGCTGCCCAGCGGGCCGGTCACAACCAGCAGCAATTGGCTGTAGCGCGCCAGGTGATGCAGCTGCCCCAGCACTGGCTTGCGCTGGGCCGGGAAAAATTTGAAGCCAGGCACCCGTGGCGCGAAAGGGTCGTGGCTCAGGTGGTAATGGCCGAGGAACGCCTCGTCGGCATGCAAACTAGTCATCGCGATCTTATTAACCTTTAAGCTGGGCCAGGGCGCGGTAATCCGCTCCCAGCGTGGCCTGTAAAATCTCTTTCGGATAATCGTCGGTCACCACCGCTTCGCCCATGTGGCGCAGCAGCACCAGTCGCAGTCGACCGTCGATCACTTTCTTGTCTATCGCCATATGTTCGAGGAAGTCCGCCTCGGTCATCTCCTGCGGCGGAATAACCGGCAAGCCGGCGCGCTGGAACAGGCGGATACCACGATCACGCTCCTGGGCACTGATCCAGCCCAGGCGGTGCGACATCTGCAATGCCATCACCGTGCCAGCCGCTACGGCCTCACCATGCAACCACACACCATAGCCCATGTGCGTTTCGATCGCATGGCCGAAGGTATGCCCCAGGTTCAGGGTGGCCCGTACGCCGGACTCCCGTTCGTCTGCATTCACCACCAGCGCCTTGGCGGCGCAGGAGCGGGAAATGGCTTCGGTCAGCGCCGCCTGGTCGAGGTTGCGCAGCGCATCCACGTGTTCTTCGAGCCAGGTCAGGAACGGCTCATCGCAGATCAGCCCGTACTTGATGACTTCCGCCAGACCGGCCGACAGCTCGCGCGGCGGCAGGGTGTTGAGGGTCGCGGTGTCGATCAGCACGGCCTGCGGCTGGTAGAACGCACCGACCATGTTCTTGCCCAGCGGGTGGTTGATGCCGGTCTTGCCGCCCACCGACGAATCGACTTGGGACAGCAGGGTGGTCGGCACTTGAATAAAGTCTACGCCACGCTGGTAGCAAGCCGCCGCAAAACCGGCCATGTCGCCGATCACACCGCCGCCCAGGGCGATCACAGTGGTACGCCGGTCATGACGCGCGGTCAGCAGGCCATCAAAAATAAGTTGCAGGGTTTCCCAGTTCTTGTGGGCTTCGCCGTCGGGCAAAATCACGGAGATCACCGAGTAGGCCGCCAGGCTGCGACTCAAACGCTCAAGGTACAGCGGCGCGACCGTTTCATTGGAAATGATCGCCACTTGTCGCCCGGTAATGTGCGGCGCCAGCAACTCGGGCTGGTCCAGCAGACCTTCGCCAATGTGGATCGGGTAGCTGCGCTCGCCTAGATCGACCTTAAGTGTCTGCATGTGTCCCCGCGTTAGAGATAGTTGACCGGTCGCAACGTCCGCTGCCTGGTGGCTCTACGCCACACCTCACAGGGTCATGGCGCGCCGCCGAGAATAGCGCATTTCGGGCCTGGCTTTAACGGGGTGGCAGCCGTTGCAGGCGCTCAAGGATATCGAGAACCACCATCCGGGGCGGCCGCTCATCGGTTTCCACCACCAGATCGGCTATTTCCCGATACAGCGGATCGCGCAACGCCAGCAGGTCGCGCAAGGTTTTTTCCGGGTTGGCCGTGCGCAACAACGGGCGATTGCGATCACGGGCGGTGCGGCCCACCTGTTGTTCGACCGACGCATGCAGGTAGACCACCCGTCCGCCGGCATGCAGCGCCCGACGGTTTTCATCGCGCATCACCGCGCCACCGCCAGTGGCCAATACCACGCCGTCGCAGCCGCACAGCTCAGCGATCATCGCCTGCTCGCGGTCACGAAAGCCCAGTTCGCCTTCTTTATCGAAGATCCATGGGATATTGGCACCCGTGCGCAATTCAATTTCCTTGTCGGAATCTTTGAACGGCAGGCGCAACTCTTTGGCCAGCAAACGCCGATGGTGCTTTTTCCAGCCCCCATCGGCCCTACAAGAATCAAATTTCGCACAGAATCAACGACTCACAGCAATCGCCTGGTTATTCATGATACGCGGAGTCAGGAATACCAGCAGCTCGGATTTTTTCTCCGCCAGCACATCGCGCCGGAAAAGGCGGCCAAGATACGGCACATCGCCCAAAAATGGCACTTTATCTACCACTTTGCTCTGGGTATTGGAGAAAACCCCGCCGATGACGATGGTTTCGCCATCCTTGACCAGCACCTTGGCGTTGACCTCGTTTTTCTTGATCGGCGGCACGTCGTTGAGTTTGTTCAGGTAGTCCGGCTCATCCTTGGTGACTTTGACCACCATGATCACATGGTCGTCTGGGGTGATTTGCGGGGTAACCTCCAGGGACAGCGAGGCCTCCTTGAACGACACGGAGGTGGCGCTCTGGGAAGTGGATTCCTGATAGGGAATTTCGGTGCCCTTGAGGATGCGTGCGGTCTCCTTGTCGGAGGTGACCACCTTGGGCTGCGAGACGATTTCACCGTTGCCGGTTTTCTCCATGGCCGTCAACTCCAAGTCCAGCAGCAGGTTGTCGGTGATGTAGGCAATACCCAGGCCGGAGGTGCCGGTGAGCGAACCCAGGTCGACAAACGGCGAGCTGGGCAGGTTTTCCGGCGGCGCCTCACCGTCCGGCACAGGCTTGCGAATACCGCCGGTGGCCCAGTTGCCGCGATTGATCGCGCCGCCCCAGCGTGCGCCCAGGCTTTTGTCATAGTCGACATTGGCCTCGACGATCCGCGCCTCGATCATCACCTGGCGCACGGGGATATCCAGTTGCGCCACTATCCGCCGCAGCTCCTCAAGCCGCTCACTGGTCTGGTAGGCGATGATGTTGTTGGTGCGGTCATCCACCGCCACCGAGCCGCGTTCGTCGGTGGCGCCTTCAAACCCGGTCATCGACTGAAACAGCTTGGCCAGGTCCGCCGCCTTGGCGTAGTTGACCTGCAACAGCTCTCGGCGCAACGGCGCCAGGTCGGCCATCTGCTTGCGTGCTTCCAATGTCAGCAGTTCGCGAGCGGCCAGTTCCTCGGCGGGCGCCACCAGCAAGACACCGGCCTTCACCCGTTTATCCAGGCCCTTGGCCTGCAGCACCAGATCCAGCGCCTGGTCCCAGGGCACGTCCTTCAGACGCAAGGTGATCGCCCCCTGCACATCATCGCTGGCCATCAGGTTGAGGCCCGCGACATCGGCAATCTGCTGCAATACGGCGCGCAACTCGATGTTCTGGAAGTTGAGGTTCAGTGTGTCGCCGGTATAGCCGTCCGACATCGCACGGCCGGGGGCCGGCAGCTGGATCAGATCCACACGATTGGGCACAGCGGCAGCCATCGGTGCCGTGAACGCTATCCATAGCGCCACACCGAAGGACAGGAAAGTCCTTTTCATTTGCTTGATTCCGTTAAGAGTTGACGTTTAACACGAGGGTTCGCGAGCGTTCCAGCCATGCGCCCTGTTCATCGGGAAACGACTCGACCAGCTCGATATGGTCATCATGAATGGCGGTGACCCGGCCATGATCAGGCCCCAGGTAATCACCGACCGCCAGGCGGTGTACCGTTGATGCCGCGCGCAACAGTGCATAGGCGCGCCCCCCACGTGACAGCGTGCCGACCATTTCGAAGCGGTCCACCGCCAGGTTTTCCAGGGTTCCACGCGTACGCGAGAGGTCCGGCGCGCGGGCCGGCCGCCCAAGGGCATGCCCACCTGCAGGGCAAGTGGCTGGAACGGGTCACGCAGACCGCCAGCCGCATAGACAAAACGCTGCCCCTGCACGGCCGGCTCGCCCAGCCGGGCAACCGGTTGCGTATGCCAATAGGTCTTGGCCACCAGCTCAAGCCGAAGCAACTTGCCCTCAGCGCGCAGGGCAACGTCATGCACCGTGGCAATCCGGGAAAGACCACCCAGGCCGCTGACGAACATTGCCAGGTCGTGATAGGCGCCGGTAGCGTTGACCTGCACAGGTTGCTCGACGTACAGCCCCCGAGGTTGCTCATCCAGCGGCGTGACACTTTCGACCACTACGCCATTGGCCAACGCCAACCGCGCGATGTCTTCGAGCAGACGAGGCATTTCGGACGTGCCGGGCAACTGCTGCAACAGCCCGTCGGACTTGCCCTGCATCAGCTGTAGCTGACGAGTCAGCGCCTCCAGACCCGCAGCCTGGAGCGTTTTTTCCGCGAGTTGGCGCTGCAGCGTCATTTCCCGCGCTTGTGCCTGGTGCAAGCGCTCGCGCGCGGGGCTCAGGTACGCCAGATCACCCGCCAGCAGCACCAGGCCGGCCAGCGCACAGCCGGCCAGAACCTTACCGGGCAAGGGCCATTGTGCAGCGTTGTGAGCAAGCGCGGAAAAGTAGAGCCTGGGCAGGCTCATGGCTGGGCCTCGGCGGAGTCTCCATGGCGCACCATCAGCTGGAATTCATTGCTGCCGCGCGCCGCCTCGGTTCGGACATGCCGCAGCCGAGCCGCACCTGGACCTTCCGCCGTTTCCAGGCGGCGCATCAGTTGCGCGATATCCTGGCTGGATTCGGCACTGCCGCTGATACTCAGCGTGTCGCCCTTGGCCACCACTTCGTGCAGATGCACGCCATCGGGTACCGCTCGCGCCAATTGATCCAACAGCTGGGCACCGGAGGAGCGGGCATCGTGCAGATCCTGCACGACCTTCATACGCTCGGCCAATTGCTGGCTCTGCTCCTGCAAGTCATCGATGGTCTTGATGCGCTGGTCCTGCGTGGCGACCCCTCTGTCCAAATGGTCGTTGCGCGTCACTTGCCGGTCAATCGCCCGATCGATCACCTGGTCCGCCAGCCACACCGCCGCCAGCGCCACACAGGCGAACGCCAGCAACAACGCCAGAAAGTACTTGCGCCGCCGCTCCGCCAGCGCCTGGCGCCAGGGCAAAAGATTGATTCGTGTCTTCAAGCGAAACTCCTCAGGGCCAGCCCGCAGGCAACTCCCATCCCTTGTACATCCACGGCCCACTGTGCGCCATCGACTCGATGACCCAGCGTGAAGCTGGCGAAATCCTGACCGCTCGCGCGCGCCAATGCAAACGCTTCAATGTCGACCACCCGCGGCACCAGCCCCGCCAGCGCCAAAACCGCCTCGCGGGCTTCGACCTGCGCCTTGAGGCAGGCCGCCAGCAACACCTCGATCCGCGCCGGGTTCTGGGCGCAGTGGTCTTGTACCTGGAAGTCGATGGCCACGTCATCCAACGTATAAGGAATGTACTGCTCAGCCTCCATCTGGATCATCCATGCCATCTCGTCGTCATTGAGCCCAGCCTGCAATTCGACCACACGCGTGATGACCGAAGGCCCCGCCACCGCCACGGCTGCATCACGCGCCGAGCTTTGCAACCTCGACAAAGCGGCGATCAGCGCGCGCGCCACAGCTTCGATGTCGAGCACTGCGCCATCGACCACCGCCTTGGCCGGCAGATCCTGCGTCGCATAGGCCTGGATGCTGTAACCCGCAGTTGAACGCCCGAGTTCGACCAGTTTGAGGCTGGTGTCATTGATGTCGATACCCAGCAAGGTATCGGCTTTTCGCCTGAAAAATCCCTTTACCATAAAACTCCCTAACCCTTTCCCTGTCATACCGCCTGATTGCCGCCGGCACCGTGCATTCGGTCGACATGTCGGGGAGCCATGCATGACGCCCCGAGCCGAAAATGCTTTAATGCCCAGCGTTTTTTCCCGCTTTTTATCTGCAGCTCGGGTTGATCCATCGTTCGCCATGCATGCCCCGACGCCTAACCCATTCTTTTCTCTGGAAATCCAAAAGCCTTGATTCGTCTGCTGAAGTTTTTCGGGTACTCCATTGTCGCCATCGTCTGCGGGCTGCTGCTCGTGCTCAGCGGAGCCTACCTCTACCTTAGTCCGGGTTTGCCCTCGGTAGAGGCCCTTAGAAGTATCCAGTTGCAGATTCCTTTGCGGGTCTACAGCAGCGATGAAAAACTGATCGCGGAGTTCGGCGAAATGCGCCGCACACCGATCCGTTTTGCCGACATTCCGCCCAATTTCATCAGCGCCCTGCTGTCGGCCGAAGATGATAATTTCGCCAACCACTATGGCGTCGACCCCAGCAGCCTGGTGCGCGCCGCCACGCAGTTGGTAAAAAGCGGACACATCCAGTCCGGTGGCAGCACCATCACCATGCAGGTGGCGAAGAACTTCTTCCTCACCAGCGAACGCAGCTTTTCGCGCAAAGCCACCGAGATCCTGCTGGCCCTGCAGATCGAACGCCAGCTGACCAAGGACGAGATCCTTGAGCTGTACGTCAACAAGATCTATCTGGGTAACCGCGCCTACGGCATCGAAGCCGCATCCCAGGTGTACTACGGCAAGTCCATTCGCGACGCCAGCCTGGCGCAGATGGCGATGATCGCCGGCCTGCCCAAGGCCCCTTCGCGCTTCAACCCCCTGGCCAACCCGGCGCGCAGCAAAGAGCGGCGCGACTGGATCCTGGGGCGCATGTACAAGCTGGGCAAGATCGACCAGGCCGCCTATGAAAGTGCCGTGGCCGAGCCGTTGAATGCCAGCTATCACGTCCCGACGCCGGAAGTGAACGCGCCGTATATCGCTGAAATGGCCCGCGCCGAAATGGTCGGCCGCTATGGCAGCGACGCCTACACCGAAGGCTTCCGTGTGACGACCACCGTTCCGAGCAACCTGCAGGAAATCGCCAATGAATCGGTGCATTCCGGCCTGATCGCCTACGATCAACGTCATGGCTATCGCGGCCCGGAATCACGCCTGCCGGGCAAGACCCTCAGTGCCTGGACCGCCGAACTGGGCAAACAGCGCGCAATCAGCGGCCTGGAGCCGGCCATCGTGACCCAGGTGAACAAAGACGGCGTGCAAGTACTCACCCGCACCGGCGAAGCCCGTGTGGCCTGGGACAGCATGAAGTGGGCCCGCCCCTTCCTGAACACCAACAGCATGGGCCCGATGCCCAAGCAGCCGGCGGACGTCGCCCAAGTGGGTGACTTGATCCGCGTGCAGCGCCAGAAGGACGACAGCCTCAAATTCAGCCAGGTGCCAATGGCCCAGAGCGCACTGGTCTCCCTCGACCCGCAAAATGGTGCGATCCGTGCCCTGGTCGGCGGCTTCGCTTTCGAGCAGAGCAACTACAACCGCGCCACCCAGGCCAAGCGGCAACCGGGTTCGAGCTTCAAGCCGTTCATTTACAGCGCCGCATTGGATAACGGCTACACCGCCGCCAGCCTGGTCAACGACGCACCCATCGTGTTTGTCGATGAGTACCTGGACAAGGTCTGGCGTCCGAAGAACGACACCAACACCTTCCTCGGCCCGATCCGCATCCGCGAGGCGCTGTACAAGTCGCGTAACCTGGTGTCGATCCGCCTGCTGCAAGCGATGGGCGTAGGCAAGACCATCGACTACATCACGCGCTTTGGCTTCGCCAAGTCGGACCTGCCGCCGAACCTGTCGCTGGCCCTGGGCACCGCGACGCTCACGCCGATGGAAATCGCCACCGGCTGGAGCACCTTTGCCAACGGCGGCTACAAGATCTCGCCGTACCTGATCGACAAGATCGAAAGCCGCAACGGCGATACCCTGTTCACCGCCAACCCGCCACGGGTGCCGGGCGATGTGGTCAACGGCATGGCGGCCACCGATGGCCTGGCGGCGCCGAGCAATGGCGGCATTACCATTGAGCCGACGCCAGGCACCGCGCCGACCACAGCGGCCGCCCCGACCGAACCGCAAGCACCGGCCGTTGCCGAGCGCATTGTGGATGGCCGCACGACGTATATCCTCAACAGCATCCTTGAAGACGTGATCAAGAAAGGCACCGGCCGCCGCGCCCTGGCCCTTGGCCGCGCGGATATCGCAGGCAAGACCGGTACCACCAACGAATCCAAGGACGCCTGGTTCTCCGGCTACAACGCCGACTACGTGACCACCGTGTGGACCGGTTACGACCAGCCAGAAAGCCTCGGCCGCCGTGAATTCGGTGGCACCGTCGCACTGCCGATCTGGATGAGCTACATGGGCGCAGCCCTGAAGGACAAGCCGCTGCACACCCAGCCGGAGCCGGAAGGCATCCTCAGCCTGCGAATCGACCCGGTGAGCGGCCGTGCAGCCTCGCCAAGCACGCCGAACGCGTACTTCGAACTGTTCAAGAGCGAAGACACACCGCCGTCGGTCAATGAATTGGGCAATGGCGTGGTACCGGGTAGCCCGTTGCCGGCGGATGAGGCCGCGCCGATTGATCTCTTTTAGAGAGCGGAAAGTTGTCAGCTACAAGCGGCAAGTAAAGAACGGTGATGTGCTGCTCTTGAACTTGCCGCTTGCAGCTTGAAACTTCCCCATAAAAAAACCCGGCGTTCTGAGCCGGGTTTTTTATGGGTCTACGGCTTAGCCGTTGAACACATCATCCACGCTTTGCAGCGGGTAGTTCTTCGGATACGGCAGCGTGGCCACACCGGTCTCGATCGCGGCTTTGGCCACGGCGTCGGAGATCAGGGTGATCAGGCGCTTGTCCATTGGCTTCGGAATGATGTACTCACGGCCGAACTCAAGTTTGGCGCCACCGTAGGCATCGCACACGTCCTGTGGCACCGGCAGCTTGGCCAGTTCGCGCAGGGCATTGGCGGCAGCGACTTTCATCTCTTCGTTGATACGCTTGGCGCGAACGTCCAGGGCACCACGGAAGATGAACGGGAAGCCCAGAACGTTGTTGACCTGGTTCGGGTAGTCCGAGCGGCCGGTGGCCATGATCACGTCGTCGCGGGTGGCGTGGGCCAACTCCGGGGCGATTTCCGGATCAGGGTTGGAGCAGGCGAACACGATCGGGTTGGCCGCCATGGACTTCAGGCCTTCGGCGCTGAGCAGGTTCGGGCCGGACAGGCCGACGAACACGTCTGCACCGTTGAGGGCGTCAGCCAGGGTGCGCTTGGACGACGGGTGGGCAAACATCGCCTTGTACTGGTTCAGATCGGTACGCTCGGACTGGATCACGCCCTTGCTGTCGACCATGTAGATGTTCTCAAGCTTGGCGCCCATGCTCACGATCAGCTTCATGCAGGAGATCGCGGCAGCACCGGCGCCCAGGCAGACGATCTTGGCGTCAGCCAGGGTTTTGCCGGCGATTTCCAGGGCATTGATCATGCCGGCGGCGGTAACGATTGCAGTACCGTGCTGGTCATCGTGGAATACCGGAATGTCGCACTGCTCGATCAGGGCCTTTTCGATCTCAAAGCACTCAGGTGCCTTGATGTCTTCCAGGTTGATGCCACCGAAGGTGATGGAGATGCGCTTGACGGTGTCGATGAAAGCCTGCGGGCTTTCGGAGTCGACTTCGATGTCGAAAACGTCAATGCCGGCGAAGCGCTTGAACAGCACGCCTTTACCTTCCATGACTGGCTTGGACGCCAATGGGCCGAGGTTGCCCAGGCCGAGAATCGCGGTGCCATCGGAAATCACTGCAACCAGGTTGCCTTTGCCGGTGTACTTGTACGCCAGTTCTGGATCGCGGGCGATTTCGCGTACGGGCTCGGCAACACCAGGGCTGTAGGCCAGCGACAGGTCGCGAGCAGTGGCAGTGGCTTTGGTGAGCTCTACACTCAGCTTCCCTGGACGAGGATGGGCATGATATTCGAGAGCGGCAGTTTTCAAATCAGACATATCGGCATTCCGCTTTTACTGTTGGTCGACGGACCGCCGAGGATACGCGTGTCGTAAAGCCCCTACAAGACTGGGCAGTCACAGGTGTCAAGACCCCGCAGCGCCGTACTTTGGTCTAAGGCCACGGGATACAAGGGCTCAACTGTTCACAATCGAATAAAAAAATGTCTACAATTTTTTATTCATCTATCGATTTGAGCATGCCGGGATCCGTCAGCGGCAGCAGCCAACGCGCCTGCTCGCTTTTGCGACCACCGCGTTTGGCGCGATCTTGCACCCAGCCACGCGCCTCGACTTTCTTGCCTTGCAGACCATTGAGCAGGCTGCTGTCGAATTGACGGGCCAGGTCGCGCAATGCGTAATACCACTGCGCCCTGCAATTGGATCCAGATTCCGCCGCGATTACGTTCGATACGGCTCACCCGGCCGCTGACCAGGGCAAAGCCGGATTGGCGCAGCTGCGCCACGGATTGCACCGGCGATTGCCGCCATACACCCAGGCGCGCCGAGCGGGCGCTGTCTTCAGCGGCCTGCTGGCAGGTGGCGAGGTCGACATTGGGAGCGACGCCGACCTGGAATCCCAGGCCTTCGGCCAGCAATTGCGCCTCCAGGTTCTCGCCATCGGCGCCATAGAGGTGGGCCAGGGTGCGCCCGTAGTGATCCTTACTCTCACGCCCCGACAACAACCCCACACGCCCACCACTGGCCTGCACCAATGCCTGCAAGCGTTGGCGGGCGGCGACGGCAAAAGGCTCGTCGGTACGGCCTTTCTTGCCGGTTTCCGGCGCATTGAGCCCGATCATGCGCACACTGCGGCCGTCCTTGAGGCGCACCGTGTCGCCATCCACCACCCGCTGCACCTCGACTTGGGCCAGGCCAGCAGGCGCGGGGCAAAATACTTCGGCCTGGGCGGCCGACAGCCAAATCGCAGGTACAAAAAAGGCGCCCGCAAGGGACGCCTTTTTTAACAGCTGGCAAAAGCCCATAAGGCTTTCGAGCCTTACTCTGCCGGAGTAGCAGCAGGCTTCTTGCCGAAAGCACCGAAGCGATCTGCGAAGCGCTGTACGCGGCCGCCGGTGTCCAGAGTCTTCTGCTTACCGGTGTAGAACGGGTGGCACTCGTTGCATACGTCAGTACCCAGTGGCTTGCACAGGTTCGAGCGAGTTTCGAACTTGTTGCCGCAGCTGCAGGTAACTTCGATGGTTTCGTACGCTGGATGGATATCGGCTTTCATGGCACTTCCTCGGGCTAGCGTGCCGCCACTCGACACTATTGTCGAATACCGCACGTAATTAGGCCGCGGATTCTACCAGACCTTTTCAATCGCGCAAGCGGCGACACCCCTCTCGTATCCACATAAAAGCACCTTTCATCAGAAAACCGTGGCATACCCAACACTCCCCTCGTCTGCTAGTCTCGCGCCCCTGCGCCACCCCTGTCTTTACTATGAGATCTCACCGCGTGCCCGACGCCATTTTGCGCCTAGCCCTGCCTTCGCCCCTGCGCCGCCTGTTCGATTATCGGGCGCCGGCTGGCGTGCCGCGGGCGCAGTTGCAGCCGGGCATGCGCGTGCGCGTGCCGTTTGGGCGACGGGAGATGATTGGCATCCTGATCGAAGTCGCCGACCACAGCGAAGTGCCCGCCGATAAACTCAAGCCCGCCCTGGCCATGCTCGACACCACGCCACCCCTGCCGCCCGCGCTGTTCAAGCTGTGCCTGTGGACGGCTCAGTATTACCAGCACAGCCTCGGCGACACCTTGAGCTGGGCCCTGCCGGTACTGCTGCGCCAGGGCGAGCTGGCCGAAGCGCGTCAGGAGCGGTTCTGGTCGAGCGTGCCCGGCGCCAGCCTCGATGACCCGCGCATCGCCCGTGCCCCGCGCCAGCGTGAAGCCCTGGCCACCCTGGCCCAGCACCCTCACGGCGTGGCGCATCAGCTGTTGAGCAAGCTGATGCTGAGCAAAGACAGCCTCGACCTGCTGCTGGCCAAGGGCCTGGTGCAGGTTGAAATTCGCAAGCACGCTCCGGATCCGCGCCACGAACATTGGCTGGCCCAGCCGGAGTTACCGCTGAACCCCGAGCAACGCGCCGCGTATGAGGCGATTCGCGCAGGTTTCGACAGTTTCCACGCGTTCCTGCTGGCGGGCGTCACCGGCAGCGGCAAGACCGAAGTGTATTTGCAGTTGATCCGCGAAACCTTGCAGGCCGGCAAACAGGCGCTGGTGCTGATCCCCGAGATCAACCTCGGCCCGCAAACCCTGGCGCGCTTCGAGCAGCGCTTCAATGCGCGCATCGCGCTGGTGCACTCTGCGGTCAACGACCGCGAGCGCCTGGAGTCGTGGTTGGCGGCACGCGATGGCGAGGCCGACATTATTATCGGCACCCGCTCGGCGCTGTTCACCCCGATGAAAAATCCCGGGCTGATCATCATCGACGAAGAACACGACGGTTCTTATAAGCAGCAGGAAGGCCTGCGCTACCACGCCCGCGACCTGGCGCTGGTGCGCGCCCGCCAGGAAGACATCCCGATTGTGCTGGGTTCGGCCACGCCCTCCCTGGAGAGCCTGCACAACGCCTACACCGGCCGTTACGGGCTCCTACGCCTGAATGAACGCGCCGGCGGCGCCAAACAACCTCGCTTCCTGCGCCTGGACGTAAAAAGCCGTCCGCTGGACAGCGGTATTTCCGGGCCGATGCAACAGGCCATCGGCCAGACCCTCGCCGCCGGCCAGCAAGTCCTGGTATTTCTCAACCGTCGCGGCTTTGCGCCGACGCTGCTGTGCCATGACTGTGGCTGGATGTCCGAATGCGAGCGCTGCGACGCACGCATGACCGTGCACCAGCGCTACGGCGAGTTGCGCTGCCATCACTGCGGCCATGTGGAGCGCGTGCCCCGCCACTGCCCGCAGTGCGGCAAGGTCGACCTGCGCCCGGTTGGGGCGGGCACCGAGCGCGCCGAAGAGCGCCTGGGCATTCTGTTTCCGGATTACCCGGTGCTGCGGGTCGACCGCGACAGCACTTCGCGCAAGGATGCGATGAACCAACTGTTCGCCACTATCCAGAAAGGCCAACCGTGCATATTGGTGGGCACGCAGATGCTCGCCAAAGGGCACCACTTTCCCCGGGTGACGCTGGTGTCGATCCTGGATGCCGACGGCGGCCTGTTCTCCGGCGACTTCCGCGCCAGCGAGCGCATGGCGCAGTTGATCGTGCAAGTCGCCGGGCGTGCCGGGCGTGCCGAAGAGCCGGGCAAGGTGATTATCCAGACGCACCTGGCCGACCACCCGCTGCTGATCCAACTGACCGAACAGGGCTACTTTGCTTTCGCCGAACAGGCGTTGAGCGAACGCCGTGCCGCGGGCCTGCCACCCTTTTCCCACCTGGCCCTGCTGCGCGCCGAAGCCCATAAACCCGGGCAGGCCGAAGCGTTCCTGGATGAAGCATGCAGCGCCGCCGAACGTTTACTCGGCGAACTGGGTCTGAGCGGCATCGAACTCCTCGGCCCGGTGCCCGCGCCCATGGAACGCCGCGCCGGGCGTTACCGCGCTCAGCTACTTTTACAAGCCACCTCGCGGGCGCCGCTGCATCGGTTATTAAGTAGCTGGTTGCTTGCTCTGGAGCAAATGCCCAGCGGGCGACAGGTGCGATGGTCGTTGGATGTGGACCCGGTAGATTTGTATTGAAATCCCCGTGGCGAGGGAGCTTGCTCCCGCTGGGCTGCATAGCGGCCCCAAGTTTTTGGCAGCGCTTCGCACTCCTGCGAGAGCAAGCTCCCTCGCCACAGGTTAATCGTCTGTAGAGATCCGACGAAGGTTGGCAAGCCCGCCCTCGCCACGGATAATGCCCAGTTTTTCCACCTGCGCATCGCGCGCCGCCGCTTGCGGTCGAAAGAGAACACCATGAAAGACACCATTCGCCAGCTGATCCAACAAGCCCTCACCCATCTCGTCAACGAAGGTGTGTTGCCTGAAGGCCTGACGCCGGCGATCCAGGTGGAAAATACCCGCGACAAGACCCACGGTGACTTCGCCAGCAATATCGCGATGATGCTGTCCAAGCCGGCTGGCATGAAGCCGCGCGATCTGGCGGAAAAAATCATTGCCGCACTGCCGGCCGACGAGAGTGTGACCAAGGCCGAAATCGCCGGCCCTGGCTTTATCAACTTCTTCCAGAACACCCAGGCCCTGGCGTCGCGCCTGGACGCCGCCCTGGCCGATGCCAAAATCGGCGCGCGCAAGGCCGGCGAAGCGCAGCGCGTGGTCGTCGACCTGTCGGCGCCGAACCTGGCCAAAGAGATGCACGTGGGTCACCTGCGTTCGACCATCATCGGCGACGGCGTGGCGCGGGTGCTGGAGTTTCTAGGCGACAGCGTGATCCGTCAGAACCATGTGGGCGACTGGGGCACCCAGTTCGGCATGCTGATGGCGTACCTGCAAGAGAACCCGATCACCAGCAACGAGCTGTCGGACCTGGAGAACTTCTACCGCGCCGCCAAGAAGCGCTTTGACGAATCCGAAGCCTTCGCCGACCGCGCCCGCGGCCTGGTGGTCAAGCTGCAAGCCGGCGACGCCGAATGCCTGGCGCTGTGGAATCGCTTCCGCGATATCTCGCTGTCCCACTGCCAGGAAATCTACGAGCTGCTCAACGTCAAATTGACCATGGCCGACGTGATGGGCGAAAGCGCTTATAACGACGACCTGATCAACGTGGTCAACGACCTCAAGGCCAAGGGTCTGCTGGTGGAAAGCAACGGCGCACAGTGCGTGTTCCTCGAAGAATTCAAGACCGCCGACGGCGAACCGCTGCCGGTGATCATCGTCAAGGCCGATGGCGGCTATCTCTACGCCACCACCGACCTCGCCGCCGTGCGCTACCGCAGCGGCGTGCTCAAGGCCGACCGTGCGCTGTACTTCGTCGACCAGCGCCAGGCCCTGCACTTCCAGCAGGTGTTCGAAGTGGCGCGTCGCGCAGGCTTCGTCACCCATCCGATGCACATGGAGCACATGGGCTTCGGCACCATGAACGGCGCCGATGGCCGCCCGTTCAAGACCCGCGACGGTGGCACGGTAAAACTGATCGACCTGCTCAACGAAGCCCAGGAGCGCGCCTATAACCTGGTGAAGGAAAAGAACCCGGAACTGGCCGAGGCCGACCTGCGCAACATCGCCCGCGTGGTAGGCATCGGCGCAGTCAAATACGCTGACCTGTCCAAGCACCGCACCAGCGACTACAGCTTCAACTTCGAACTGATGCTCAACTTCGAAGGCAACACCGCGCCGTACCTGCTCTACGCCTACACCCGCGTGGCCGGTGTGTTCCGCAAGCTGGGCAAGGATTTCAGCGAAGTCGAAGGCCGCATCGTGCTGGATGCGCCCCACGAACAGGAATTGGCCGCCAAACTGGCGCAATTCGGCGAAGTGTTGAACAGCGTCGGCGAGAAAGGCACGCCGCACATCCTGTGCACCTACCTGTATGAAGTAGCCGGCCTGTTCTCCAGTTTCTACGAGAACTGCCCAATCCTCACCGCCGACGACGAAGCCCAAAAGCAGAGTCGCCTGCGCCTCGCCGCACTGGCTGGACGGACCCTCAAGCAAGGCCTGGAACTGTTGGGCCTGGAAACTCTGGAGCGTATGTAAGTTGGCCGCCAAGAAAAAACCTGCACCCAAGCGCGGCGCCAGCCGCTACCAGGCCCCGGCGAAAAAGCCGATCCCAGGCTGGTTGTGGATGGCCATCGGCCTCACGGTCGGTGCGTTTGTGGTGTTTCTGATGAAGCTGGATCCGGGCCAGGGCGACGACGTCAAACGGGTCAAGCAGGAACAGCAGAAAGCCAGCAAAATTGCCGAAGCCAACAAGACTGCGCCAAGCCCGACCGCACCGGTGAAGCCGAAATATGACTTCTACACGCTGCTGCCGGAATCAGAGGTGATCGTGCCGCCCGACGCCGTGCCGGAGAAAACCCTGCCGACGCCGCAGGTACCGACCACCCCGGTGACGCCGGCGGAAGCGGCGAAAATCGACACCGCCCGCGCCCAGGCGGCGCTGGCCGGGATCACCCCGCCGCCAGCACCGCCCGTTGCCGAGACCAAGGCGGCGCCGGTGACCAAGTTCTTCCTGCAGGCGGGCTCGTTCCCCAAACAGGCAGATGCGGACCGCGTGCGGGCGCAGATCATTCTGCTGGGCCAGTCAGTGACGGTGGAGTCCGGCACCGTGAAGGACGCCACGTGGTATCGCGTATTGGTGGGGCCGTTCAGCAACCGTGAACAGCTGACCGTGGCGCAGAAACAATTGGCCGGCGCCGGGTTTAGCAACCTGTTGTTACAACAACGCCAGAGCCGCTGATTCAGAAGACACAGCAGGACTAATGTGGGAGGGGGCTTCGCCCCGATAGCGGTGGGTCAGTCAGCTTATCTGTAGCTGACCCACTGCAATCGGGG
>NZ_JAFHKI010000208.1 GCF_016937615.1 Pseudomonas lactucae | reverse complement strand
GTGGGTCAGTGACAAATATATTGACTGACCCACCGCCGTCGGAGCAAGCTCCCTCGCCACAGGTACAGTGTTCACCCTTAATTGACTGGCCCCTCTCACATTCGCCCTGCTGTATTAATCAGAACTGTGATTGGCGCGGAAGACGTTGTGACAGTTCATCCAGCAGTTTCTGCTCGCGCTTGTCTTCCAGCGCCCGCGCCTCGTCGATATAGCGCTGCACCAGCTTGCGCAAGCCTTCGACCCGGGCGAACGCCGCTTGCCAACTCTCACGGGCTTTATCGAGGTTGTTCTGGTGCCAGGCGAGGCTTTGGCGCTGCTGGCCCACGGCGGTTTCCAGCTGGTTGAGAAAGCCCTGGTACCCCATCAGCCACTGGCCCGACACGCCTTTTGTGCCGCGCTCGATCCATTGCTGCTGGTATTCGCTGCGAAAGCGCTCCAGATCGCCCAGCTTGCTTTCGGCCAGACGTACCTGGCCCTGGAAGTAACCCAGGCGCTGGACTGCGGCTTTTTCGGCCTTCTCGGCCATGTCCACCACCGGGGCCAGGCGGGCGGCGCGGCTGTTGGCCATGGCTTAGCCGCCTGGCGCGGGGGCGAAAATGGACTGCAAATGCGCTTCGCTCTCGCCCATGCTGATCTTGTCGTTGAGACCCTGGCGCAGGTAGGTCACCAATTGCGGTTGCAGGGCAATCGCAAGGTCGGTGTCGCGATCGCCACCGGCCACGTAGGCGCCCACGCTGATCAGGTCGCGACTCTGTTGATAGCGCGACCACAATTGCTTGAACTGCTGCGCGCGGATCATATGTTCCGGCGTGACCACCGCCGGCATCACCCGGCTGATGGACGCTTCGATATCGATGGCCGGGTAGTGCCCTTCTTCCGCCAGACGGCGCGACAGCACGATGTGGCCGTCGAGCACGCCCCGCGCCGAGTCGGCGATGGGGTCTTGCTGGTCATCGCCTTCGGACAATACGGTATAGAACGCGGTGATCGAGCCCCCGCCGGCCTCGGCGTTACCGGCACGCTCCACCAGTTTGGGCAACTTGGCGAACACCGAAGGCGGGTAGCCCTTGGTCGCCGGCGGCTCGCCGATGGCCAGGGCGATTTCCCGCTGGGCCTGGGCGAAACGCGTGAGCGAGTCCATCAGCAACAGGACGTTCTTGCCCTTGTCGCGAAAATATTCGGCGATACGCGTGCAGTACATAGCGGCGCGCAGGCGCATCAGCGGCGCATCATCGGCCGGTGAAGCAACGACCACCGAGCGCTTGAGGCCTTCTTCACCCAGGCTGTGCTCGATGAATTCCTTCACCTCCCTGCCCCGCTCACCGATCAGCCCGACCACAATGATGTCGGCTTCGGTGAAGCGGGTCATCATGCCCAGCAACACCGACTTACCCACGCCGGTACCGGCGAACAGACCCAGACGCTGGCCGCGGCGACCGTCAATAAACCGTTGATGCTGCGAATCCCCACGTCCAGCGGCACGCTGATGGGGTTGCGATTGAGCGGGTTGATGGTCGGGCCGTCCATTGGCACCCAGTCTTCGGCCTTCATGCCGCCTTTGCCGTCCAGCGCGCGACCGGCACCGTCCAGCACCCGGCCGAGCATGCTCATGCCCATCGGCAGGCGCCCGGTGTCGGCCAGCGGCACTACGCGCGCACCGGGGGCGATACCGGCCAGGCTGCCAACCGGCATGAGGAATATCTTGGTGCCGGAAAAGCCCATCACCTCGGCTTCGACCTGTACCGGGTGGTAGCTGTCGTCGTTGATCACCATGCAGCGGCTGCCCATGGCGGCGCGCAGGCCTTCGGCTTCGAGGGTCAGGCCGACCATGCGCAACAGACGCCCTTCGAGGATCGGCTGGCCGGGCAGCTCGGTGGCCTCGACGTAGCCGTCCAGGCGCTTGGTGAAGCTGGTGCGATCAAGGCGCATCGGCGGTGTCCAGGTCCACGCTCAGGTCGGGTTCGGCCGGGTTCAACGCTTGCTCGTGCTGCTGGTCCAACAGCTTGGCCATGATCTGGCTGATGCGGGTTTCCACCGTGGCATCGATGCGGCTGTGTTCGGTTTCGACGCGGCAACCACCGGGCTGCAGCGCGGCGTCTTCGACGATGCGCCAGGTTTCTTCATGGCGCTCGCGCAGGGCTTTGACCTGTTCGAAATCCTGCGGGTTGATGTACAGCCGCACATTGCCGACCCCCAGGGGCAGGAGCTTGAGGGCCTCGCGCATCACGCTTTCGATCTGGCTGGAGTCCAGTACCAGTTCGCGCTGGATCACTTGGCGAGCGATGTGTTCCACCAGGCGCACCATGACTTTTTCGAGCTGCGAGTCCTGCTCGGCGATGGGGTCGAACAGCACGCCCATCAAGCGCTCCAGGCTGGCCAGCTTGACGCTCAGCGCCGCCTCCGCTTCCTGGCGCACCTTGAGCGTGGTGCTGCGAAAACCATCTTTTTCACCGGCCGCGAAGCCTTCGTTGTAGGCCTCCTGGCGGATGCTTTCCAACTCTTCGAGGGTCAGCGGCTGGACTTCTTCCAGCGGCACTTCTTCCATTTCCACCGGCAGTTCGACCACCGGTTCCGGCTCGGGCTCCGGCACATGCGGGTCGAAACTGGGCAACGACCAGATGTCGAACCCACCGACATCCCGTGCGCGAATCAGATCGCTGGGCGCCTCATCTTTGTTCGACATGCGGGGCGCCTTAGATCATTTCTTCGCCGCCCTTCCCGCCGAGAACGATTTCTCCGGCTTCGGCCATACGGCGGGCAATGGTGAGGATTTCTTTCTGTGCGGTTTCCACGTCGCTGACGCGCACCGGGCCCTTGGCCTCGAGGTCGTCGCGCAACAGTTCGGACGCGCGCTTGGACATGTTCTTGAAGATCTTTTCCTTGACGCCTTCGTCCGAGCCCTTGAGGGCCAGCACCAGCACGTCGGACGACACTTCACGCAGCAACGCCTGGATGCCACGGTCGTCGACATCGGAGAGGTTGTTGAACACGAACATCAAGTCTTCGATCTGGCCGGACAGCGTGTCGTCGATCTCGCGGATCGAGTCCATCAACTGACCTTCGACCGAGCTGTCGAGGAAGTTCATGATATCGGCCGCACGCTTGATGCCGCCCAGGGTGGTGCGCGAGGCATTCGAGTTGCCGGAGAACTGCTTCTCCAGAATCGTGTTCAGTTCTTTCAAGGCCGCCGGCTGTACGGTATTCAACGACGACACGCGCAGGATGATGTCCAGGCGCACTTTATGATCGAAGTGGCCCAGCACTTCACCGGCCTGGTCGGGGTCGAGGTACGCCACCACGATCGCCTGGATCTGCGGGTGCTCGTAGCGGATCACGTCGGCAACGGCGCGCGGTTCCATCCATTTCAGACTGTCGAGGCGCTGGTGTTGCCGCCCAACAGGATACGGTCGATCAGGCCGTTGGCCTTGTCTTCGCCGAGGGCCGAGGTGAGCATCTTGCGGATGTAGCTGTCGGACCCGACGCCCAGGCTGGTCTGGTCGCCGACGATCTCGACGAACTCGCTCATCACCTGTTCGACTTGCTCACGGTGCACGTTGCGCATTTGCGCCATGGCCACACCCACGCGCTGGACCTCTTTGGGTCCCATGTGACGCAGCACCTGGGCGGCGTCGGTCTCACCCAGCGACAGCAGCAATACAGCGGCTTTGTCGACCTTGGTCAGTTTGGCAACAGCGGCTCGATCACTCATCTGCATTAATCCACTCTTTCACGACCTGGGCCACACGACCCGGGTCTTCTGCCACCAGACTTTTGATTGCGTTCAGCTGAGCGTCGTAACCTTCGCTCGGGCTTGGCAACAGGATGCTTTGCGGGCCACCCAGGCTCACGCGGTCGTTGGCCAGTTCGCCATCGAGGCCGCCCATGCCGCCCAACTCGACGTCGCCGCCGCCAAAAGCCGCCAGTTGTTTCTTGCCATTGCCGGTGATGTTGTTGAGCACCGGACGCAGCACACCGAACACCAGTACCAGGATGAACAACACACCCAGCACTTGCTTGACGATGTCCCAGAACCACGGTTGCGAGTAGAACGCAGGCTCGGCGATGGTTTCGCCACGCTCGGCGGAGAACGGCATGTTGATCACGCTGACGCTGTCACCGCGGCTGGCGTCAAAACCGACGGCGTCCTGCACCAGGCGAGTGAAGCGCGCCAATTCGTCGGCGCTCCACGGGGCGCGGGTCACGGCGCCATCGGCCGGATTGACCTTGACCTGGTCATCGACCACCACCGACACCGACAGGCGATTGACGCGGCCTTGTTGCTGCTTGGTGTGGCTGATGGAGCGGTCAAGCTCGAAGTTCTTGGTCGACTGGTTACGCTTGTCCGCCGGGTACGGCGCGAGCATCGGCTGGCCGGTGGCCGGGTCCATGATCTGCTGGCCGTTGGCATCCAACAACGGTTGGCCAGGCTGGATCGCGCCGGCCGTGGCTGCCGCGCACCGGTGGTTTGCGGCGCGGAGGCCGGTGACGGCGGCTGGTTGCTCAAGGCCCCCGGCACGCCTTGCGGGCCATTGCTGGCGGTGCGTTGTTCACTGGTGGACTGCTCGCTGCGCAGCGCGGGCTGGTCAGGGTTGAACTGCTCGGAAGTCGACTCGACCGCGCTGAAGTCCACGTCGGCCGACACTTCGGCTTTGTAGCGATCGTTGCCCAGTACCGGTTGCAGAATGTTATGCACGCGCTGGGTGAGCATGCTCTCCATGCGGCGGCTGTAGTCGAACTGCTTGCCGGCCTGGGTCAGCGCGGAGTTTTCGGCCATGTCGGACAACAGGTTGCCCTTCTGGTCGACCACGGTGATCTGCGACTTGCTCAGCTCTGGAACGCTGGTGGCCACCAGATTGATGATCGCCATGACTTGGCCAGGCTCCAGGGAGCGCCCGGAAAACAGCTCCACCAACACCGAGGCGCTGGGCTTGCGCTCATCGCGCACAAACACCGAGCTTTTCGGAATGGCCAGGTGCACACGCGCACCCTTGACGTTGTTGAGGCTGGAGATGGTGCGCGCCAGTTCGCCTTCGAGGCCACGACGGTAGCGGGTGGCTTCCATGAACTGGCTGGTGCCCAGGCCCTGGTCCTTGTCGAGGATCTCGAAACCGATATTGCTGTCGGACGGCGTCACGCCGGCGGCGGCCAGCTTCATGCGCGCACGGGCCACGTCGTCAGCCTTGACCAGCAAGGCACCGGAGTTGGGCTCTACGGTGTAGGCAATGTCGGCGGCGGCCAGGGTTTCCATGATCTGCTTGGAATCCATGCCCGCCAGGCTGCCGTACAACGGACGGTAATCGGGTTGCTGCGACCACAACACCACGGCAAAACCAATCGCCACGCTGGCAGCCAGGCCGACCATCAGGCCCACCTGACGCAACATGGTCATTTCCGAGAGGTTTTCCAGGAACGACAGGCCAAACAGCGGCGGCTTGCCGTCTGTCTTGGCGGGGACGTTGTCGGAGACTGCTTCTGCCATGACTTAAATCTCGCCCTTAAACCGGCATCTGCATGATGTCTTGATAAGCCTGGACCAGCTTGTTACGCACTTGGGTCAGGGCCTGGAAGGAGACGCTGGCCTTTTGCGAGGCGACCATCACATCGGTGAGGTCCACGCCGCTTTTGCCGATCTCGAACGCGTTGGCCAACTGGTTGGAGGCTTGCTGGGTATCACTGACTTTATTGATGGCCTGGCCGAGCATGTCGGCAAAATTGCTTTGGCCCAACTCCGGCGCTGGCGCGACGGATTTCGGTTGAGCCATGGCATCCATCTGCATGGAGCGCATATCCAACATCAACCGATTGAACTCAATACCCTGGCTCATGACCTTCTCTCTCCGACAACCCGTATTTTTTTGACGCTACGCCGCAATTACTAAGGGAGGTAGCAACAAGGGTGCCAGATCCGTATCAGCTCGTAAGAAAAGGCGACAGAGCTTGTCCAATTTGTTACCCGCCGTAGGCATGGGTTTCTACACAACTGCGTGCTGTTGCTGTTGCTCTGGCTTTGGCTTTGGCTTTTGATCTTGATCTAAGGCGCCCCGTCAAACACGCTGGCCGGAATTCGACATTGATTTGGGGGGTAA
>NZ_JAFHKI010000207.1 GCF_016937615.1 Pseudomonas lactucae | reverse complement strand
TTTTTACCCCTTTCAAAGTCTTAACTGACTAGCATTAGGGCTCGCCCCCTCCCACATTTTAATTTGCGGCGCTATTTAAATCGGCGCAAATATTCGATGTGCCGCCGATGCGCCGTCTCCTGCACCACCGGCACCAACCTCACCTTCTCCCCCGGCAAACACTGCGCCAGTCGCGCCAACGATAGAGGCGTCAGCGCGCCCAATCGCGGATATCCGCCAATGGTCTGCCGATCATTGAGCAACACGATCGGCTGCCCATCCGGCGGTACCTGGATGGCGCCCAGAGGAATCCCTTCGGAAATCAGCGACGGCCCCTGATACTGCAACGGCGCGCCCAGTAAGCGCATGCCCATGCGGTCGGCGCGGCTGTCCAGGGCCCAGTCGGTGTTGAACACATCGAACAGGCTCTGGCCGCTGAACTGGCCAATTTGCGCGCCGACAATCACCTCCAGCGGCGCTTTAACGGGCAAGGCGGGCTCGTTCAGAACCTTCATCGCCCCGCCCGTGCCTGAATACGCCAGGCGCCCGCCTTCGGCCAACGCCTTGCCGAAACCGTCCACCCCGCCCAGGGCCTCACGCACGACAGTGGCGCAACTGCCCAGCACCTGCGGCGCCTCAAACCCACCCGGCGCCGCCAGGTAAGCCCGCGCACCGCTGAACGGCTGGGTAAAGCGCAGGCGTTGGCCTTTTTGCAGGATAAAACTGCGTCCGGGGCTGATGGCGCGCTCGTCGACGTACGCGCCCAGGTCCGCACCGGCCAAGGCCAGCAGGCAATAATCCTCAGCCTGCACGGTAAACCCGCCCAGGGTGATTTCCACCACTGGCGCATCCAGCGCATTACCCAGCAGCCAGTTGGCCCAGGACATCGATACCCAATCCAGCGCGCCGCCCTGGGTCACGCCCAAGTGGCGCACGCCAAAGCGACCGGCGTCCTGCAACAGGCACAGCGGCGTGCTGGCCTCGATGATCAAGCGGCTCATGCCTGCGTCTCCAACGGCGTGTCGTCGCCACCCAAGTTGATAAACTCGGCGTGATCAACCGATTCAAAACGGACCGTGTCACCGGGTTGCATCAGGCTGTAACCGTCACGCTCGCGGTCAAACAGCTTGGCCGGGGTGCGGCCGATCAGGTTCCAGCCGCCGGGGGAAACCACTGGGTAAGCTGCGGTTTGCCGTTCGGCAATGCCAACACTGCCGGCCGCCACGCGCTTGCGCGGGGTGTTCAGGCGTGGAGTGGCAAGGCGTTCGTCCACCAGCCCCATAAAGGCAAAACCAGGGGCGAAACCAAGGGCGAACACTTGGTATTCATGGGCGCTGTGGCGGCGGATTACGTCGTCTACCGTGAGGCCGCTGCGCTGGCTGAGCAACGTCAACTCGGGGCCGACGCTCAGGTCGTACCAGACCGGCAACACGTGGCACTGGCCGCTGCCCTGGGCCAGGGGTTGCAGGTCGGTGAGCGCCTGGTCGATCAGTTCGCGTGCCTGAGCCGGGTTCAACGCGGCGAGGTCGTAATGCACCATCAAGGTGGTGTAGGACGGCACCAGATCCACCAACGCCGCACCGAACTCATTGCGCAGACGCTGGGTGGCGGCGAGCATCCACGGCATGTTGGCTTCGGCGATCACGTCAAACAGACGCACCATCAGACAGTCGATGGCGACCACTTCAATGCGTGGCTTCATGCTGGCTTCAACGCCTCGCGGATACGCTGCACCGCCGCGACCGAACTGGCGTTGTCGCCGTGTACACACAGGGTATCGGCCTGCAGGACCAGAGGGCTGCCGTCGCTGGCGGTCAGCGGTTGGCTACGGGAAATGGTCAGGGCCTGTTGCACGATGGTCTCGACGTCATGGTGCACCGCGCCCGGTAATTGACGAGACACCAGGTGACCGTGGTTGTCGTAGGCACGATCAGCAAAGGCTTCGAACCACAGGGTTACGCCGTATTCGTCGCCCAGGGCCTGGGCCGCGCTGTTGTCGCAGGTGGCCAGCAGCATCAGCGGCAACTCGCCATAGGCGGCTATGGCCTGGATCACCGCACGCAACTGCGCGGGGTTGGCCATCATGTCGTTGTACATCGCGCCGTGAGGCTTGACGTAACTGACCCGCGCCCCCTGCGCCCGGCAGATGCCGTCGAGCGCGCCGATCTGATAGTGCAACAGGTCCTGGATTTCCTGGGACGTGTACTGCATGGAGCGACGGCCAAAGCCTTGCAGGTCTTGATAGGCCGGGTGTGCACCGACTTGCACGCCATGCTTGAGCGCCAGGCTGACGGTCTTGCGCATGATGCTCGGGTCGCCGGCATGGAAGCCGCACGCCACATTGGCACAATCAATGAACGGCATGACCTCGGCATCCAGACCCATGGTCCAGTTGCCAAAGCTTTCGCCGATGTCGCAATTGAGTAAAAGGCGGCTCACGCTGGTCGCTCCTGTAGGCTTTGTTTTTTTGTAGTGTGGGATCTTTTACCAAAATCCCGCAACGCTGTTGTCCTGACACCCAACCACGCTTATCGTGGAATGGCTCGATTTTTGGCGCTTGCCCGCGACGCGTCCAACTAATAAAAACCGATCCATGCATAAGAAAAGTTGATCCCATGAATTTGAAGTTTCTCGAAACGTTCGTCTGGGTAGCCAGGCTCAAGAGCTTTCGCCTGACCGCCGATAAGCTGTTCACCACCCAGGCGTCGATTTCCAGCCGCATTGCCGTGCTGGAAAGCGAACTGGGGGTGAAGCTGTTTCTGCGTGATTCACGCGGCGTGAGCCTGACCCCGGACGGGGTGAAGGTGCTCGATTACGCCGAGCAGATGATGGTGACCATGAAGGGGTTGAAACAGTCCCTGGAGACCACCAGCAGCAAGGTCGGACGCATTCGCATCGGCGCGATGGACACGGTGATCCACACGTGGCTCAGCCCGCTGGTCGCCGAATTGATGGACCAGTTTCCCCTGGTGGAAATCGAATTGGTCGCCGATACCGCGCTCAACCTCAGCGATCAGCTGCAAAAAGGCTTCCTCGATCTGATTCTGCAAACCGATCTGCTGCGCCTGGAAACCGTGCGCAGCCTGGAGTTGTGCAGCCACCCCATGGCCTGGATCGTCGCCAGCCAGTCGATCTATAACCGCGACTATGCCTCCCTCGCCGAACTGGCCCAGGAACGCATCATCACCTACTCGAAAAACTCCCACCCGCACCAGGATGTGCTGAGCCTGATGCAGGCCAACGGCGTAGCCGCGCCACGCATGAACTGCGTGAATTCAGTGTCGGCGATCACGCGCTTGCTGCGCGACGGGTTTGGGATTGGCGCATTGCCGCCAGTGCTGGTCAGTGAAGAACTGGCGCGCGGGGAATTGCTGATGTTGCCGATGGCGCAGCGTTTGCCGAACTTGCAGGTGGTGGTGTCGTGGCGCGTGGGCGTAGAGCTGGTGGAGGAGATTGTGGGATTGTGTCAGAAGGTGGTGGCGCGGTATGCCGAGGAAGTCGGCGAAGAGAGAATGGTGCTCAGCAACTGAAGGAACCCAATTCAATGTGGAGGGCTGCCGATATAGTGGTTCAGTCACTGATGTATTGACTGACACACTGCTATCGGGGGCAAGCCCCCTCCCACATTGGACCGAGGTGTTGGTTAGAGGCCCTTGAGGTCCCGTTCTTC
>NZ_JAFHKI010000206.1 GCF_016937615.1 Pseudomonas lactucae | reverse complement strand
AGAATGGGACTGCTGCGCAGTCCAACGGGAGCAAGCTCCCTCGCCACAGGTACGGTGTTCGTCCTTAACTGACTGGCATCAGGGCTTGCCCAACCCCTCCCACACAGGAACCGGGTTTGCAGAGTGAAATCGAGGTAGACAATGGCAGCAGCGGACGACACGCACCTGCTTGAACGTTTGCTCGAGGGTGAGCAGCGGGCCTACAAGGAATTGGTCACCACCTACCAGAGCGCCATGCGCGCGGTGGCCTATGCGATCGTCGGCCAGCGCCATGCCGATGAAGTGGTGCAGGACGCCTGGCTGGCGGTGGTACGCAACCTGGGCAAGTTCGAACGGCGCTCCAGCCTCAAGACCTGGCTGTTGACGATCACCGCGAACGCCGCCAAGGGCCGCTACAAGCAAAATCGTCGCGAGGTGTTGCTCGACGATTTGCCGTCGCCCCACGGCACCATCGGCGATGATCGCTTCAGCCCCGACGACGGTCACTGGGCTGTCGCTCCGTATGCCTGGCACCAGGACACGCCGGAAGCGCTGCTCACCGAAGATGAACTGCGCGAATGCCTGGAACATACGATACTGAGTTTGTCTGAGCTGCAAAGCAGCGTGCTGGTGCTGCGCGAGCGCCAAGGCCTGGAGTTGGAGGAGATCTGTAATCTCCTGACACTCACGCTCTCCAATGTCCGTGTGCTGTTGCATCGAGCACGGCTTAAAGTCTTCGCCACGGTGGAGCATTTTGAGGAAACGGGCGAATGTTGACCTGTAAAGAACAAGTGGCGCGGTCCAGTGACTACCTCGATGGGCAATTGACCTTTCGCGAGCGCCTGCTGGTGCGTCATCACTTGATGTTCTGCCCGAACTGCCGCCGGTTTATCCGCCAGATGCGCCTGATGCAGGCGACGCTGAGGATCATGCCCGAAGAGCCGGTTGAGGATGTGGATGCCCTGGCGCAGCGGCTGGCGGCCGAGCGTCGTAAGGATCAATAAGCAGTGACAAGCTGCAAGCTACAAGTGAAAAGCGGCAAATGGCGCGCTTCTGCTTGAAGCTCGCCACTTGCCGCTTGAAGCTGCTTCTTTAGAACTTGGCTTCTGCGTCCAGCTGCAGGGTGTTGGTGTTGGCGTCACGCTGGGTACGGCTGGCGAAATCCGCCTTGGTCAGGAAGTAGGTGGCGCCGACCGCGAAGTTCTTGTCGATGTCGTAACCCACTTTGAGCTTGTGGCCGCGCGAACCGGTGGTGCCGTTGGCGAAGTCCGAGTCGGTAAAGGCGCCGACCACGGCGTTACGTTGCGTATCGCGGTAGTTGTAGTCCAGGTTGAAGCCGAAGACCTTGGACTTGGCGCCCAGCAACCAGGCGGTGTCCTGATCGGTGGAGGCGTCGTTGTTCTTCACGTATTGGCCATACAGCGACAGCGGAACGGCCAGGCCGCCGATATCCAGTTGGCTGAAGCCTTCGTACAGGCGGAACTCTTCGTTGGCCGAGTTACCGTTGACCGCCAGCGCACACGGCGTGGTGGTCGTGGCGCAGCGGCTGTCTTCGTCGTTCTGGTAGGCGTAGACGCTGCCGCCCACGGTCAGTTTCAGGTTGTCGGTGAGCGAGAAACGCGAGCCCAATTGGCCGGCGGTCAAGCGCAGGTCGTGGCGGAACTGCACGCCGTCGCCGTCGACGTTGTCCTTGAGGTTGTAGTTGCCGATGCTGCCGAACAGCTCGGCGCTGCCACCCAATGGGTACTTGTAGGTCAGGGCCAGGCCTTCTGGGTTGATGTCGCTATCCCAGATCACGTCGCCCATGTTGACCCACGGCTGCAGCATCTTGCCGCCGATCACGTGCAGGTTCTTGATCTGGTCGGGGTGGTAGTCGATGTAGCCCAGGTCCAGCCAGATCGACTTCTTGTCGAAGTAACCATCCTGGTCCTGGTTGGTGGACCGCGCATCGTCGCCGCCGCCGGTGGCGATACGAATACCGGTGTCCACTTGCGGGTTGATCTCGGTGTAGGCGCCCAGACGGGCACGAATGCGCTGACGGTCCTTGTCGCGCCCGCCGTTGTTGGGTTCGCCATCGATCTTGATGGTCTCCTGGCGGAAGCGCACATCACCCTTGAACTGGGTCTTGGCGGCCCAGGCCAGCTTCTGGTCGAAGCTGCTCAATTCGTTGGTTTTTTTAGCGGTGGCGGCGATTTGTTCGTTGGTCTCTTGTTGAGCTTGCCGTGCGATCTGCTGTTCTTTCTGGTCTTTGGCCAACTCGTTTTGCAGTTCGGTGTACTGCGCAGCGGTGATCTGGCCGTTGGCCTTGAGCATGTCGAGCAATTTAGCGTCGACTGCAGCGCTGGCCGGAATGCTCAGGGCCAATAACAGGCCGCCGCACAGGATCGCCGCAGTTTTGGTGGAAGCAAGACGCATATCAATCTCCGAAAGTGAGGAGGGATGGCAAACCATCCAGGACACAACCGACCGATGACGGACGGAAAATAGCCGCCCGGCAGCACCGGGCGCTCTAAAAACAGGCGTCAGTATCGCGGCGGTTTGTGACCACGCAGTGGCGAAGTGATGTCATCTACATGACAATTTATTCATGTTCGGAACTATTGTTTTAGAGCCTTGTCATGCCGATTTAAGGGTGTGCCGGGGGCGGCGATAAGCGATACTCGCGAGGCTTTCACGCCCCGACGTAGTGAGGATGCCGATGCCGCTGCAACGCCTGCAAAACCTGTCCGAAATCACCTCGGATGCCTGGGATGCCCTGGTGCCGCAGGCCCAACCGTTCGTGCGGCATGCGTTCCTGAGCGCGCTGGAAGACAGCGCCAGCGTCGGCGCGCATACGGGTTGGCAGCCTGAGCATCTGCTGCACTGGGAGGGTGATCGGCTGGTGGCGGCACTGCCGGGTTATCGCAAGTGGCATTCCTACGGCGAGTACGTGTTCGACCATGGCTGGGCCGACGCCTGCGCGCGGGCCGGTATCGACTACTACCCCAAGCTCCTCACGGCCGTGCCGTTCAGCCCGGTCAGCGGCCCACGGCTATTGGCTGCGAGCGCCGAGGATGGCTTCGAACTGCTCAACAGCCTGCCGGGCTACCTGGAAATCGAAGGGCTCTCCAGCGCGCACATCAACTTCACCGATGCATTGGCCGACGAGGCGTTGGCCCTGCAACCGGGCTGGATGCAGCGCCTGGGCTGCCAGTTTCATTGGCAGAACCGTGGTTATCGCGACTTCCAGGATTTCCTCGACGCCCTGAGTTCGCGCAAGCGCAAACAGATGCGCAAGGAGCGCGAACAAGTGGCGGGGCAGGGGATCGACTTCCAATGGTTGCAAGGCCATGAGCTGAGCGAGGCGCAATGGGATTTTGTCTACGCCTGCTACGCCAATACCTATGCGGTACGTCGCCAATCGCCGTACCTGACCCGTGCCTTTTTCAGCCTGCTGGCCGAACGCATGCCCGAGGCCATCCGCGTAGTGCTGGCCAAGCAAGGCACACGGCCGGTGGCGATGGCCTTTAGCCTGATCGGTGGCGACAGCTTCTATGGTCGCTACTGGGGCTGCCTGGCGGAATTCGACCGCCTGCATTTCGAAACCTGTTTCTACCAGGGCATGGACTACGCCATCGCCCACGGCTTGCAACGTTTTGACGCCGGCGCCCAGGGCGAGCACAAACTGATTCGCGGATTCGAACCGGTGATCACCCGTTCATGGCACTACCTGCGCCATCCGGGTTTGAAGAACGCCGTGGAAGACTTCCTCGAGCGCGAGCGGGTGGGGATTGTGGCGTATGCCGAAGAGGCGAGGGCGGCCCTGCCTTATCGGCAGGGCTGAGCCCGTCGGTCTGGTGGGTAGGCCCCAAAACTATGAATGGACTACCATGTATGTACAAAAGTACATACAGGGCGTGCCATGCAGTTTGAGTGGGATGAATCCAAGAATGCAGCCAATATCTCTAAGCACGGCATCGATTTCAACGACGTTCCGGATATCTTTCGGCATCCGATGCTGGCCTTACGCGATGATCGAGCGGATTATGGCGAGGAACGATGGATCGGTATTGGTTGGATCAAATTGTTGATAGGTGTGGTCGTATACACAGAGCGGCGTGGTGATGTGATCCGCATTATCTCTGCCCGAAAAGCAAACAAGAAGGAGGCCAAATACTATGACGCAAACATCGAAAACTGATTGGGAGCGCTTGGCCAAAATGAATGACGAAGAAATTGATACCAGCGATATTCCCGAGCTGGACGCTGAGTTTTTTCGGAATGCGCAATTGCGTGTTCCAGTGAAACAGGCTGTCACGATTCGACTTGATGCTGATGTTCTTGAATGGTTCAAAGGTCAGGGTACGGGCTATCAGACGCGTATCAATCAATTATTGCGCCAATACATGCAGGCCCATCAAGGCTGACCGTAGCAGCAGCCTCGCTTGCGCTCGGCAGCTGCTACTAAGGGAGTTTCAGGTGTCAGTTTCCTCCTTACCCAGCCATCGATAGGTAATACCGCCGATTACCGCGCCAAGGATTGGCGCGAGCCAGAACATCCACAGTTGCTGGATCGCCCACCCGCCCACGATCAGCGCCGGGCCGGTACTGCGCGCCGGGTTGACCGAGGTGTTGGTCACGGGGATGGAGATCAGGTGGATCAATGTGAGGGCCAGGCCGATGGCGATGGGGGCGAAGCCCTTTGGGGCGCGCGGGTCAGTGGCGCCGAGGATGATCAGCACGAACATCGCTGTCATCACCAGCTCACAGACCAACCCCGCGGTCATCGAATAACCGCCCGGCGAATGCTCGCCATAGCCGTTGGACGCCAGGCCGCCGGCCAGTTCAAAACCCGGTTTGCCGCTGGCAATGAAGTACAGCAAGGCGGCGGCGGTAACCCCGCCGAGCACTTGCGCCACGATATATGCCGGTAACTCCCTGGCCGGAAACCGTCCACCGACCACCAGCCCCACCGATACCGCCGGGTTAAGGTGACAACCGCTGATATGCCCGATGGCAAACGCCATGGTCAGCACGGTGAGCCCGAACGCCAGGGACACCCCCCAGCAACCCGATCCCGACCGCAGGGAACGCGGCGGCCAGCACCGCACTCCCGCAACCGCCCAGCACCAGCCAAAACGTACCCAGCCCCTCTGTGACTGAACGCTTGAACAACGACATGCCACACGTCCTTGATAGATCGCTCTACCGAAGCAGTAAATCAGTGATGCTCCCTGCAGATTTACTTCAGCGCCCCTCTGGGCACTGCACTGATTACAGCAGGGTTTCGGGACAAATCCAGGGCATAAATGTGGGAGGGGCGGTGCGACTCCCGAATGCTTTGCGTAGCAGCTGCCGAGCCTTGGCGAGCTGCGTCGGCGGTGTGTCA
>NZ_JAFHKI010000205.1 GCF_016937615.1 Pseudomonas lactucae | reverse complement strand
GCCGACCTGCAACGCAACGCGGGCATCGGCGGCGGCGGCAATGGCGCGGTCGGCTTCATCGAGGGTGATGGCCATGGGTTTTTCGCAGAAGATTCCTTTGCCGGCGCGGGCGGCGCTGATCACCAGTTCGGCATGGCTGGCGGGCGGGGGCGGCGATGATCACGCGTCGATGTCCGGGTCGTCGAGCAACTGTTGTGGGTCGGTGTAGACCTTGTCTACTCCCAGTTCAGCCGCCAGGCGCGCGGCCTGGCCAGGGGTGGGATCGGCTATCGCGGTCAGGCGGGCACCGGGGATATGCCGCGCGGCGGTCAGGCCGTGGAAGCTGCCCATGCGACCGGCACCGATCAGGCCCAGGCGGATGTTTTGTTTACTCATGTGGTGACCCCTTCTTATTGTTGGCCCCAGGACGTTCCTGGCGGGCAAAGGGGTAAGAGCAAGGGCTGTGCCAATTTATAAGTTATTGATAATTAATGGTTTATATAAAATCTATAAACAGTAAGTGTTCATTTTTATGACATGCCTATACTGACATGTCAAAAACGTGAACATGGAGACGGCGAATGAACATGGCCTTCAGCGTACAAGACCTCGATTACCTCACGGACCTGGGGCCTGCGGCGCTGAATGAGGGCCCCATTGCCGCGCTGGAGCAGGCGTGGCGTGATTGCCAGGATGGCCGGGTGCAACGCCCAGCTGGTGTCCGCCAAGTGATCTGGGAATCCTGGCGGCGCAGTGTCCAGGCCGCTGTCGACCCCGCCGACAGCCAGTATCGCTTTGTCGCGGCGCCAACCCTGGCGGCCACTCTGGCCACCCATCGCGTACTGATCGCCGCCGCCGCGCAGGTCATGCATGGCTTGCTGGCCTACAACCCTCGCGGGCATATCAACCTCACCGATGTCGATGGCACCACCCTGTATTTTTGCGGCCTGGATATCACCCCGGTGGGCAGTCGCTTGCTGGAGTCGGTACAAGGCACCAACTGTACCGGGCTGGCATTGGCCGAGGACCGTCTGGTCTACGTGCTGGCCGAAGAAAACTTCGCCGTCGGCCTGCGCCAGCGCCGCATGCACTGCGCCGCCGCGCCGATCAAGAATGCCCAGGGCCAGACCCTGGCCATGCTCACCCTCACCGCCGAACCCGGCTGGTTCCACTTCCACACCCTGGGCACGGTGCAGGCCGCGGCAGAGGCCGTCTCCCGGCAGATGGCGCTGCAAGCATTGCTCGAAGAACAGCGGGCCATGCTCGAAGTGCTCAACGAAGGGTTGGTGGTGCTGGATGAGCGTGGTTGCATCAAGGCGCTCAACCGCTATGCCCGGCAGTTGTTCGGAGTGGGGCTGGAGCTGATCGGCAGTCCGTTCCAGCGCCTGGGGCGCAGTGAATTGAGCGATCCGCCGAGTGAGCCTGTGCGCGACCTGGATTGCACCTTCCACCTGCACGACCTTAGCCAACTCGCGTGCCTGGTCTCGGTGTGCCCGCTGGAGCAGGGCGGGGTGATTGTGTCGCTGCGCGAGAACCGGCGCATTCGCGAAATCACCCGGCGTATTGTCGGTACCCAGGCGCGCTATACCTTCGACACCATCCAGGGTACATCGCGGGCGATCCAGGATGCGCTGCACCTGGCGCGTATTGCCAGTCGCAGTGATTCCACCACGCTGATCCTGGGGGAGAGCGGCACCGGAAAAGAGCTCTTCGCCCAGGCCATCCATAACGCCAGCGAGCGTTGCAACGGCCCGTTCGTGGCGGTCAACTGCGGCGCGATTCCACGGGACCTGGTGCAGAGCGAACTGTTCGGCCATGTCGAGGGCGCCTTCACCGGCTCGGCCCGGGGCGGGGCGGCGGGCAAGTTCGAACTGGCCGATGGCGGTACCATTTTTCTCGACGAAATTGGCGACATGTCCTTCGACGCCCAGGTCAGCCTGCTGCGCGTGTTGCAGGAAGGCGAGATTGCGCGCGTCGGGGCCAAAAGCGCACGCCAAGTGGATGTGCGCATCATCGCCGCCACCCACCGCAACCTCAGCCAGGCAGTGGCGGAGGGGGCCTTTCGCGAAGACCTCTACTACCGCCTCAACGTACTGAACCTGACCGTACCGCCCCTGCGCATGCGCCGCGACGATATCCCACTGCTGGCACGGCACTTTCTCACGCGCTGTGCCCGCTCGCTGCGTAAATCGGTGAAGGGTTTTTCGCCGCAGGCATTGGCCTTGCTCTCGGAGCATGCCTGGCCGGGCAACGTGCGCGAGCTGGAAAACGCCATCGAACGGGCAACCAACCTGGCCATGAGCGAGTTGATCCAGCCTGGCGATTTGCCGTTGGACGCCAGGCCCCGCCCACTGGCCCGAGCGTATGAACCTCAACCCGCCCAAGACCTGAGTAGCCACGAAATGCATGCCATCGTCGCCGCGCTGAAAAACACCGGCGGCAATATCCGCCTGGCTGCTCAACAGCTGAACGTGTCGCGGGGTGGACTGTATAACAAGATGAGTCGGTTTGGGTTGAGTGCCGGGGATTTTCGGGGCGGATGAGAGGGTATGGCGCAACTCTGCGCTGGCGGGTGCCGGTCGGCGCACTATAGGATGGGATGGTTGGTTGATTGGGTTCGATGCCGACAAGTGCCGTGCGACGTTGCGCCCGGTTCTGCCGGCTGGGCAGCAAGAAACCTATTGAGTAGTCAGATCTAAGGAGAGATCCCGATGCCCCGCGAAGTTGAACCCATTATGTGCGTACCCGTCCCCTCGAGGTCCGGCATTACCCACCTTTACACGTCGATGAACCTGGCGGACGCCTTTGCGATTCGGCTCCCGGCGGGCACATCGAGCAATCCGGATCTGCTGGCTCGATTCATCCTTTTCCACCAGCCGTCCTGGATCGGATGGCTCCTGAAAGTGCGAGACACTCTCGTTGTGTGTTTGGGTCTCAAGACAGCCAAGCATCTGGCATCACTGGCTGATCGGGTTGGCCCCTTCAAGGTCTACAGCACGAACCAGGCTGAAATCGTGTTGGGAGAGGACGACATGCACCTCGACTTCCGGATATCGGTCCTGTGTTCTGAAGAGGCAGAGGCGCAAGGCAGTCGCCAACTGGTTTTTTCAACCGTGGTCCAGTGCCACAACCGTCTGGGCCGGGCCTACCTCTTCGTGATCGCCCCCTTTCACCGCTTGGTCGTCAAGGCCAGCCTGCGCCGTGCCGCGCGCATCGGTTGGCCTCTGGCTGGCTGAGTCGGTGTGGCTTGGCTGCCACATTTGAACTGAGTTTAGGCCGAGGGCTTCATGCACTCGATAGAGCGATCCACTGTGGCCCTGGCAATCTCCAGCAAATGCCACACCGCCAGAATCTTCGCGCGCTGAGGATTGTCGAGCGCCTCGCCGCAATCCAGCGCAGTCGCCGAAGCACTGTCGAGCAAACTGGCGGTGTAGAGCAGGGCGTCTTCGAAGCTCAGGTCTTCGTTGATGGCGTGAAAGCCTTGGGTGGGCAAATAGTGGTCGATGGCGCGGTTGAAGGCGGCACGGTCTTTGGCGGGGTCGCGGGGTGGGTCGGGTAGGACTTTATTCATTGTGTAACTCCTATTGAGCAAGGGAGCTACCACCAACGCTGCTAAACGAGGGTGGCAGCTGTACGCGGGTTAGCAGACCGGTCAATAGGAAAACCAGCGCACCCGAGGGTGCCCCGCGCACAGCCACCATAAAACGCAGAGGTGAACCGTGTGCCTATTGATGTCAGGCTGCTAAACCCGATCACTGAAATCCAGCGACGCAGCGAAGACTAGCCACCGATTGCAACAGGCACAAGGCGGCGGAGATTGTCTAGGAAACGTCCTGCAATTAAAAGGGAGGCGCCTTGCTGGCCTTTTACAAATCATGACCAAGTGCCATTAACCCGCCTGTCTCAGCGAGTTCTTCGGTGTGTGGCAGTAAGTCTGATATGAAGAACTTTCACCGTAGCGCTGACAAGTTTTCGCTTCTGGTCGGTGTGCTGGGCAGCGTTGAATAGTCGCCTTTATTTCCCACTTAGCCGAGCCCAATGGACAACGCCGATATCGCCATCACCCTAGTCTTGGTTTCCGCCTTCATGCACGCCACCTGGAATGCCGTTGTCCGCGCCGGCAGTAGCCGCTTCATGACCTTGGCGATGGTTGATGGCACCGCATTTGCGATCTGCCTGGCGGCGCTGCCGCTGGTCGATCTGCCGAGCCTGGAGGTGTGGGGCTATGTGCTGGTTTCTGTGGTACTCAATACGGTCTATCGCCTGTTCCTGATCAAGGCTTACGAAACCGGCGACTTCGGCCAGGTCTACCCGGTGATGCGCGGCGTACCGCCGGTGCTGGTCGCGCTCTTTTCCTACTTCCTGTTGGGTGAACGCCTGTCGTTCCAGGCGATGGCTGGGGTTCTTCTGATTTGTGGGGGGATCATCAGCCTGACCTTTTTGCGCAGGATGACCGCGCACATGTTCAAGCCGATCCTGATGGCGGTGTGTGCGGGGGTATTTATCGCGTCCTACACGGTGGTGGATGCCAAAGGAGTAAGGGCCAGTGAGACGGTGTTGCAGTACATTCTTTATCTCACGGTATGCCAGAGCATTCCGATCCCGTTACTGGCGTTTTTCAAGGAGCGGCCGGCACTCGTCAAGGCTGTGCGTAGCCATTGGCGCGTGGGCGTGATCGGGGGAGTGTTCTATTTGACATCCTATGGTCTGGTGCTGTTCGCGCTGTCGCTGGACGCGGTGGCCAAGGTCTCAGCGCTGCGGGAAACCAGTGTTATTATCGGCGCCATCATTGCTGCGCTGTTCTTCCATGAGCGGTTCGGCTGGCGACGGATGCTTTCGGCGTTCGTCATTGTTTGCGGGATCATTCTGATCAAGGTGAGCACCTGATGGCCCAGCGCCCGCCACCCACGCCGATGCTTCAAGCCTTCGTCAGTGCTGCGCAAACCGGCAGTTTTGCGCGCGCTGCGTCCGAGTTGAATCTCACCGCCAGTGCCATCAGCCATCAAATTGCGGGCCTGGAAGAGTGGTGGGGTTTGCAACTGTTCGAGCGGCATTCACGGGGGGTCAAGCTCACGGCAGCAGGGCAGGCCTTGTTGCCGGTGACCGAGGTTTTTTTCAAAGGGCTGGATGCGGTGCTTCATTCGCTGAATCCGAGCAAGTCCTCGCCGCTTTACCTTTCCTGCACCTCTTCACTCTGTTCATCCTGGCTGATCCCCAGGATGCATGGATCTTACGCAGAAGCCTCGTTCAACCTTGACCTGGTGCTGAACAGCGCGGACATAAGCAGCGCCAATTTGAGTGCTCATCCATTCGATGTTGCGGTGGTGATGGGGCATGGAAACTATCCGGACCACCATGTTGAGCTGTTGATGCGCGATGAAGTGTTCCCTGTGTGCTCACCGGAATTTCAACGTGTGAATGGCAATATTGTGTTGGCGCAGATCGCGCGGTACCCGCTGATTCATCGGGTCGATGACCAGGTGTGTCCAAGCTGGGAAAGCTGGTTCGCGTTTCAGGGCCTCGCCGCACCGCCCCATCATCATGGGCCGCGCTTTCCGGATTCCAGCCTGGCCATCAGCCTGGCGATCAAAGGCGGCGGGATTGCCTTGGGCAGGACTGCGTTGGTCCATGACGCATTGAAAGATGGCTCCTTATTGGCGCTGGACGCTCCTGCAATGATGTCGCCTGCTGCTTATTACATCATCTGCCGAAATGGCCGTCAGTCAGAGCCTGATATCGCCCGGCTGTTTCACTGGCTCAAATCCCAGGTGGATGAATTTTTGCGTGAGGTAAAATCCCACCGTGGCCGTTGATCTCATCCACCGGGACTACCGCCTGCCCTACGGCTTCAACTGCTTCCAATCAATCGAAAACCGCGCGAGGTATTTGCGCAGCCGGTCCGCATCGTTCGGTTGCGCCTTGGCCTGGCGTGACACGCTAAACAAGCGTCGGCCTGCATCGGACAGGCTGTCGGATTGCAGGCATATGTCGATGACGGCCTTGAGTTGCAACTGGTCAAACAGATCCAGGTCGGCCGGCAGGCACGCGTGGGGTGCGCTAATTCCCCAGGCATAACGCAGGCGCTGTATTTCTTCCTCGACCTGGGCTTGATCGATACGCCCGCTGTCGGCCAGGGTCGCCATGCGTGTGATGGAGGCGGACAGTTCGCGAAAGTTGCCCAACCACGCCGCTTCGCTGGAGCAGGCAAATGCCAGGTAGTGGCGCCGCGCTTCCAGGTTGAAACGTACGCGACGGCCTTGTTCGCGTGCGTGGCGCTCCAACTCGAAGTCGAGGTTCGGCTCGATGTCTTCGCGGCGGCCCGCCAGGCCGGGCAAGTCGAAGGTCCACAGGTTGATGCGCGCATAGAGGTCTTCGCGAAACAACCCTTCGGCAACGCGCCCGCGCAGGTCGCGGTGGGTGCCGGCGATGATCAGGAAGTCGCTGGCCACTTCGGTGTCGGCGCCCATCGGGTAGAAGCGTTTTTCTTCGATGGCCTTGAGCAGCATGGCTTGTTCGTCGAGGCCCAGTTCGCCGATTTCATCGAGGAACAGCATGCCGCCATGGGCGGCGCGCAGCAGGCCGTCGCGGGCGTTTTGCGCGCCGGTGAAGGCGCCCTTGATATGCCCGAACAGCGCGGACATGGCGCCATCGCCGCGCAGGGTGGCGCAGTTCACTTCAACGAAGCGGCCCTGCAGTTGATGGCGGCTGCGCTTGAGTTCGTAGATGCGCCGGGCGAGGAAGGATTTGCCGGCGCCGGTCGGGCCGATCAACAGCATCGGCGCGGTTGAGCGCACGGCCACGCGTTCGATCTGCTCGATGGAGGCGTTGAAGGCAGGGTTGCGTGTGGCGATCCCGGATTTGAGAAACGCCAGGCCTTCCAGGCGCTGGTGGGCGAAACGCGAGGCGATGCGGTCGTAGCGCGACAGGTCGAGGTCGATCAGGGCATGGGTGCCGGTGGCGGGTGCGTCGGCATCCAGGCGTCGGCTGGGGGAGGTCTGGATCAGGCGGGCCGGCAGGGTGCGCGCTTCGGTGAGCAGGAACCAGCAAATCTGCGCCACGTGGGTGCCGGTGGTGATATGCACCAGGTAATCCTCGCGCTCGGTGTCGAAGCGGTAGGCACCGGTGAAGTCGTGCAACGCGCCGTACACCTCTTCGAAATCCCAGGGATTGGCCAGCGGCATCGGGCGGCAGGCGCACCTCGGTGTGGGGCGAGATCTGCTGGATGTCGGCACGCACTCGCTCGGCAAGGCTGACATCGCGTGCGTCGATGTCGTGGATCAGTTCCAGGCGGTCGATCTGCAGGTCATCCTGCTGGCATAGCCCGACGCTGGGACGCCAGTGGTTCCACCGATTGGCGCCCTTGCCGACGCGATCCAGCTTGGAACCGATAAATCCGATGGCGACCGTGCGCTTGTGTTTCATGGCTGGACCAAAATATAAGTAACGATATGTAAGGATAGGAATAGGGCGATTGGTTTGTCACCGCTTTTTCAGCGATAAAAAATATCAAATAAAAATACTCATATAAAACAGTGTATTACGTATTTTTAGCCGCGAGCGGAAAACCTGGCACGTCTGCTGCTATCACCAGGACAACGCCGCAACGTCGGCTTCTCAAAAAAGAATTCAGATCATGCAAAACAACACCTACCAACTGCTGGAAGTCGCCAACGGCAAACCGATCAAGCTCTGGACCGAAGGCGTTCCGGTGGAGCCCGAAGCCCGTCAGCAGCTGATGAACACCGCCAGAATGCCGTTTATCTTCAAGCACCTCGCGGTGATGCCGGATGTGCACCTGGGCAAGGGCTCGACCATCGGCAGCGTGATTCCCACCGTGGGCGCGATCATTCCGGCGGCGGTAGGGGTGGACATCGGCTGCGGCATGATCGCCGTGCGCACCACGCTGATGGCCGGTGACTTGCCCGATAACCTGCATGGGCTGCGTTGTGCCATCGAGGCCGCCGTGCCCCATGGCCGTACCCGCAGCCGTAAAGGCCGTGACAAAGGCGCGTGGGAAGACGTGCCGGCCCAGGCCGATCAGGTATGGGCCACGTTGCATCCGCGCTTCAAGGCGATCACCGACAAGTACCCGCAACTGGAGCGCAGCAACCACCGCCAGCACCTGGGGACGTTGGGCACCGGCAACCACTTTGTCGAGGTGTGCCTGGATGAAGCCAACCGTGTCTGGTTCATGTTGCACAGCGGCTCGCGGGGTGTGGGCAATGCCATCGGCAACCTGTTTATCCAGCTGGCCCAGGCAGACATGCGCCAGCACCTGGCCAACCTGCCGGACCGCGACCTGGCGTATTTCGAAGAGGGCAGCCGGCACTTCGATGACTACGTGCAAGCCGTGGGCTGGGCCCAGGATTTTGCCCGCCAGAACCGCGAGTTAATGATGCGCGCGGTGGTCCAGGCCACGCGACAGGTGATCAGCAAACCGTTTGAAGTGGCGCTGGAAGCGGTGAACTGCCATCACAACTATGTGCAAAAAGAGCGGCATTTTGGCGAAGACATCTTGGTGACCCGCAAGGGCGCGGTCTCCGCGAAAAAAGGCGAGCTGGGGATTATCCCGGGCTCCATGGGCGCAAAAAGCTTCATCGTGCGCGGACTGGGCAACGAAGAATCGTTCTGCTCGTGCAGCCATGGTGCCGGCCGCACCATGAGCCGCACCCAGGCGAAGAACACCTTCACCGTCGCCGACCAGATCCGCGCGACCGCCCATGTGGAGTGCCGCAAGGACGCCGATGTGATCGACGAAATACCGATGGCCTACAAGGACATCGACCAAGTCATGCACGCCCAGCGCGAGTTGGTGCAAGTGCTGCACACCTTGCGTCAGGTGGTGTGCGTCAAGGGATAAACGGAGGAATCGAGATGCAAAGGGAAGAACGGCACCCATTGAGCGACGCCATGCGCGCCCGGGTTGCGCAGGAATTGGACCGAATAGAGCGCGAGCGCAATGTGAAAGTGCTGTATGCCTGCGAATCCGGCAGCCGCGCCTGGGGCTTTGCGTCCACCGACAGCGACTACGATGTGCGCTTCGTCTACGTGGAAAAACCTGATTGGTTCATGCAGGTGGATGCGCAGCGCGATGTGATCGAACGTCCGCTGGATGACGAGTTGGACGTGAGTGGTTGGGAACTGCGCAAGACTTTGGGTCTGCTGCGCAAATCCAATCCCACGTTGCTGGAGTGGCTGGATTCGCCGTTGGTGTATCGCCAGGAAACCGAGGTCACCGCGCAGTTGCGGGCGCTGGCCGAAGCCTTCTACAGCCCGCCAGCTGCGCGCAATCACTACCTGTCGATGGCCAGGAAGACCTTTCGTGGTTACCTGCAAGGCGAAACGGTACGTTTCAAGAAGTACTTCTACGTGCTGCGGCCGTTGCTGGCGGTGCGCTGGATCGATCTAGGCCTGGGGCGGCCGCCGATGACCTTCGCCGACTTGCTGAGCACGGTGAACGACGCGGCTCTGTTGGACGAAGTGGCGACGTTGCTGGCGCTCAAACGCAATGCCGGTGAGGCGGCTTATGGTCCGCGGCGGCCGGCGTTGCATGCCTTCATCGCGGCTGAGCTGGAGCGCGAGGTGCCGGTATTGCCACGCACTCGGGAAGACTCGCAACGACTGGACCGCTACCTGCGGGACACGGTCAAACGCTTTGCATAAGGATGGTTATGAAACAGGACGTGATTGAACTGGAGGGCGCCATCGGCGGTGGTCAGGTATTGCGCAGTGGCGTGAGCCTGTCGATGGTAACCGGGCGGACGTTGTTCATCAGGAACATCCGTGCCAAGCGCAGCCGCCCGGGGTTGATGCGCCAACACTTGACGGCCGTGCTGGCAGCGGCGCAGGTGTGTGGCGCGCGGGTGGAAGGCGCTGAGCTGGGGTCGCAAACCCTGCGCTTTGCGCCGGGGCCGATTTCGGGCGGCGACTACCGCTTTGCGATTGGCACGGCGGGCAGTTGCACTCTGGTGTTGCAAACGCTGTTGCCGGCGTTGCTGCGGGCACCGACCGCCAGCCGCGTGACCCTTTGCGGCGGCACGCATAACCCGCTGGCACCGCCAGTGGACTTTTTGCAACGCGCCTGGTTGCCGCTGTTGCGGCGCATGGGCGCGCGTGTCGAGTTGACGCTGGTCCGGCATGGTTTCGTCCCAGCCGGTGGCGGCGAGTTGCAGGCGTTTATCCAGCCCGGCGAACTGGCGCCGTTGCACCTGATGCAGCGTGGCACGTTGTTGCAAGCGCGGGCGACCACGCTGAGCGCAGGCCTGCCGGCCCAGGTGAGCGAGCGTGAGTTCAAGCGCGTACGCCAGCGACTGGGCTTGCGCCTGGCGCAGTTGTTTGCGGTCGAGATAGACCCCGATCAAGGCCCGGGCAATGTGCTGATGCTGGAGTATGCACACGAGCACGTCACCGAAGTGTTCAGCGCCTTTGGCATGGCCAGGGTTCGCGCTGAAACCGTGGCCGATGAGGCGATCAACCAGGCCCTGCAATGGCAGGCCAGCGACACGGCGGTGGGCGAACACCTGGCCGATCAACTGCTGTTGCCGATGGCATTGGCGGGCGGTGGCAGTTTTACCACCGCGCAGATGAGCGATCATTTGCACAGCAACATGGCGGTGATCCGCCGCTTCCTGCCGGTAGTGATTGAAAGCCACGAGCAGGAGGAGGGCGGGTTGAAGGTTGAGTGTCGGGCGCGCTAAAGATTCTCGGAGGTGACAATCCGCGGCGCTATATGCACCCGATGCCGCACCGCATCAAACCCCTCGGCGCTCTGCAATTGCACCAGCAGTTCCACTAGCGCCACTGCCGTCTGGCGCGGCTGCGAGTCCATCACCACATCGATCAGGCCCTGGCTCAACGCCTGGCGTGACAGCTCGGTTGACTCCTGCAAAATGCAGCACAGCGCCGGGCGCTTGGGCAGTTGTGCCAGGGCACTGATGATGCCGTCGCCCCCGCCGCCCACCACGCACAGCCCACGCAGGTCGGTGTGGCGGCTGATCAGGTCGAGGGTGGCTTCTTCGGTGATGTCGCAGTTGTCCAGGTTGATCAGCGGTTCCAGCGGCTTGAGCCCCGGTGCGTGTTCGGCCAGGTAGCTGTGCAGGCCTTCGACCCGTGCCTGGTGGCCGAGGAAGCGATGGCCGCCGAGCAGGATCCCTACGCTGCCTTTGCGCGCACCGCAGGTACGTGCGAGCAACCAGCCCATGGTGCGCCCGACCACGTGGTTGTCCTGGCCCACGTAGGGCTCCAGGGCCTGCTCATGAATATCCGAGAGCAGCGCCACCACCGGCACGCCGGCCGCACGGATCTGTGCCAGGCACGCGTTGATCAGCGGGTGGGCAAAGCTGACCACTGCCAGCGCGTCGCACTGCACGGCCAATTGCTCGATCTGCGCGACGATGGTGCTCGGCGTGCGGTCATTGATGTAGTCGAACTGGCAGGTGAGGTTGGCCGTGGCGTGATGCTCGGCGGCGGCGCTGATCGACTGCGCCAGGTTCGCGTAGAACGCCTGGGCCGTGCCCAGCAGCAGGATGCCGAAACGGTAGGTGGGGCGACGTTCGCGAATGCGTTGGCCGATCAGCCGCGCGGCAAAATAGCCCACGGCTTCGGCGGCCTGGAACACCTGTTCGGCGGTGTCCGGGTTCACCGGCGCACGCGCGTTCAATACGCGGTCGACGGTGGCCACGCTGAGGCCCGCCTGGGCGGCGACAGTGGCGATGGTTGGGCGTTTGTTGTTGTGCATGGCTGGCCCCTTGTGCGTCTTGATAGAAAACTATCAAGCCCCGCTGGGCCTGGATGATAGCTTGATAGGGAATGGATTCAAGGCCTTGAGAGGGATTTGGCTGCACTCTATGGTTGGTCTCGCAAAGCATCTGAAACTTTTCGCTTGCGGAGAACAATAACAATGCCTGAACACACCGCCCAAACCGCCCGGCGCGACTACAGCCTCACCGGCCCCGAAGCTGCACGCGCGGCTGAAAAAGGCCTGGTCTCGGCCAGTTGGTATCAATCGCCGATTTCCCGTAAACGCATGAAAGAACTGATGCAGCGCCGCGACGGCCCCGCGCTGCTCGACACGGCCATATGGGTAAGCGCGCTGGTCGCCACCGCGGCGGGTGGCGTCTGGTTTTGGGGCTCGTGGGCCTGCGTGCCGTTCTTTATCGTTTACGGTGTGCTCTACGGCACCGCCTCCAACCCGCGCTGGCACGAGACCGGCCACGGCACCGCATTCAAGACCCGTTGGATGAATGACGTGCTGTACCAGGTCGCGTGCTTCATGTGCATCTTCGAACCCCATGTGTGGCGATGGAGCCATGCCCGCCACCACACCGACACCATCGTCGTCGGGCGTGATCCGGAGATTGTCGAGCCGCGTCCGCCGAGCCCGTGGATGATGTTTCTCAGCCTGTTCAATTTGCCCCTGGCCTGGAAAACCTTCAGCGGCGTGGCACGCCATGCGGTCGGCCGGATGAGTGCCCAGGAGCAGGACTTTATCCCTGAATCGGAGTGGCCCAAGGTGTTCCGCGCCGCGCAGATCTGGGTGGGTCTTTATGCGGTGCTCATCGGCACGGCGTTGTACCTGCACAGCTGGCTGCCGCTGATGCTGGTGGGCCTGCCGAGTATTTATGGCGCCTGGCTCGGCTACATCTTTGGTCTGACCCAGCACGTGGGCCTGGCCGAAGACGTGCTCGACCACCGCAGCAATTGCCGCACCATCTACATGAACCGCGTGCTGCGCTTTATCTACATGAACATGAACTACCACCTTGAGCACCACATGTACCCAATGGTGCCATACCACGCCCTGGCGCAATTGCACGAAGAGATCCGCGGCGACTGCCCGCCGCCGTACGCCAATCTGTTCGAGGCTTACCAAGAGATCATCCCGACGCTCTGGAAGCAGCGCAGCGACCCGACGTATTTCGTGCAGCGGCCGATTCGCTCCCAGGCAGAACCGGCTGCCAATGCCCCGACACATGCACAAGCTGCTGTTAGCTAATCCTCCTTAAAGCAAGAGATAACGCCATGAACGATCAATGGATCGACGTCTGCGCCGTGGGCGAAATAGACGAGGAAGACGTGCTGCGCTTCGATCACGGTGCCCACACCTACGCGGTGTTCCGCTCCGCCGACAATGAATTTTTTGCCACCGCTGGCCTGTGCACCCACGAGAAAATCCACCTCGCCGACGGCCTGGTGATGGACCATGTGGTCGAGTGCCCCAAACACAACGGGCGTTTCGATTATCGCTCGGGCAAGGCCCTCGGCGCGCCGGTGTGCGTCAACCTCAAGACCTACCCGGTGCGGGTCGAAGCGGGGCGGGTGTTACTCGCCGTCACGGCGTGATGATGAGCGACGCTCTGATCATCGTCGGCGCCGGCCATGCCGGTGGCCGTGCGGCGTTGACCCTGCGCGAAGAAGGGTACACCGGGCGCCTGGTGCTGATCGGCGACGAACCGCACCTGCCCTATGAGCGGCCGCCGCTGTCCAAGGGGTTGCTGCAGGGCACCGCTGACCTGGCGGCGTGCAGCCTGTGCGACAGCGCACGGATGGCTGAGTTGAATATCGAACATATCGCCGCTAACCCAGTGACCCGGTTGCAGCCACAGCAACAGCGGCTGCAACTCGCCGACGGCCAATGGCTGGGCTATGCCGGTTTGCTGCTGGCCACTGGCGGCCGGGCGCGGCGTTTGCCTCAAGCGCAAGGCAACCTGCTTTACCTGCGTACCCATGATGAAGCCGTGGCCCTGCGCAGTGCCTTGCGTCCCGGCGCGCGGCTGGTGATTGTCGGCGGTGGGTTTATCGGTCTTGAGGTCGCCGCCACGGCCCGAAGCCTGGGCTGTGAGGTCAGCGTGCTCGAAGCCGGGCCGCGTCTGGCGGGTCGGGTATTGCCGCCGGTGATCAGCCAGGCGCTGTTGGATCTGCACCGCGGTCAAGGGGTCGATGTGCGGTTGAACGTGGCAGTGGAAGCCATCCATGACGACGCCGTGCAATTGGTTGACGGGCAGGTGCTGCCCTGTGACCTGGTGGTGGTGGGCATCGGCATGCAACCCAATCTCGAACTGGCCGCCAACGCAGGATTGGAGGTCGGGCAGGGCATTCGCGTGGACGCGTACCTGCGGACCAGCGCGCCGAACATCTATGCGGCTGGCGATGTCTGCGAGTTTCGCCTGGCGGGTGAGTATCAACGCCAGGAAACCTGGCGCAACGCCGAGGCGCAGGGGCGGCATGCAGCGCTGAATCTGTTGGGCCGTGAGGTGGCTTTTGACGCGATCCCCGGTTTCTGGTCCGACCAGTACGATTGGGGCTTGCAGACGGTGGGTGTGATGAGCGCCGCGACGGTCAGTCGCGTACTGCCGGCAGGCGGCCTGCTGCTGTTCGACCTCGATGCCGAGGGCCATTTGCAAGGCGCCTGCGGCTGGGGCCTGGGCAACAGCGTGGCCAAGGACATCAAGTTGTGCGAACGCCTGATCAGCGCCCATATCCCGCTCAACCCGGCCGGCCTGGCCGATCCTGAGCTGTCCCTTAAACAGTTGCTGCGAGGCTGACGATGCGCCAATTCGTGGTATTCCAATCGCTGTGGGCCATGCAAACCGAACCCGGCACGCTCGACGCGCAGCTGGATCGAATTGCCGAGGCCGGTTTCGACGGCATCACCGATCACTATTGGCGGCCCACCGAGGTGGCGCGCCTGCACGCCGCCGCCTCGGCCAGGGGCTTGCAGGTCGAAGGGCAGTTGTTCCCGCAATCGGTGGACGACCTGGCTGCCGCGCTGGATGTGATCAGCGGCTATGGCTGCCACCACCTCACCCTGCAAGCCGATGTGCGCCCGCGCACCCAGGCCGAAGCGGCCCGGCTGATCGAGGGCTGGCAACGCCTGGCCGAGCAGGTGGACTTTCCGGTGCTGCTGGAAACCCACCGTTATCGCCTGACTAATGATCTGCTGTTCACCCTCGACCTGCTGGCGCAGATGCCCGATTTAAAATTGCTCGCCGACCTGTCCCACTACGTGGTCGGGCGCGAACTGCCCGAGCCGGGCGCAGTCGAGGACGATGAGCAGATCCGCACGATCCTGCGTCACAGCTGGGGTTTTCATGGGCGCGTGGCCAGTAGCGAGCAGGTGCAGGTATCGCTGGAGTTTCCCCAGCATCAAGCCTGGGTCGAGCGTTTTACCGGCTGGTGGCGCTACGGCATCGAAGACTGGCTGGCCCGCGCCGATACGCCGCAGAGTTTGTCGTTCACCTGCGAACTGGGCCCGCCGCCTTATGCGATTATCGGCGCGGATGGGCGCGAGATCAGTGATCGTTGGGCTGAGGCGCTGAAGATGAAAGCACTGATACGCCAGGTTTGGGGCGATTGCCAAACGAGGGTCTGAAGAACACATGACTCAATGGTGTGAATACACCTTTTTTGTGGTGAGCAGGCTTGCCCTGCGCGGGCATAGGTATCTACACATCTGGGGTTGAACCTGTATCGAGGGAGCTTGCTCCCGTGACTACCGGGCAGGCGATCAAGTTGCAAGACATGTAAGCG
>NZ_JAFHKI010000204.1 GCF_016937615.1 Pseudomonas lactucae | reverse complement strand
CCACATAGGACTGTGCTGTGGCTTATTTTTTTAGCAGAGCCGAACACGCCGCCTTGTAGGCTTCATGCTGATACTTGTTCAGCGTCGCCGGCAGTTCAAAGCTGTGCTTCTTGTTCTGCGCATTGATGGTCTGCGGCGACAGCAAGGTCACCTCAACCCCGTCCAGCAGCTGAAATACCCCTTCAATCTTGAAGGTGGTCGGGCCGCCGGCGAACTCGCCTTTCTTACTGCGCTTCTTGATCGCGATGCGGGTGATGGCGTTGGCCTGCACAAACGCCTTCACCTGAGCGGCGAAGGCTTTGACGTTGGCCGCCTCATCGTCGTCTTCCAGGGCGATTTTCTTGGTGGCCAGGGCCACATGGGTCAGCGCCTGGTTGCCCAGCGATGCGACCGCGATGATGGCTTCACTGCCTTTGATTTCGATGCCGCAGATGCTCATGAATGGCCTTGGTTTAGATTAAAAGTGGCGGGGATTGTCGCTTATTCCTGGCCAATCGACTCCAAAAACTCCGACCGCTCATCGCTCATCCGTGCCAGGCAATCATTCTGTGCAATCGCATACGCCTTGGTGCCGGTCACCGCCGGGAAGGTGTCCACCGCGCAATCGGCGTCACGCAGCTTTTCCCATTTTTGTTGGGCGTCCTTCAGACGAGCGGTAATGTCCGCCAGCTTGGTCTTGTCGTGGCCGTAGGTCGATCCCATGCGTTCCAGCAGGGCCTGGTAGTTGTCTTTCAACAATTGTTCAGCGGTGGTTCTGTTATAGGAGGCGCATTCCAGGGTTTGTTTGTCGTTTTCGATGCCGTCGCACGGTGTGCTGTCGGTGTCTTCGGCGGCGTGGACGCCGGTTGCGATGAGTGCCAAAGCCAGGAAAATCGATTTCATTGCGCCGTCTCATATCAGTTGATGCGGGAATTCTGGCTCAAGCGTAAGACAAATAACAGCCGCCAGTCAGACACCTCTTAACACCCTTTGTCGCGGATTGACGCTTTCGGCAATTCCCCTGTCGTTTTTGCACCCGGCTCTGTCGGCCCCTGGGCATATGCTGGCCCCAAAGCGCCGGCAGACGATTCGGCGCATGAATCGCCAAAAAGGGGACAGCCTGATGAGCCCAGCCGAACTTCACGCCGACAGCATCGTTATCGACGGGCTGATTATCGCCAAGTGGAACCGCGACCTGTTCGAGGACATGCGCAAAGGTGGCCTCACCGCCGCCAACTGCACCGTGTCGGTGTGGGAAGGCTTCCAGGCCACGATCAACAACATCGTGGCCAGCCAGACCTTGATCCGTGAGAACAGCGACCTGGTGATCCCGGTGAAAACCACCGCCGACATCCGTCGCGCCAAGGAGCTGGGCAAGACCGGCATCATCTTCGGTTTCCAGAATGCCCACGCGTTTGAAGACCAACTCGGCTATGTCGAGATCTTCAAGCAGCTCGGCGTGGGTGTGGTGCAGATGTGCTACAACACCCAGAACCTGGTCGGTACCGGTTGCTACGAGCGCGATGGCGGCCTGTCGGGCTTCGGACGTGAGGTCGTCGGCGAGATGAACCGCGTCGGCATCATGTGCGACCTGTCCCACGTCGGCTCCAAGACCAGCGAAGAAGTCATCCTCGAATCGAAAAAGCCGGTGTGCTACTCCCACTGCCTGCCGTCGGGCCTTAAAGAGCACCCGCGCAACAAGTCCGATGAAGAACTGAAGTTCATCGCCGACCACGGCGGGTTTGTCGGCGTGACCATGTTTGCGCCGTTCCTGGCCAAGGGCATCGATTCGACCATCGACGACTACGCCGAAGCCATCGAATACACCATGAACATCGTCGGCGAAGACGCCATTGGCATCGGCACCGACTTCACCCAGGGCCATGGCCAGGATTTCTTCGAAATGCTGACCCATGACAAGGGCTACGCCCGCCGCCTGACCAGCTTCGGCAAGATCATCAACCCGCTGGGCATCCGCACCGTGGGCGAGTTCCCCAACCTCACCGAGACCCTGCTCAAACGCGGCCATTCCGAGCGTGTGGTACGCAAAATCATGGGCGAGAACTGGGTCAATGTATTGAAAGACGTCTGGGGCGAATAAGCCACCGCTCGCTTAGTCCTTCACCCGCCGCCATTCGCGCGGCGGGCATTAAAACGAATTTTCTGGAGTTAAGTTTCCATGGCCAAGATCGCCCCGCAATTGCCAATCGAAGTCGACAGCGAAACCGGTGTCTGGACCTCCGACGCCCTGCCGATGCTGTACGTGCCGCGCCATTTCTTCGTCAACAACCACATGGGCATCGAAGAAGTGCTGGGCGCCGACGCCTACGCCGAGATCCTCTACAAGGCCGGCTACAAATCCGCCTGGCACTGGTGTGAAAAAGAAGCCGAGTGCCACGGCCTGGAAGGCGTCGCGGTGTTCGAACACTACATGAAGCGCCTGTCGCAACGCGGCTGGGGCCTGTTCAAGATCCAGGACATCGACCTCGACAAAGGCACTGCCAGCGTCAAGCTCGAACACTCGGCATTCGTCTACGTGTACGGCAAGGTCGGGCGCAAGGTGGACTACATGTTCACCGGCTGGTTTGCCGGTGCCATGGACCAGATCCTGCAAGCGCGTGGCAGCAACATCCGCACCGTCGCCGAACAAGTCTACGGAGGCTCCGAAGAGGGCTTTGATTCTGGTTTGTTCACCGTCAAGCCGCTGTAAGCCGAGGACCGTGCCATGGCTTTCGAAGCAATGTTCCAGCCGATCCAGATCGGCAAACTGACCATCCGCAACCGCGTGCTCAGTACCGCGCACGCCGAGGTGTATGCCACCGACGGCGGCATGACGACCGACCGCTACGTGAAGTATTACGAAGAGAAAGCCAAGGGCGGTATCGGCCTGGCGATCTGCGGCGGCTCCTCGGTGGTGGCCATCGACAGCCCCCAGGAATGGTGGAGTTCGGTGAACCTGTCCACCGACCGCATCATCCCGCACTTCCAGAACCTGGCCGACGCCATGCACAAGCATGGCGCCAAGATCATGATCCAGATTACCCACATGGGCCGTCGCTCGCGTTGGGACGGCTTCAACTGGCCGACCCTGATGTCGCCGTCCGGCGTGCGTGAGCCGGTGCACCGTGCCACTTGCAAGACCATCGAGCCGGAAGAAATCTGGCGCGTGATCGGCAACTATGCCAGCGCCGCCAAGCGCGCCAAGGCCGGTGGCCTGGACGGTGTGGAACTGTCCGCCGTGCACCAGCACATGATCGACCAGTTCTGGAGCCCACGGGTCAACAAGCGTACCGACGAATGGGGCGGCACCTTCGAAGGCCGCATGAAATTCGGCCTGGAAGTGCTCAAGGCCGTGCGCGCCGAAGTGGGTGACGATTTCTGCGTGGGCATGCGCCTGTGCGGCGACGAGTTCCACCCGGACGGCCTGTCCCACGAGGACATGAAGCAGATCGCCAAGTACTACGACGACACCGGCATGCTCGATTTCATCGGTGTGGTGGGCTCGGGTTGCGACACCCACAACACCCTGGCCAACGTGATTCCGAACATGAGCTACCCGCCGGAGCCGTTCCTGCACCTGGCGGCCGGCATCAAGGAAGTGGTCAAGGTCCCGGTGCTGCACGCGCAGAACATCAAGGACCCGAACCAGGCCACGCGGATTCTGGAAGGCGGCTATGTGGACATGGTCGGCATGACCCGTGCGCACATCGCCGACCCGCACCTGATCGCCAAGATCAAGATGGGCCAGATCGACCAGATCAAGCAGTGCGTCGGCGCCAACTATTGCATCGACCGTCAGTACCAGGGCCTGGATGTGCTGTGTATCCAGAACGCCGCCACCTCCCGTGAATACATGGGCGTGCCGCACATCATCGAGAAATCCACCGGGCCCAAGCGCAAAGTGGTGGTGGTTGGTGCCGGCCCGGCCGGGATGGAAGCGGCGCGCGTAGCGGCCGAACGTGGGCACGATGTGACCCTGCTGGAGAAGAAAGAATTTATCGGCGGGCAAATCACCACTGCCTCCAAGGCCCCGCAACGCGACCAGATCGCCGGTATCACCCGCTGGTTCCAACTGGAGCTGGCACGCTTGAAAGTCGACCTGCGCCTGGGCGTGGCGGCGAATGCCGAAACCATCCTGGACCTGCGTCCGGACGTGGTGGTACTGGCGGTGGGCGGGCATCCGTTTATCGAGCAGAACGAACACTGGGGCGCCGCCGAAGGTTTGGTCGTCAGCAGCTGGGATGTACTCGACGGCAAGGTGGCACCGGGCAAGAACGTGCTGGTGTACGACACCATTTGTGAGTTCACCGGCATGTCGGTGGCTGACTTTTTGGCGGACAAGGGCAGCCAGGTGGAGATCGTCACCGACGACATCAAGCCGGGCGTTGCGATTGGCGGTACGTCGTTCCCGACTTACTACCGCAGCATGTACCCCAAGGAAGTGATCATGACCGGCGACATGATGCTGGAAAAGGTCTACCGCGAGGGCGACAAGCTGGTGGCGGTGCTGGAGAACGAATACACCGGCGCCAAGGAAGAACGGGTGGTCGACCAGGTGGTGGTGGAGAACGGCGTGCGTCCGGACGAAGCCATCTACTACGGGCTCAAGGAAGGGTCGCGCAACAAGGGCCAGATCGACGTCGAAGCCCTGTTCGCGATCAAACCGCAGCCGTGCCTGAGCGAAGCGGGCGAGGGGTACTTGCTGTTCCGCATTGGTGACTGTGTGGCGCAACGTAATACCCATGCCGCCATCTATGACGCCCTGCGCCTGTGCAAGGATTTCTAAGCCGACTGGATTCAAATGTGGGAGGGGGCTTGCCCCCGATGGCGGAGTGTCAGTTGATACAGCTGTAGCTGACCCACCGCTATCGGGGGCAAGCCCCCTCCCACATTAGTTTTGTGTGGTCTGTGGGAGCTTCACCATGTTGAACACCTTGCTGCCTATTCTCCTGTTTGCCGCCCTGGGCCTCGCCGTCCTCGGCGCCCTGCGCCGCGTGAACATGTGGCGCCGTGGCCGAGCCTCCAAAGTCGACCTGCTGGGCGGCCTGCTGGCCATGCCCAAGCGCTACATGGTCGACCTGCACCACGTGGTCGCCCGCGACAAATACATCGCCAATACCCACGTCGCCACGGCGCTGGGTTTTGTGCTGTCGGCGTTGCTGGCGATCCTGGTGCACGGTTTCGGCTTGCAGAGCCGCATTCTTGGCTATGCGCTGCTGCTGGCGTCGACATTGATGTTTGTCGGCGCGATCTTCATGTACCTGCGCCGCCGCAACCCACCCGCGCGCCTGTCCAAGGGCCCTTGGATGCGCCTGCCGAAGAGCCTGATGGCGTTTTCGGTGAGCTTCTTCCTGGTGACCTTGCCGGTGGCCGGGATTCTGCCGGCGGACTTCGGCGGCTGGTTGCTGGCGGCACTGCTGGGCGTCGGTGTGCTGTGGGGCGTGTCCGAGATGTTCTTCGGCATGACCTGGGGCGGGCCGATGAAGCACGCCTTCGCCGGTGCCCTGCACCTGGCCTGGCACCGCCGTGCCGAACGCTTCGGTGGCGGGCGCTCCACCGGTTTGAAACCGCTGGACCTGAGCGACAAAACCGCGCCCCTGGGTGTGGAAAAACCCAAGGATTTCACCTGGAACCAACTGCTCGGCTTCGACGCCTGCGTGCAGTGCGGCAAGTGCGAAGCGGCGTGCCCGGCGTTCGCCGCCGGCCAGCCGCTGAACCCGAAAAAACTCATCCAGGACATGGTGGTCGGCCTGGCCGGTGGCACCGATGCCAAGTTCGCCGGTAGCCCGTATCCAGGCAAACCGATCGGCGAACACGGCGGCAACCCACACCAGCCGATCGTCAACGGCCTGGTGGACGCCGAGACCTTGTGGTCGTGCACCACCTGCCGCGCCTGCGTGGAAGAATGCCCGATGATGATCGAGCACGTGGACGCCATCGTCGACATGCGCCGCCACCTCACTCTGGAAAAAGGCGCCACGCCGAACAAGGGTGCCGAAGTCCTGGAAAACCTGATCGCCACCGACAACCCTGGCGGTTTCGCCCCCGGTGGTCGCCTGAACTGGGCGGCGGATCTGAACCTGCCATTGCTCAGCGACACAGGCAGTGCCGACGTGTTGTTCTGGGTAGGCGACGGCGCCTTCGACATGCGCAACCAGCGCACCCTGCGTGCTTTCGTCAAGGTACTGAAGGCGGCCAAGGTCGACTTCGCCGTACTCGGCCTGGAAGAACGCGACAGCGGCGACGTGGCCCGACGCCTGGGCGATGAAGCGACGTTCCAACTGCTGGCCTCGCGCAATATCCAGACCCTGGCCAAGTACAGTTTCAAGCGCATCGTCACCTGCGACCCGCACAGTTTCCATGTGCTGAAAAACGAGTACGGCGCCTTCAACGGCAACTACCGCGTGCAGCACCACAGCACCTTCATGGCCGAGCTGATCGGCGACGGCGCGCTGAACCTGGGCCAGCACAAAGGCAACAGCGTGACCTATCACGACCCATGCTACCTGGGCCGCTACAACGGTGAGTACGAGGCCCGCGCCAAGTGCTGCGTGCGTTGGGCATCGAGGTCAAGGAGATGCAACGTTCGGGCTTCCGTTCGCGCTGCTGCGGCGGTGGCGGCGGGGCGCCGATTACCGACATTCCCGGCAAGCAACGGATCCCGGACATGCGCATGGAAGACATCCGCGAAACCGGCGCCGAACTGGTGGCCGTGGGTTGCCCGCAATGCACCGCGATGCTCGAAGGTGTGGTCGAACCACGCCCGTTGATCAAGGACATTGCCGAACTGGTGGCCGACGCGTTGCTTGAAGACTCTGCGCCGGCGAAAGCGCCTAAACGTGAACCTGCGGAGGTGCACTGATGAGCGACATTATTCGCCGCGACCCACGGGCCGAATGGATTGCCCGTAACCGTCTGCACCCGCTGCACGCGGCGATGCAGCCTGTGCAACACAGCTGGATGGGGCCTCACGGCGTTATCCGCAAAAACGTGCATGGTGTCGGTTTTATCGGCCCCAACGGCATCAAGCGCATTGACCGCAGCGGCGCCCAGCAGGGCGGCGCGGCCAAACGCACCGCTGCGGTGGAGGTGCAATTGCCGCTGCATCAGGTGCCCGCGCCTGCGTTCTACATCAACGTAGTGCCGGACATGGTCGGCGGCCGCCTGAGCAGCCACGACCGCGACCTGCTGGGCCTGGCGCGGCAACTCGCCGGCAACGACGGCGCGGTGTTGGCGGTGGTGTTTGGCGAGCACAAGGAAAGCGCGTTTGCCACCGCCGGTGTCGACCGCCTGCTGGTGCTGGACGGCCACGAGTTCGATGGTTATTCACCGGAGCAACGCGTGCAGGGGCTGCGCGCTGTGGATAACCAGTTCAACCCGCGCCATTGGTTGCTGCCCGACAGCCGCAGCGGTGGCGGCGAGTTGGGCCGGCGTTTTGCCGCCAGCCTCAAGGAACGCCCGGCCACACGGGTGTGGCAGATCAAGGGCGAGGAGTGCATAGGCCGTGCCGGCGCAGGTCAGGAAGACCTGGTGCGAGCATTGCCGCGCTTGATCCTGGCTGCGGTGGAATGCGCCGATCCGGTCAGCGACACCCGCCACGAAGTATTGCCCGTGGAGTTATCCACAACCCTGGCGCGCAGCCTGCCGCGTATCGAGGACCTCGGTGCGGTGGCGGTCGACCCGGCGGCGATTCCGATGGCCGAAGCGGAATTCATTTTCTCCGGCGGCAACGGCGTGAAGGACTGGGGCCTGTTCCACCAGACCGCCGCCGCGCTCGGCGCCACCGAAGGCGCCTCGCGGGTCGCGGTGGACGATGGCTTCATGGCGCGTGATCGCCAGGTCGGCGCCAGCGGCACCTGGGTCACGGCGCGGGTGTATGTGGCCGTGGGGATTTCCGGGGCGATCCAGCACCTGCAAGGCATCGGTGCCTGCGACAAGGTGGTGGCGATCAACCTCGACCCCGGTTGCGACATGATCAAGCGTGCCGACTTGTCGGTGATCGGCGAAAGCGCCGCGATACTGCAAGCCTTGATCGATGCGGTCGAGGCCTACCGCAACGGCGCCAAGCGCGATGCGGCTTAAGGATATGGCCATGACGACGAATGTAATCAGCCTGGTTTCTATCGGTGCCCACCCCACGTCGGGTCGCCCACGGCGTGCGGAGCAAGATGCCCGCGCCGTCGAACTGGGCCTGCAAATGGCTGGGGATAAGTTGCAGGTGCTGCACGCCGGCAACATTGCCGAGCCGACCTTGCGCAGCTACCTGGGCATGGGGCTGCCACAACTGCATGTGCTCGAACAACCGGCCGGCGCCGACGCGTTGCCGGTGCTCAGCGACTATTTGCGCGACGCTGGCGCGCAGGTGGTGCTCACCGGCAGCCAGGCGGAAACCGGTGAAGGTTCGGGCATGCTGCCGTTCCTGCTGGCCGAGCAATTGGGTTGGCCGTTGATTGTCGGGCTGGCTCAGGTCGAGGCGATTGAAGGCGGTGTGGCCCATGTGCTGCAGGCCTTGCCGCGCGGTCAGCGGCGCCGGCTGAAGGTGCGTCTGCCGTTTTTGGCGACGGTGGATAACGCCGCGCCCAAGCCTCGGCAAAGCGCGTATGGCCCGGCGCAGCGCGGTGAGCTGGCGGCCCATGAAGTGGAAGTCGAAGAAGACGAGTTGTTCACCGGCGCGGTGCTGCAACCGGCCAAGCCTCGGCCCAAGCGCCTCAAGGTGATCAAGGCCAAGAGCGGCGCCGACCGCATGAAAGCCGCCACGGCCAAGGCCAGCGGTGGCGGGGGGCAGGTGCTCAAGGGGCTTAGCCCTGAAGCGGGTGCGCAAGCCATTCTCAAACTGCTCATAGAAGAAGGCGTCGTGCGCTAACCCAATGTGGGAGGGAGCAAGCCCCCTCCCACATTTTGATCTCCATCAGAAGTTAAGGTTGTGCAGGTCCGGGCGCAGGCTTGGGCACCAACTCCGGCAACGGTGGCGGCAGTGCCTGCCAGGTTGAGTCCGGCTGTTGCATCGGCGGTGGCAGTGCGGGCGTCGGGTCGCCTCCGATCGGTTTGAGGATCATTTTTTCGGTGGTGTCGCGCAAAATCATGCCCTCGGTCGAGCTGCGTGCCTCGGTGCCGCTGTGGAAGGTGCTGATCTGCGAAATCGGCAAGTCCAGGTTGCGTTCGATCCTCGGTGTGAGCAGCAGGATGATCTCGGTCTTCTGCTGCGTGCTCTGGTTGGTGCCGAACAGCTTCTTGCCGATCCAGGGGATCTGGCTCAACCACGGCAACCCCGAGCCTTCGTCGATGTCCGCGGTGCGGATCAACCCCGAGACTATCTGGGTTTCGTTGTTGCGTGCGGTGAGCAGCGTCTTGGTCGAACGTGAGCCCAGCTCGAAGGTGGCCGGCACGTTTTCCGAGCCGGGAATGCGCTTGGTGATATGGCTCATTTCCACATTCAATTCCAGGTTCACCTCATCGCTCAGGCTAATGTTGGGCTTGACCGTGATCTGTAACCCCACGTCCTGGTAGGACACCGACGAGGTGGTGATCTGGTTGGCGGTGGTGGTGGTCACCACCGGGATTTTGTCGCCGATGTTCACTGCCGCCTCTTCGCGGTTGCGCACGCGCACCCTGGGGTTGGCCAGGGTCACCGTGTTGCCGCTGCGCTGCAGCATGTTGATGCGCGCCGAGGTGCTGCCCGCATCCAGCAGGATGTTATCGCCATTGATGCCGCGCAATGCGCTGAGCGGGATGCCCGCCAGCCCGGCGGGCACGTTGGCCAGGTTGCCCACCGACAGGCCGACGCTCTCGGGGTACTGGATACCCAGGTTCAACTCGTCGTTCAGGCTGACCTCCAGCACCTGGATATCAATGGTCACTTCCGACTGGGCGATATCGATGGCCTCCACCAGTTTTTCCACCGCGCTCAGGGTGTCCAGCCCGTCGCGCACAATCACCGCGTTCAAGCGCTCGTCCACCAGCACCTCCCTGGGTTTGAGCACTTGCTTGATCTCGGCGCCGACGACCTTGGGGTCACTGTGGCTGAGGTAGAACGTGCGCACCGCCAGTTCGCGGTATTCACGCTCTTTGTCCGGGCGCCGTGGGTAAACCAGGATGGTATTGGCATTGAGGATTTTCTTGTCCAGCCCTTGGGTGGTCAGCAGCAGGTTCAGTGCGTCTTCGGCCGTGGTTCGGCTGGCCGTCATGCTCGCCGAGGCGCTGGGGTTGACGTCTTTGTCGATGACAAAGTTGACCCCCGACAGCCGTGCAATGGTTTCGAAAATCGTGGTCAGGCTTTGGGCGCTGAACTCCAGGCTCAGGGGTTTGCGCATGGCTTCGGAAAGGTCCGCGCTGAGATAGTCGGCGCTCACCAGTTCGCGGGTCAGGGCGTTGCGAAAGTCCAGCGCCTCTCGGTAGTTGGGCTTTTGCGCGATGATCCGGCGCACCAGGTTGAGCGCCTCGACCGGGTTGGCGCGTTTCATTTCGTAGGCTTGCGCCAGTTGCGGGCGCAGTTGTTTCATCGCCTGGATATTCTGGATCTCCTGCCGCGCGCCAAGGTTGCCGGGATCGTACTTGAGGATGGTTTCCAGGGCGCGGGTGGCCGCCGCATCGTCGCCGCGCAGCAATGCCGTGCTGGCTTCGCGGCTGTATTGGGCGACCAGTAATTCCAGCTTGCCGAATTGGGCTGTGCGTAACTGGATATTCTCGGGGTCTTGCTTGGCTTCGGTTTGCAGCACCTCGACCGAGCGTATGATATCGCCCTGCTGACGCAGTTCGTCGCTGTGCCGGATCGCCCGTTCGGTCTCGCATCCACCCAGGCCAAACAACGCCAGGCTCAGGGGTATCCATGCACGCAGGGTCATGATTGTGTCCTTCCCGAGTCAGTGAGTGTCCAGGCGCAAGGTGCTGACATGCTTGAGCGGCATGTAGGTCAGCACCACGCGGGTGTCGGTGAGTTCGTCCAGGCGGTAGTGGGCATCGAGCATCTTGCCGGGCACGATGCGCCCGGGCACCGAGCAACGGTTGCACAAGGTGTACTGGCTGCCGTTGCCGCGCAGCACGACGATTTTTGCCTGGTTCTCGTAGCGCCATTGCGCGCTGACGGTGAACGGCAGCGGCGGTGGTTTGGGCGGCGCGGTGTCCACCGGTACCGGCGGTGGCGCAGGCGTCCAGGTTTGCACGGGGAACAGGTCGGGCGGGGCGCTCGGCGCCGCGCTGGCGGGAGGGCGCGTTGGCGCGGGGAGGCGC
>NZ_JAFHKI010000203.1 GCF_016937615.1 Pseudomonas lactucae | reverse complement strand
GGGCTTGCCCCCCGATAGCAGTGGATCAGCAAGCACATATGCAGCTGACCCGGCGCTATCGGGGGCAGCCCTCCCACAGGATTTTGTGTATGCCTCTGGAAACCTCATGGCCAACGCCTTGCCCGACCTCAAACTCCTGCGCATCTTCGTCAGCGTCGTACGGCACCAGGGGTTTGCCAATGCCCAGCACGAACTCAACCTGTCGACGTCGCCATCAGCACCTATATGAGCCAGCTGGAATCGGCGCTGGGCCTGGTGTTGTGCCATCGTGGGCGGGGCGGCTTCAGCCTGACCAGCAAGGGCGAGTTGTTCCATCAGGAAACCCTGCGCCTGCTCGCTGAGCTCGAAGGCTTCGAGCAATATGCCGCCGCGCTGAAAGGCGAGTTGCGCGGTACCCTCAAGCTCGGCGTGCTCGACTCCACGGTCAGCGACAAGGCCCTGCCGTTCGCCGAAGTGATCGGCGCCTACAGCCTGGAACACCCGGCGGTGCACCTGCATTTATCGGTGATGAGCCCTTACGAGCTGCAACTGGGCGTGCAGGACAACCGCCTCGACCTGGCCATCGGCGCGTTCTCCAACCGCATGAGCGGGTTGATCTATATGCCGCTGTACCGCGAGCAGCATTGGTTGTATTGCAGCACGCGGCACCCGCTATTCAATGAACGACGCATCCCCGAACAAGTGATCACCCAGCAGCGCATGGTCGGGCGTGGCTACTGGAGCCAGGCGGAACTGGCGCGCCACGGCTTCAAGCACAGCGCCGCGACGGTGGAAAGTATGGAGGCACAGCTGATCCTGGTGCTGTCCGGCGCCTATATCGGCTACCTGCCGGAGCACTATGCGCAGGCTTGGGCCGACAAGGGGGACCTGCGCGTGCTGCTGCCGGCGACCTTCGGCTATCAGGCGCCGTTCTCGATGATCATGCGCCGGGGACGCAGCCGCGAGCCGCTGATCCAGACCTTTCGCGATTTACTCAAAGCCCAGCTCAACCAGGCCTGAAAAACCATGTCCAGATCCCAGTGTTCCCGTTGTCTCAGGCCCGCCGCCCATTGCCTGTGTGCACTGATTCCCTGCCTCGATAGCCGCACCCGCGTGCTTGTTTTGCAGCACCCGAGCGAGGTCAATCATGCGCTCAACACCGCGCGGCTGGCGGCGTTGGGATTGAACAATGCGCAGTTGGTAGTGGGCGAGGTCTTTGATGATCTGCCGACCCTGTTGAACCCGCCCGGCTATCAGGCGCGGCTGTTGTTTCCGGCTGACGATGCCCAGCCGCTGCAAGCCTATGCTCCCGGCGATCAGCCGTTATTGTTAGTGGTGCCTGACGGCACCTGGCGCAAGGCGCGCAAACTGCTGCACCTCAATCCTTTGCTGGCGGCGCTGCCTCGGGTGACGCTGGTCGAGGGCGCCGTGTCCCGCTATCGACTGCGCAAGGCGCCGGGGCCTGGCGCGTTGTCGACGGTGGAGGCGATTGTGCAGGCGTTGCAGGTGCTGGAGGCGCCGGTGTCGTTCGAGCCGTTGCTCAAGCCGTTTGATGCATTGATCGAAGGGCAGATTGCGGCGATGGGGGAGGAGGTCTTTCGGAGAAATCATGGCGATGGGCATTTGCGCTAGGCGGGATATCGAGGCGCGGCCATCGGGGGCAAGCCCCCTCCCACATTCGACCGAGTTCCAGCATGAGAATGCGGTCCAGTGTGGGAGGGGGCTTGCTCCCGATGGGGCCCTCAAGCTCACCCTCTTTTCCGCTTATTCCTTTAAACCATAAGCACCACACTTTGCGTGATATGGCCTGCCGGTCTTTCCCGGTATGATGTGCGCCCCGCAGTCTGGATTGCGAATACGCCATGACCTTGCAGTACCCAACAATCGCCGATTGCGTCGGCAACACGCCCCTGGTCCGCTTGCAACGCATGGCGGGTGAAACCAGCAATACCCTGTTGCTCAAGCTCGAAGGCAACAACCCGGCCGGTTCGGTAAAAGACCGCCCTGCGCTGTCGATGATCACCCGCGCCGAGTTGCGCGGGCAGATCAAACCCGGCGACACCCTGATCGAAGCCACCTCGGGCAACACCGGGATAGCCTTGGCCATGGCTGCGGCGATCAAGGGCTACAAGATGATCCTGATCATGCCCGACAACTCCAGCGCCGAGCGCAAGGCCGCGATGACGGCCTACGGGGCCGAGCTGATTCTGGTCACTCAGGAGCAGGGCATGGAAGGCGCCCGCGACCTCGCCGAGCGCATGGCCGCCGAAGGCCGTGGCCAGGTGCTGGACCAGTTCGCCAACGGCGATAACCCCGAGGCGCACTACACCACCACCGGCCCGGAGATCTGGCGCCAGACCCAGGGCACCATTACCCATTTCGTCAGTTCCATGGGCACCACCGGCACCATCATGGGCAACTCGCGCTACCTCAAGGAGCAGAACCCGGCGATCCAGATTGTCGGCCTGCAACCGATGGAAGGCGCGGCCATCCCGGGCATTCGCCGCTGGCCCGAAGAATACCTGCCGAAGATCTACAACGCTTCGCGGGTGGATCGCATCATCGACATGGCCCAGCGTGAAGCCGAAGACACCACGCGCCGCCTGGCTCGTGAAGAAGGCATCTTCTGCGGCGTGTCGTCCGGCGGCTCCGTGGCCGGTATGTTGCGCCTGTCCAAAGAAGTGGAAAACGCGGTCATCGTCGCGATCATCTGTGACCGAGGCGACCGTTACCTGTCGACCGGTATCTTCGACGAACCCAACTGATGGCCAAGCACGAGAGAGGCCTGCGCTTTCAACCGACGGGCGGTAGTCGGGCCCCGCAGATCCCGGTGGGCAAGAAACAGCGCCTGACCATCGAGCGCCTGGCCAATGACGGCCGTGGCATCGTGTTCTTTGAAGGCCGTACCTGGTTCGTCAATGGCGCATTGGCCGGCGAAGACGTCGAAGCGCGTGTATTGGGCGCCCACGGCAAAGTGGTCGAAGCCCGTACCGAGCGGGTGTTCAAGGCCAGCGAGCTGCGTCGTCCGGCACCTTGCGCGCACTTTGGCCGCTGCGGCGGTTGCAGCGTGCAGCATCTGCCCCACGACGAACAACTTGCCCTGAAACAGCGCATGCTCGCCGAGCAACTGTCGCGTGTGGCCGGTGTCGAACCGCAAGAGTGGGCGCCACCGTTGAGCGGCCCCGAATTGGGCTACCGACGCCGCGCCCGCGTGGCGGTGCGTTGGGATGCCAAGGCGAAAAAGCTCGAGGTGGGCTTTCGCGCCGTGGCCAGCCAGGACATCGTCGCCATCGATGATTGCCCAGTGCTGGTACAGGCCTTGCAACCGATCATGCAGCGCCTGCCGAACATGCTGCGTCGCTTGAGCAAACCTCAGGCGCTGGGGCACGTGGAGCTGTTCAGCGGTTCGTCCATCGCCGTGTTGCTGCGGCACATGGCGCCGTTGTCCGAAGCGGACCTGCAGGTGCTGCAAGAATTCTGCGCTTTCCATGAGGCCCAATTGTGGCTGCATGGCGAAGGCCAGCCGCAACCCGTCGAGCCCGATCAGGCCCTCGGCTTTCGGTTGGAGGCCTGGGATCTGGCGCTGGCTTACCGGCCAGGCGATTTTGTCCAGGTCAACGCCGGGGTCAATGAGGCGATGGTTACCCAGGCCCTGGAATGGCTGGCACCCCAGCCGGATGACCGCGTGCTGGACCTGTTTTGTGGCTTGGGCAACTTTGCCCTGCCACTGGCCAAACAGGTACGCGAGGTGGTCGCGGTGGAAGGTGTGCAGACCATGGTGGAGCGGGCGGCACTCAATGCCGTTAGCAATAATCTGGATAATGTGCAGTTTTTTCAGGCTGATTTGTCCCAGCCTTTGACTGACGCGGAATGGGCCAAACAGGGCTTTTCTGCGGTACTCTTGGACCCACCCCGCGATGGTGCCCAAGAGGTTGTGCGCAAGCTCGCCACTCTGGGGGCCAGGCGCCTGGTGTATGTGTCCTGCAACCCGGCCACGCTGGCACGGGACACGGTTGAGCTGGTCAAGCAGGGCTACCGGCTAAAACGGGCCGGGATCCTCGACATGTTTCCGCAGACCGCGCATGTCGAGGCCATGGCATTATTTGAAGCGGGCTAGGATGCCCGTTTAATCCGACCGGCCTGCGTTCTCCAGGGCCTATGACCTGCCACGGAGCTCGCAGTAAACAAGGTCGGCGATGATTTTGGCGCATCGAAGATGCGCCGTAGGGAAGGTAAGAGAAATGGTACAGGTGAGAGCACACCAGCCGATCAATACTGACGGCAGTATCAACCTGGAGGCATGGCTGGACCATGCCATCAGTGTCGACCCGGCACTGGACCGTGAAACCATGAAGGCCGCCTGCGAGTTCGCACGTGAGTCCGAGCAACAAGACAATGCGGCCAAGAACCTGTGGGCCGAAGGTACTTCCAGTTTTCGTACCGGTCTGGAAATCGCCGAGATCCTCGCCGATCTCAAGCTGGACCAGGATTCGCTGATCGCCGCCGTACTCTATCGCGGCGTGCGCGAAGGGCACATCCCGTTGGCGACCGTGGGCCAGCGTTTCGGCTCGGTGGTGGCCAAGCTGATCGACGGCGTGCTGCGCATGGCCGCCATCAGCGCCAGCCTCAGCCCGCGTCAGTCCCTGGTGCTGGGCACCCAGGGCCAGGTCGAGAACCTGCGCAAGATGCTGGTGGCGATGGTCGACGACGTGCGCGTCGCGCTGATCAAGCTGGCCGAGCGCACCTGCGCAATTCGTGCGGTGAAGACCGCCGACGACGAAAAACGCAACCGCGTCGCCCGCGAAGTCTTCGACATCTACGCGCCGTTGGCGCACCGCCTGGGCATCGGCCATATCAAATGGGAGCTGGAGGATTTGTCCTTCCGCTACCTGGAACCCGACCAATACAAACAGATTGCCACCTTGCTGCACGAGCGGCGGCTTGACCGCGAGCGCTTCATCAGCGATGTGATGGGCCAGTTGCGTTCGGAGCTGCAGGCCACCGGCGTCGACGCCGATATCAGCGGCCGTGCCAAGCACATCTATTCGATCTGGCGCAAAATGCAGCGCAAGGGCCTGGCCTTCAGCCAGATCTATGACGTGCGTGCGGTGCGCGTGCTGGTGCCGGAGATGCGCGACTGTTACACCGCGCTGGGCATCGTGCATACCCTGTGGCGGCACATTCCCAAAGAGTTCGACGACTACATCGCCAACCCCAAGGAAAACGGCTACCGCTCGCTGCACACCGCGGTGATCGGCCCCGAAGGCAAGGTGCTGGAAGTGCAGATCCGCACCCACGCCATGCACGAAGAGGCCGAGTTGGGCGTGTGCGCGCACTGGCGCTACAAGGGCACCGACGTCAAGGCCGGGTCCAACCAGTACGAAGAGAAAATTTCCTGGCTGCGCCAAGTGCTGGAATGGCACGAAGAACTCGGCGACATCGGCGGCCTGGCTGAACAGCTGCGCGTGGACATCGAGCCGGACCGGGTCTACATCTTCACCCCCGACGGCCATGCCATCGACTTGCCCAAGGGCGCCACGCCGCTGGATTTTGCCTACCGCGTGCACACCGAGATCGGCCACAACTGCCGGGGCGCCAAGATCAACGGGCGCATCGTGCCGCTCAACTACAGCCTGCAGACCGGTGAACAGGTCGAGATCATCACCAGCAAGCACGGCACGCCGAGCCGCGACTGGCTGAACCCGAACCTGGGCTACATCACCACCTCGCGGGCACGAGCCAAGATTGTGCACTGGTTCAAATTGCAGGCGCGCGACCAGAACGTCGCGCCGGCAAGACCTTGCTTGAGCGCGAACTGGCGCGCCTGGGCCTGCCGCAGGTGGACTTCGACAAGCTGGCTGAAAAGGCCAACATGAAGATCGCCGAAGACATGTTCGCCGCCCTCGGTGCCGGCGACCTGCGCCTGGCGCAACTGGTCAACCTGGCCCAGCAGTTGGTCGAGCCGGAGCGCGGCAACGAGCAACTGGAACTGATCCCCCGCAAGGCCACCGGCTACAAGCCCGGCAAGCGCGGCGATATCCAGATCCAGGGCGTGGGCAACCTGATGACGCAAATGGCCGGTTGCTGCCAGCCGCTGCCGGGCGACGCCATCGTCGGCTACATCACCCAGGGCCGTGGCGTGAGCATTCACCGTCAGGACTGCGCCTCGGTGCTGCAACTGGGCGGGCGCGAGCCGGAAAGGATCATCCAGGTCAGTTGGGGCCCGGTGCCGGTACTCACCTACCCGGTGGATATCATCATCCGTGCCTACGACCGTTCCGGTTTGCTGCGTGATGTGTCGCAAGTGCTGCTCAATGAGCGGATCAACGTGCTGGCGGTCAACACCCGCTCGAATAAAGAGGACAACACCGCGTTGATGTCCCTGACCATCGAGATCCCCGGGTTGGACGCATTGGGGCGGTTGCTGGGGCGGATTTCCCAGTTGCCGAACATCATCGAGACGCGGCGCAACCGCACGCCATGAATCGCTGGATGAACACGGACTAAATGTGGGAGGGAGCAAGCCCCCTCCCACAGTTGATCGGCGGCGTTCTGACTGATCGGATAGAGAACGATGTATTCACTCGATGACCTGCTGCACCTGATGAACCGCCTGCGGGACCCGCAATACGGCTGCCCGTGGGACATCAAGCAAACCTACGCGACCATCGTGCCGCACACCCTCGAAGAAGCCTACGAGGTCGCTGACGCCATCGAGCGCGGCGACTTCGACCATCTGCAGGGTGAACTGGGCGATCTGTTGTTCCAGGTGGTGTATTACAGCCAGCTGGCGCGGGAAGAAGGGCGCTTTGAATTTGCCGGGGTGATCGACAGCATCACCCGCAAGCTCATCCGTCGCCACCCGCACGTGTTTCCCAGCGGCGATCTGTATGCGCCGCTGGATGTCCCGCAATTGAGCGAAGAGCAGGTCAAGCTGCGCTGGGAGCAGATCAAGGCCGAGGAGCGTGCCGAAAAGTCCGACGCGCCGGAGCAACTCTCCCTGCTCGATGATGTGCCCGCCGCCTTGCCGTCATTGTCCCGCGCCGCCAAATTGCAAAAACGCGCCAGCCAGGTCGGGTTTGACTGGCCGTCAGCGTTGCCGGTGGTGGATAACGTGCGCGAAGAGCTCGATGAAGTGCTCGAAGCCATGGCCGATAACGACTCGGTGGCCATTGCCGACGAGGTCGGTGACCTGCTGTTTGCAGCGGTCAACCTGGCCCGGCACCTCAAGGTCGACCCTGAAACCGCGCTGCGTGGCGCCAATGCCAAGTTCGAACGACGTTTCCGATTTATCGAACAGGCATTGCGCGAGACGCATCAACCCATAGAAGATTGCACCCTCGAACAGTTGGACGCCCTGTGGGGCGAAGCCAAACGTCAGGAAAAGAATGTGTCCAGCTGCGGTTGAGCAGTTGCCTAAGTGAGTAAGCACCATGAGCCTTTCCCTTCGCGACCAGCTGCTCAAAGCAGGTCTGGTCAACCAAAAGCAGGCCAAGCAGGTCGGCAAAGAGAAACAGAAGCAGCAACGTCTGGTCCACAAAGGTCAGATCGAGGCGGATGACACCCAGGCCCGCCTGGCCATTGAGGCTCACGCCGAGAAGGTCAAGCGCGACCAGGAACTGAACCGTCAGCAGCAGGAAAAAGCCGAGGCCAAGGCCCGTACGGCCCAGGTCAAGCAACTGATCGAGACCTCGCGCCTGCCCAAGCTGACCACCGAGGACTACTACAACTTCGTGGATGACAAGAAGGTCAAGCGCCTGTCGGTCAACACGCTGATGCGCAACAAACTGAGCAACGGCTCCCTGGCGATCGTGCACCATGGCGGCGGTTACGAAGTGATCCCGCGCGAGGCGGCGCTGAAGATCCAGGAGCGCGCGCCGGAGCGTATCGTGCAGCTCAACATCCTCACTGAAAGCCAGGTGCCGGATGAAGACGATCCGTACGCGGCCTACCAGATCCCCGATGATCTGATGTGGTAAGGCTGTAAAAACAACAAACCCCGCTCAAAAGGCGGGGTTTGTTGTTTATGCGCGGTGCGTCGGCTGTCACCAATCCACAGCGTAACTCAGGCTGAAGGTACGACCTTCGGCATTCGGGTACGGCGCGCGCGCATTGGCTTGGGCAAACATGTTCTGGTAGTTGCGGTTGGTGAGGTTGTACACCGCACCTTCCAGGCGACCTACCGGCAACCTCACCGAACCCAATAGGTCAGCGAGTGTGTAGCCTTTGATGTCGCGGCCGTTGTTGTCCTTGAACGCGGCGTCGTAATCATCCAGGCGCATGCCTTGCAAACGCAGGCTGTAGTCGCCACGGTCATAGCCGATAAACGCAGTGGTCTTGGCCGGAGCAATGCGGGTGGCGGGCAAATCGATCCATTTGCCGTTCTGCTTGGTTTCGCCCTTGGCGTAAGCATAGGTGCCACCGACTGACCATTCGTCTGTGAAGTTATAGGTCAGGCTGGTCTCAACGCCACGCACGCGCTCTTTCTGGCTGATCAAGCGCAGCACGCGGTCATTGGCATCGTAGAACTGCGTAACGTCGGAGGTGTTTTCATACGCGGTGACATTGGCGACCCACTTGTCCCAGTTGCCACGCCAGCCCAGCTCGTAGCTGTCGACCTTCAACGCCTGGGCATTGAGGTCTTGAATGTTGTACGTGCTGTTGACGTCCCGCAGGAAACGCTGGATGTCGGGCAGCGAAAACCCCTGGCTGAAGTTGATGAACACGTCCTGGTTTTCACTCAGGTGATACACCGCGCCGAGGTTGTAGAGCGTGTCGTCGTATTTGAGCGTACCGCCCGGCAGTGTCGCGCGGTTGCCTGTCTGGACGATCTCGCCGTAAGCGATGCTGTCGTCGACCTTGCTTTCGATCCATTCGCGGCGTACGCCGCCGCGCAGGGTCCAGTCACCGATGTCGTACGACAGCTGGCCGAAGATCGCCTTGGTAGTGGTCTGGATATCCGGGCCCAGCTCGAAGGTGGTGCCGGTCTTGGTGTAGGTCAGGCCGTTGACCCGGTATTGGTCGCCGCGCTGGCGCGAGGTTTCGTGATCATAGTCGGCGCCCCATACCAGGTTGCCGGTCGCCGGGCCGATGTCCGGCATCTGTGTATCGATCGCTGCGCGCAAGCCGTACACATCCTGCACGCTGTTATTGTCCGAAATTCCGGCCCGGCCACGGGACAGGTCCGGGAAGAACAACGCATCTGCGCGTCGCCAGTAGCTTTCGACCTGCAGGCCCTGGCCGTAGAAATCCTTGTCGGTGTAGTTGAGGTTGACGGCCTGATTGTGCGTGGAGGGCTGGTCGTCCAAGTCCAGACCTTTCACGGCGACGGCTTGGCTGGTGATGCGCGAGTTCTTGGTGTAACGGGTGTCTTGTTCGTCCTTGTAGTCTTGCAGCGACAGGCTGATCTTTTTGTCGTCATCCAGCTCGTAACCAAAGCGACCTTGCAGGTCGTAGGTGTCGGTGTCCATGTTGCTGCCCTGGGACGTATCCTGGGGAATGCGCTTGCCGTTGCCGTCGAACTGGTCGTTGCGTTGCACGGTGTTGCCCGACACATACCAGTCCAGAGGGCCCTGGCGGCCGGTTGCACTCTGGAATGCCTGATAGGCAAAGCCCTTGTGGCTGAGGTTGTTGCCGGCCGTCATGCCGATCTTGCTGCTAAACGCCAGGTCTTCACCTTTGTTGCGCTTGGTGATGATGTTAATGATGCCGCCCGATGCGCCGGCACCGTAGACACTGCTGGCGCCGGAGATCACTTCGATGCGTTCGATGCTCTCCGGTGCCACGCTGTTGAGCTGGCGGAAGTTGTCGCGTGTGGCGTTCTGGGACACGCCGTCGATCAGGATCAATGTGTTACGCCCGCGCAGCGTCTGGCCGAAGTTGCTCATGCCGCCGCTGGAAGGCGCGATGCCGGGCACCAATTGGCCGAGGATATCCGCGACTCTGCGTCCGGCGCCTGCCTGCTGGCGCAATTGCTCTTCGCTGATTACCTGTACGGAGCCGGGGATCGCCGCGATGCTGGTTTCATTGCGCGTGGCCGATACCACCGTGGCCTGAAGCTGCAGGTTGGTAGGCGCCGGCTGCGTTTCATCCGGCGTGTCGGCCCAGGCCGGCGCGCTTATGGCGCCAAGAAAGGGCAACAGAAGTGCCAAGTGTGGTGTGTTCATGATCTTGCCTTTGAGTTATTAGATGTATTGACAGAAAAACCGTACGTCCCTGGCGTACGGGTGAACGAACGGATCGCCCGGATACCCACGGCGGCCATGACATAGGTCAGCGCCACCAGCCAGAAGCTGTGCGCCAGGCCGACCATTGCCATGCCCACGCCGCCGATCAAGGCGCCGCAGAGTGCGCCGGCTTTCGCGGCGCTGTTGCCCAAGCCCAGGGCAAACCCTTGCTGGCTGGGCGTGACGGTATTGGCGATCAACGTGTACGCCACCGGCAATAACGCCCCTTGCCACACGCCCCACAGCAATCGACTGGCGAGGAACCCCAACCATTCGCCAGCCAGTGCGGTGCAAGCCAGCGTCAAGGCGCAGCACCACGTCACCCATTCGATGATGCGCAGCGTGTGCGCCGGTGGGTGCCGGTCAAACAGGCGGCCCCACAGTGGCGCGGACAAGGCCAGGGTGAGGGCGCTGGCGGCATAGCTGGCACCGATCAACCAGGCGGGCGCATGCAACACATCGGCGACGTACAGGGCGTAAAACGGTTGAGGCATCATCTTGGCGGCCTGAATCAGCACGATGATCCCCAGCATCGCGCCGATCCAGCCTTTGGGCAGGGCAGCGGATAGGGTTGCGCGTGCAGGTCGTGTTCGCGGTGCATCGCTCGGCAGCAATGCACTGATGACTGCGCAGAGCAGGCACACTGCCGTGGCGCTGTAGCACAACAATGCGAACCCTGAGAGGTCCATCAGCCAGCCGCCAAGAACCGGCCCGGCCAGCGAACCCATGGCCGTGGCCGATTGCAGGCGCGCCAATATATGCCCGCGCCCGCCATCGCCGCAGCAGGCCAGCGCATAGGCCTGGGCCGCCGCGATGAAGCCGGCCAGCGCGCCCTGTGCCACGCGTATCGCCACCAGCAGCCAAGGATCGAGCGTGATTGCTGCCAGCGCCTGGCATACCGCCAGCGCCAGCAGCGCGCGGATAATCATCGGCTTGTGGCCGGTGCGGTCACCCAGTCGCCCCCACAGGGGCGTCAGGACCATCGCCGCCATCAGCGGCCCGGCGTATACCAGGGACGACAGCAGGCCGGTGTACTGGGCGTTGGCGCTGCCGAGCAGCGTCTGGATCTGCAGGGGCCAGAACGGGCCGCTCATCTCCATGGCACCCATCGACACCAGCTGGATTACCACCAGCAGCCGCAGGGCCGTGTGGTCAACCGGCATTGGCGGTCACGCTGAGCGGGTTTGGCAGGCGCCCGACGATATCGGCATGACTGTCCAGCAGGCGCATGCGCATAAACGACTTGGCCGGCCACGCCTGCTCCAGCAGGGCGGCGCGCTCGGTCTGCCAGCGTTGTGGCTCGACGTGGCTGCGCAGGTCGTCGAAACATTGGCTGACCTGAGCCGACAGGTCATCCCAAAGCAGCGTCTGCGGAATATCGAAGTGACGTGCGCTGAGCAGCACCAACTCGCCCAGGTGGCACATGAACACCGTGTGCAAAAGCTTGTCGCGCACGAAGCTTGCGTCGTCGTACAGCGTCATGTCGGGATCGTGCAGTTCGATAGCCAGGCCTTGGGCGTGCAGGGTCTTGCGGTCGATTCGGATGTCGCCGAAGTCGCGCAATAACAGGCGGTTCAGCTGCCCGTGCGCGGCCATGACCATGAAGGAGTTCTGCTGATGGGCTTCGAATGCGACGCCATAACGCAGGTACATCCCCAGCAACGCCGGCACGGTGATCGCGGCATAGTCGCGGAAAAAACCGCGCATGGCATCCGCGTCTTCCCGGCCTTGGCTCAGGCGAACCCATTGGCGCAGCAGCGGTTGAGCGTGTTGGTCGGTGGCAAACAGACTGCCGACCGGTACGGCCATTTCGCCCGGTTGGAGCAGGCTCAGCGGGCTGTCACGGTAGAGCACGGCCAAGTGGCGCGAGTGTTCGTCATTGGCCGGTTGCGGTTTGAAATGCACACCGATCCGTTCCGGCACGATACTGAGGAGGTTACTGATCGAAGGCTCGCGTGCAAGGATCGTCAACAGTAATTGGCTGATACGCGGCCCCATGCGCGCCGAGCGCGGAGAAACGGTGCGCTGCACGCTGGTCAGGCGCAATGAAACCGGCAGCTTGACCATCGGCGCGTCACGGCGGCCGTCGGGCAATACGGTCCTGAACGACATGGTGGGGTGCGCCGTGAACGCAACGATGTCCGTGAGAACCACCAACCGATCACCGATTTCATTGGCGAACAGCTGCGGTAATTCCTGGCGGGCCTGCCAGGGATGCACTGGAAGCGGCAGGTAGTCGCCGGCATCAAGCCCTTGCGCGTTCAGTTCGGCGGTCAATTGTCGGGCCGCCTGGGGAAAGTGGTGTTGCCACCATTGCCAATAATCCGCAGTCCCGCCCAGTGCTTCGACGTGTGCGAACTGGTGGTGCAACGCCCATACGTAAACGGGAAAGCGCGCTTCGAATTCCGGCGAGAACTCGACCAATTGGTCGGTACTTAATCCCAGTTTGGTCTTGTAATTGGGATGCCAGGGATGCCCCAGCGTGCCCCATTGTTCGAGGACTGAGGTGCAGTTGCCGACCTCGGGGTCGTCCTGGAGGTGGCTCAGCAGGTTGCCTTGATGTGCCGGGTCCATGGCGGCGTGCAGGTTAAGCGTCCATTGTCGATGAAACGCCAGGCACAAGGTGTCGTTCACGAAGCTGTCGTCTATCTCGGTGTTCAGGCGACTCAAGACATCGGGTTCGGCCGGGGTTTCGAATGAGCAATTAAGCAACGTCAACAGTTGTGATGGGAACTGCAGTTTCAGTTCGGGCGTATTCGCACTTAGCAGTGTGACGCGCCCACGCAACTCCCAGCTGGACATGCGACCTGGATGCAAGTGATCGAAACGCAAGCGGGATTGATCGGGCAGTGTCAGCCAGCACCGGCCATGGTCGTCATAGGTGCGCGTGGCGGGGTCAAGCAACTCCTCGCGGAACAAGGCTTGGATCAAGCGTTGAAAGCTACGCTCGGCAGCGGTTTGCAGGGTGTTGACAAGCACATCGAGGGTGACGTGTTTGGCCTGGAACTGCGCAGTGGAAAGCGCCTGGCTCCAACGGTCGAGAAGGGCTTGTTCCGGCGTTCCGCTGTGTCCGTTCATCGCGTCGAATTCCTTATTCGGGGGCACTGAGTTGAAAACGCCGCGATATTATCGAGAATCATTATCAAATGTCTATTTTTCGTTACTGGCTCGTCTCCGAGTATTCGGTTATCAGGCGGCAGCCGGCGGTTTAAACGGGAATTCGGAGGACGGTTGAGCGGACGACACTCACGGTAAACCCTCTAGAACAGGCTATTTCCGTGGGGGGGAAGCGCGGTTTGTAATATTTTTTCCGTGGCTTTTGTAGGATGTATCTGTTTTTACACCTTCATCGCGAGAGAGCAAAAAAGCAGGTGTTATGAAACTGAAAACCCCGCTCGAAAGGCGGGGTTTGGATGGGCGGCGCCGCGTGGGATCAGCGGCGGCGCAATAATTTTCAGCGTATCAGGAGCTTTGTGCCTGGCGTTTCATCTCAAGCGATTCAAGCTCGTTTTTATAATTATGAGCATCGCTCTCGTTGTGAAACATGCCGACCAGCAAGTCTTGTTGGTGTACATCCCAGATGTGAATCCCATGGCCCAAGGCTTCGTGGGACATATGTTCGTCGTCGCGTTCAGTCACTTTTACAGTCATCTGCTTGCTCCAATCTCTGGTGGGTCTGCGGCAAGTCGTCGCAGGCCTTTTTTATACGGTTTGTTAGCTTGCTAAGTAAACCGCTTTGGCGGTTTATGACAGAAGTTTCATGTTGGTCTCAGGCCTTGTATTGGTTCTAGACGCTTCAAGGCAAAATATTCAGACGAAAAAAAGCCCCGCATTCAGCGAGGCTCCCGTTCAGCTCATCTGCGCAATCAGCTGCCTTTGACGGCCTTACCGTCAACGGTACCGTCCTGCAGCATGATGTTGTATTCCTTGCCATCGGTTTCCACCTGGCGCAGGGCAACCAGAATGCCGCCCTGGTCCTTGGCAAACCACATCTGGGTGATGCGTTTGCTCTGCGACGGGTCACGCACGCGCTCGACCTTGATCGCGTCGATCGAGCCGACCTTGGTCTGGACTTTTTCCGGGCCTATCACGCGAAAGTCGTAGGTGTCGACATCAGTGCCTTCGACGACACGGTAGCTCATGCTCTTCTTGCCGGCCGCCACGTCACGCTGAAGGGCGAGCTGGTAGGTCGACTTGTCGAGCATGCCACTTTCGAGGGTGACGTTGACCGCGTCCTTGTTTTCAAACCCGGTGACTTTCTTCGCCGTCTGGTCGAAGTCCAGGTTGACCTTCTTGGCCTTGCCCAGGCCGCCGCGTTCGAAGGTGTAGCTCTTCGGTTGCAGGGTGTCCTTGTCAAACAGGATCACGCTGGTTTCGGTCAAGCTGGCGATCATCATGGAGGCCTTGAAATTCAAGGTCCAGGTGCCGTCGCCGTTCTTGGTCAGGCTGCGTTCAGCCGAACCACTCATGGGCAACTGTTTCCAGTCGGCGGTATAGCTGGCGGAGAAAGGGTGAAGGTCTGCCGCTTGCACGGCAGGCAAGGCAAACAGAGCAAAAGCGAAGAGCAAGGCGCGACGCATAAAATCTCCTAGGTTCGAATCAAGTGGCCGCTGGCCCCGAGTAACTGACCGTCCAATAATGCACCCTGGTCACCAAGAATCAATCGCCCCTCGGCAAACCAGCGCACGGCCAGCGGGTAAATCCTGTGTTCCTGGGTATGAACCCGTTGCGCAAGCGTCTGCGCCGAGTCGTCAGACTCTACCGGAACTACTGCCTGTACGACCAGAGGGCCGCCATCGAGTTCCTCGGTGACGAAGTGCACACTGCAGCCGTGCTCGCTGTCACCGGCATCGAGTGCCCGTTGGTGCGTGTGCATGCCTTTGTATTTGGGCAGCAGGGAAGGGTGGATATTCAGCAGGCGTCCGTCATAGTGCCTGACGAAATCCGCGCTGAGGATGCGCATGAAACCGGCCAGTACCACGAGCTTTGGCTTGAAGGCGTCGATCAGTTCGATCAAGGCGGCATCGAAGGCCTCGCGACCTTCGAAAGCCTTGTGATCCAGCGAGCGGGTTTCGATACCCGCATCCCTGGCGCGTTGCAGGCCGTAGGCGTCGCTGCGGTTGGAGATCACCGCTGCGATGCGCACCGGGCTGTCGCCGGTGCGCGTGCTGTCGATGAGGGCCTGCAAGTTACTGCCGGTGCCGGAGAGCAGCACCACGACATCACAGGTCGGAGACATTAATGAGCCTTGAGGTTCTTCAGTTCAACCTGAGCCGCGCCTTCTGGGGCGGTGGCGATCTGACCGATGACCCATGGCTGCTCGCCGGCTTCACGCAATACGTTCAGCGCGGTTTCCACGTGCTCTTGCGCCACGCAGATGACCATGCCCACGCCGCAGTTCAGCACGCGGTGCATCTCGGTTTCGTTGACGTTGCCTTTTTCTTGCAGCCAGTCGAAGACCGCAGGGCGCTGCCAGCTGGCCACGTCGACAATCGCCTGGGCGCCTTTTGGCAGCACGCGGGGAATGTTGTCCAGCAGGCCGCCGCCGGTGATGTGGGCCATGGCCTTGACCGCGCCAGTGTCCTTGATCAGCTTGAGCAGTGGCTTGACGTAGATGCGGGTCGGGGCCATCAGCAGGTCGGTCAGTGGCTTGCCATCGAGCTGGATGTTCTCGATGTCGGCACCGGACACTTCGATGACCTTGCGGATCAGCGAGTAGCCGTTGGAGTGCGGGCCGGACGATGGCAGGGCGAGCAGGGCGTCGCCGGCGGCCACTTTGGAGCCGTCGATGATGTCGGCTTTCTCGACGACGCCGACGCAGAAACCGGCCAGGTCGTAGTCTTCGCCTTCGTACATGCCTGGCATTTCAGCGGTTTCGCCGCCGACCAGGGAGCAACCCGACAGTTCGCAACCCGCGCCGATGCCGGTCACTACCTGGGTAGCGGTCTCGACGTTGAGCTTGCCGGTGGCGTAGTAGTCGAGGAAGAACAACGGCTCGGCGCCGCATACCACCAGGTCGTTGACGCACATGGCCACCAGGTCGATGCCGATGCTGTCGTGCTTGTTCAGGTTCAGGGCCAGGCGCAGCTTGGTGCCCACGCCGTCGGTGCCGGAAACCAGTACAGGCTGTTTGTAGCCGGCCGGGATTTCGCAGAGGGCGCCAAAACCGCCCAGGCCGCCCATGACTTCGGGGCGCGCAGTGCGCTTGGCGACGCTCTTGATGCGTTCGACCAATGCTTCACCGGCGTCGATGTCTACACCGGCGTCCTTGTAGCTCAGGGAGGGTTGCTTGCTCATGATCCAGGCCTTTAGGGGGGATTTCTGGGTAACGACCGAGTGGGCAGGCGCTTTTGGTAAAAGGCCCAGCCGTTGACGGTCTGCGAAGGCGCGCGATTTTATCAGGCTTGAGGGGCAGCGGCCATCCTCGGGCCGACGGGCAGGGCCATATAGCTTAAAAAAGCGCGTTAAAAAAATGCTAATCGGCTCTGCTTCGGGCCGTATTAAGGTATAGCCTTGAACCCGCTATCGTGATGACGGCGCGAAAACTTACCGAGGCCCTGTGAATGTTTTGTCGGTCGCCATGGTCACAGCCTTGGCAAACCGAGTTCATCCGGTCTGTTCCAGCCGCTAAATTTGTCGTTCGGGAATCTTCCATGCGTCTGTGTAAATTCTTCTTTGTGGGCTGCTTGTCGTTGGTCAGCCTGGCGAGTCATGCCGAAACCCTCAATGGCCTGTATCAAGTACTTGAACCGGTTGGCAGCCAATCGCTGCAAGAGCGCGACCAGGCCACCCAGCGAGCGCTGCAGACGCTGGTGATCCGCCTGACCGGCGATGCCAAGGCCGCCGAAGGCCCGGGCCTGGCGGCGATTCGCAAGGACCCGCAGCAGATCATCACCCAATATGGTTACGACGCCGGCCCGCCCGAGAGCCTGCAAGTGGATTTCGACCCGGTCAGCACCGACCGCGCCCTGCGTGATGCGGGCCTGTCGATCTGGGGCAGCAATCGGCCCTCGATCCTCGGCTGGTGGCTGAACGACTCCACCGAGGGCAGTAGCCTGGTCGGCGATGGTCAGACCGTTGCGCAAGCCCTGCGCCGTGCGGCGCAACACCGTGGTTTGCCGTTGCGCCTGCCGCTGGGTGATCTGGACGAACAGGTCGTCGCCACCGCGCCGAACCTGGAAAGCGCCGACGCTACGCCACTGCGCGCCGCCTCCGAGCGCTATGGCGCCGACGCCTTGCTGGCGGTGCATGCCCGCCAGGAAGGCAGCCAATGGCAAGCCAAATGGCGCCTGTGGCTGGGTGACAAAAGCGAGCAGGGCAGCGTGCTAGGCGCCGACACCGGGGCGGTGGCCGACGCGGTGATGCTGGCGATCAGCCAAAAGCTGGCGCCGCGTTTTGCGGTCAAGCCCGGTGTGAGCACCGAACAATTGCTGGAAGTGCAGGGGATGACCCTGGAGCGCTATGCGGCGCTGGGGCATTTGCTTGAGCCGTTTGGTGGCCAGCCGCTACGGGTCGAGGGTGATCGCATCGTGTATCGCGTCAATGGCAGCGCCGATCAGTTGCGCACCCAGTTGAGCCTGGCCAGGTTGCAGGAGATCCCTGCGGGCGAGCCTGCGCCGCAACCGGTAGCGGAAGGCACGCAACCGCCCGCCGCCCCTGAGCCGCAGGCGCAACTGCGGTTTCGTTGGTAACAGCTCTTCCTTATATAGATAGAAGCATGGAGTGATGTATGGCGGATACGCGTCGTTGGGTGTGGCTTGGCGGGATCGTCCTGCTGTGCGTTTTTGTGTTCTTGCTGCATTCGATCCTGACGCCGTTCCTGGTTGCGTTGCTGCTGGCCTATCTGTTCGATCCGGTGGTGGATCGCCTGGAGAAAGCCGGGCTGTCGCGCACCTTGGGCGTGGTTGCGGTGTTCGCGCTGTTCACCTTGATCATCACTGCATTGGTGCTGGTGCTGGTGCCAATGCTGGCCAAGCAATTGTTTCGCCTGTATGAGCTGGCGCCGCAGATGCTCGACTGGCTGCAACACACGGCCATGCCGTGGGCCCAGGCCAAGCTGGGGTTGTCGGACGGCTTCTGGAAGTTTGACAAGGTCAAGGCCGCGATCAGCGAGCATATGGGACAGACCACCGACATTGTCGGCGTGATCCTCAGTCAGGCCACGGCCTCCAGCCTGGCGCTGATCGGTTGGCTGACCAACCTGGTGCTGATCCCGGTGGTGGCGTTCTACCTGCTGCGCGACTGGGACATCATGATGGCCAAGATCCGCAGTCTGCTGCCGCGTGATCGTGAGGAGCGCATTGTGTCCCTGGCGGGCGAGTGCCATGAAGTGCTGGGTGCTTTCGTGCGGGGTCAGTTGTTGGTGATGCTGGCCTTGGGGATCATCTATGCCGCCGGCTTGATGGCGATTGGCCTGGAGCTGGGCCTGTTGATCGGCCTGATCGCAGGGTTGGCCGCCATCGTGCCGTACATGGGGTTTGTGATTGGTATCGGTGCGGCGCTGGTGGCCGGGCTGTTCCAGTTTGGCGGCGACCTGTACCCTATGCTGGGCATCGTCGCAGTGTTCATGGTTGGCCAGGCCCTTGAAGGCATGGTGCTCACGCCACTGCTGGTGGGGGACCGGATTGGCCTGCACCCGGTGGCGGTGATCTTTGCGATCCTGGCGGGCGGTGAGCTGTTCGGCTTTACCGGTATCCTGTTGGCGCTGCCGGTGGCGGCGGTGATCATGGTGCTGGTGCGCCATATGCACGATCTGTACAAGGATTCGGATGTGTATACCGGGGTTGAAGACCCCGATCTGTAATCGTGTTGTCACAGACCCGGCCCAGGCCGGGTTTGTCGTTTCGTGCGCCGGGTGCTCCAAACAAGCCGGGTAAACCTGCAAGTTAACGCAAACCTTTGATTTTGCTTGTGGTCTGCCGCATTGTGCACCCGGCTTCACGGGTATAAACTTTGCAAACTTTTCACAGAGGCCACTAACGGTTCGATGGGAGCCGTTCAGTCAGCATGAAACCGATTCAGCTGCCCTTGGGTGTGCGTCTGCGTGACGACGCCACCTTCATCAATTACTACCCAGGCGCCAATGCCGCTGCACTCGGCTATGTCGAGCGGCTCTGCGAAGCCGACGCCGGGTGGACCGAAAGCCTGATCTATCTGTGGGGCAAGCAGGGCGTGGGGCGTACCCACCTGTTGCAGGCCGCATGCCTGCGCTTCGAACAAATGGGCGAGCCGGCGGTGTACCTGCCGTTGGCTGAGTTGATGGATCGCGGTATCGGCATCTTCGACCAGCTCGAGCAATACGAGCTGGTGTGCCTGGATGACCTGCAGGCGATTGCCGGCAAGGCGGACTGGGAAGAAGCGTTGTTTCACCTGTTCAACCGTTTGCGCGACAGCGGCCGGCGCCTGTTGATCGCTGCCGCTACCTCGCCGCGGGAACTGCCGATCAAGCTGGCCGACCTCAAGTCGCGCCTGACCCTGGCGCTGATCTTCCAGATGCGCCCATTGTCCGACGAAGACAAATTGCGTGCCCTGCAATTGCGTGCCTCCCGTCGTGGCCTGCACCTCACCGACGAAGTCGGGCACTTTATCCTCACCCGTGGTACTCGCAGCATGAGCGCCTTGTTCGATTTGCTTGAGCAGCTCGATCAGGCCTCTTTGCAGGCGCAACGAAAATTGACGATACCTTTTCTCAAAGAGACGTTGGGTTGGTAAGGCGTTGATCTGTCACGATTCGGCAATTTCCAGGCGCCAGGAAACCCGCGTCTGAGCCGGGCCGGCTACGCATTTACGTCATTAATTGGAATTAGGGCTTAGATGTCACGGTCCAATCGCGAAGTCACATGGAGCGCGATTGAATTTGCAAATCGATCTGATAGAGGGCATAGTCTCGTCTTCTTTACATACCAGCCACGGTCGTGCCCATGCTAAATCGCTTCGCACCCCTCGTGCCTCTCGCACTCGTTACCCTGTTGTTTGGTTGCGCCTCCCACCCTCAACAGGTGGCTGAGCAGCAGAAGCCTCAACAACAGTCCCAGGCAAAATTCGTCGCTGCGCAGTCTGCTTCCGTTTATGAGGAAGAGCTGGCAACCGAGAAAGAATTGGCCGATTTCTCCGGCAACAAGCCTTATCAGTTGCCTGTTCTGGCCGACAGCATCCTTGAACGCGGCATGTCCCTGATCGGTACCCGTTACCGTTTCGGCGGTACCTCCGAAGCCGGTTTCGATTGCAGCGGCTTTATCGGTTATCTGTTTCGCGAAGAAGCCGGCATGAACCTGCCACGCTCGACGCGCGAAATGATCAACGTGAATGCACCGTTGGTCGCACGAAACAACCTCAAGCCCGGTGATCTGCTTTTCTTCAGTACTGCAGGCCGTGGTCGCGTCAGTCACGCCGGTATCTACCTGGGTGACAACCAGTTTATCCACTCCAGCAGCCGTCGCAGTGGCGGTGTACGAGTCGACAACCTGGGTGACAGCTACTGGAGCAAAACCTTCATCGAAGCCAAGCGTGCACTCGCGATGGCCCCGACCACGGTTACCGCCAGCAAGTAAACTTAAAGTGATACTTGAAGTTTGACGTGTAAGCGCTAGAATCCCTGGACATTGTTGTAATCCGTTCGCGCGAGCTTTGCTTGCGCGTTCTGGTTTTCAGCGTTCGGCAGCGAAAGCCGCATCCAGTCCAGGATTGTTCTGCACATGTCGACCTCGGCCCGCCTGTTTCTATTCGTTTGCGCCGCGCTCCTCAGCGCCTGCGCCAGCCGCACACCGCCGCCCGCGCCTGTCGCGGTCAAGCCCAGGCCGGTGTTCAACTATTCCACCCAGAATTTTTCGCCGGCTGCCGAAGACGTACTCTTTCGCGCGCTGGGTCTGGTCGGCACGCCTTACCGTTGGGGTGGCAATACACCGGACTCCGGGTTTGATTGCAGCGGCCTGATTGGCTTCGTCTACCGTGATGCCGCCGGCATTTCCTTGCCACGCACCACCCGTGAACTGATCGTGATGCGCGCCCAGGATGTGAGTGAGCAGAACCTGCAAACGGGCGACTTGCTGTTCTTCGCCACCGGCGGTGGTTCACAGGTCAGCCATGCCGGCATCTACGTGGGCGAAGGGCGTTTCGTGCATGCACCGCAAACCGGCGGCACGGTCAAGCTGGATACCCTGTCCAAGGCGTATTGGCAGAATGCCTACTTGAGCGCCAAGCGCGTATTGCCGGGCAATCTGGCGCGTAATCCTTAAAAGCAGCGGCAAGTTGCGAGCTTAAAGCGGCAAGACGGCGCAACGCCTGCTTGCCGCTTTAGGCTTGAAGCTTGCGGCTAGCCCTCCAACCCTCTAACCTTCGCCGCTTGTTCCAGGTGCTCTGTGGCCCACGGGTCGACAGAGTGAAACAGGGAAGCCGGTGAGTGAGCGCGCTTGTACACAGCGCCGCCGCGATTCCGGCGCTGCCCCCGCAACGGTAAATGAGTCAAGACGCTGCCTTTTGCCACTGTATCGCTCGCGATATGGGAAGGCGCAGCGTCGGTCTGTTCGCTTCAGAACGCCGCTCATGAGCCCGGAGACCGGCCTGGATCAATCAACAGCATCACGGTGGGCGATGCTTGGCTGTTTGTGTTTCTTTTTTCCTGCCCGCCGTTTTTGTCCAGCCCCAACGGAGAGCTGCCATGACCGATACCCCCGACCGCGACGAACGCCACCTGGCGCGCATGCTGCGCAAAAAAGCCGTGATCGACGAGCGCATCGCCAACTCTCCCAATGAATGCGGATTGCTGCTGGTGCTCACCGGCAACGGCAAGGGCAAGAGCAGCTCGGCGTTCGGCATGCTGGCCCGGGCATGGGGCACGGTATGCAGTGCGGCGTGGTGCAGTTCATCAAGGGACGTAACAGTACCGGCGAAGAGCTGTTCTTCCGCCGTTTCCCCGAGCAAGTGCGCTTCCATGTCATGGGCGAGGGCTTTACGTGGGAAACCCAGGACCGCCAGCGCGACATCGCCGCCGCCGAGGCCGCCTGGGCCGTGTCGCGCCAATTGCTGCAAGACCCGTCCATTGGCCTGGTGGTGCTGGATGAGCTGAATATCGCCCTCAAGCACGGCTACCTAGACCTCGACCAGGTCCTCGGTGACCTGCAGGCCCGCCCGCCGATGCAACACGTGGTGGTTACGGGGCGTGGCGCCAAGCCTGAATTGATTGAAATGGGCGATACCGTCACCGAAATGGGCATGCTCAAGCACGCGTTCCAGGCCGGTATCAAGGCACAGAAGGGCGTCGAACTTTGAATCAGCCCCGTCAGTGCCCCGCCGTATTGATTGCCGCACCGGCATCCGGCCAGGGCAAGACCACCGTCACCGCCGCGCTCGCCCGCTTGCACCGCAACCTGGGGCGTAAGGTGCGCGTGTTCAAATGCGGCCCGGATTTCCTGGACCCGATGATCCACGAGCGCGCCAGCGGTGCACCGGTGTATCAGTTGGACATGTGGATGGTGGGCGAGCAGGAAAGTCGCCGCCTGCTGTGGGAAGCGGCGGGGGAGGCCGACCTGATCCTGATCGAAGGCGTGATGGGCCTGTTCGACGGCACGCCATCCAGCGCCGACCTGGCGCGGCACTTCGGCGTGCCGGTGCTGGGTGTGATCGACGGCACCGCCATGGCCCAGACCTTTGGCGCGCTGGCGTTGGGCCTGGCGCGCTACCAGCCCGACTTGCCGTTCGCCGGCGTACTGGCCAACCGCGTCGGCACCTTGCGCCATGCGCAGTTGCTCGAAGGCAGCCTCACCGAAGGCCTGCGCTGGTACGGCGCGTTGTCCCGCGAGACCGGGATCGAACTGCCCAGTCGCCACCTGGGCCTGGTGCAGGCCAGTGAACTCAATGACCTCGATGTGCGCCTGGACGCCGCCGCCCAGGCCCTGGGCAGCAGTTGCGAGGTCGCGCTGCCACCACCGGTGACCTTCGCCGCACCGCAAGTGATCGAGGCCGAGCCGTTGCTGGCCGGTGTGCGCATCGCGGTCGCTCGTGACGAAGCGTTCGCCTTCACCTACGGTGCCAGCCTCGATCTGTTACGGGCCATGGGCGCCGAGCTGAAGTTCTTTTCGCCGATCCACGATAGCCAATTGCCTGACACCGATAGCCTGTATTTGCCCGGTGGCTACCCGGAACTGCACCATCAAGCGCTGTCGGAAAATACCCCGATGCTCGCTGCGATCCGCGCCCATCACGCCGCCGGTAAGCCGCTGCTCGCTGAATGTGGCGGCATGCTCTATCTGCTGGATTCGCTCACCGATGTCGACGGCAACCGCGCCGAACTGCTCGGCCTTTTACAGGGCGATGCGGTGATGCAAAAGAAACTCGCGGCCCTGGCCTTGCAAAGCGTCGAGTTGCCGGAAGGCGTGTTGCGTGGGCACACGTATCACCATTCCCTGACCAGCACCGAGTGCCAGCCGATTGCCCGTGGCCTGAGCCCGAACGGTGGGCGTGGTGCCGAAGCGGTCTTCCGGCAAGGGCGGATGACGGCCTCTTATGTGCACTTCTATTTCCCGTCAAATCCGACTGCGGTAGCCGCCTTGTTTGCACCCAATGTGGGAGGGGGCTTGCCCCCGATAGGGCCATGACCGACTACGCCTTCCCCCAGGCCGACCGCGACGCCGTCTACCGTGCCATCGCCGAACGCCGTGACATGCGCCACTTCAGCGGCGGCACCGTGGCCCCCGAGTTGCTGCACCGTCTGCTCCAGGCCGCGCACCAGGCGCCCAGTGTCGGCTTGATGCAACCATGGCGTTTCATTCGCATCAGCGACCGTCACCTGCGTGGGCAAATCCAGCAACTGGTGGAAGAAGAACGCGTGCGTACCGCCGAGGCGTTGGGCGAGCGCTCCGATGAATTCATGAAGCTCAAGGTCGAGGGCATCCACGACTGTGCCGAAGTGCTGGTGGCAGCGTTGATGGAGGGGCGCGAGCGGCATATCTTCGGTCGCCGCACCTTGCCGGAAATGGACATGGCTTCGCTGTCCTGTGCGATCCAGAATCTATGGCTGGCGGCCCGCGCCGAAGGCCTGGGCATGGGCTGGGTGTCGTTGTTCGAGCCTGAGGCCCTGGCCGACCTGCTGGGCTTGCCGCCCGGCGCCAAACCCCTGGCCGTGCTGTGCCTGGGGCCGGTGACCGAATTTTATCCGGCACCGATGTTGCAGCTCGAAGGCTGGACCGAACCGCGGCCGCTGAGTGACATGTTGTACGAGAATACCTGGGGAGTGAGTCAATGAGTGTGGCCTTGCTGTGTGTCGCCGCGGTGGCGCTGGATGCGCTGCTGGGTGAGCCCAGGCGCTGGCATCCGCTGGTGGCGTTCGGCAATTTTGCCGGGCGTATCGAGCAACGCTTCAACAGCGGTGGCCGTGGCTGGCGCAGCCATGGCGTGACGGCGTGGTTTATCGCCGTGGTGCCGTTGACCCTGCTGGCCACTGCGCTGTCGTGGGCGCCCTATATTGGCTGGGCGTTGGAGATTCTGGCCTTGTACTGTGCCCTCGGCATGCGCAGCCTCGGTGAACACGTGATCCCGGTAGCGCAGGCGCTGCGCAGCGATGACCTGGAGCAAGCGCGCCGACGCGTGAGCTACCTGGTGAGCCGCCAGACCAGTGAGCTGGACAGCACCGAAGTGGCCCGCGCCGCCACCGAATCGGTGCTGGAAAACGGCAGTGATGCGGTGTTTGCCGCGTTGTTCTGGTTCGTCGTTGCTGGCGTACCGGGTGTGGTGCTCTACCGCTTGAGCAATACGCTTGACGCCATGTGGGGCTATCGTAATGAGCGCTTCGAGCGATTTGGCTGGGCGGCGGCGAAAATCGACGACGTACTGAACTACATTCCCGCACGCCTGGTGGCCTTGACCTACGCGTTGTTGGGCAACACCGCGCTGGCCCTCAAATGCTGGCGCACCCAGGGGCCGACATGGGACAGCCCCAACGCAGGGCCGGTGATGGCGTCCGGGGCCGGCGCACTGGGTGTCGAACTGGGCGGCGCGGCGATTTATCACGGTGAGCTGCATCAGCGCCCGCCGTTGGGCGAAGGCCCGGCGGCGGATGCCGATGCTATCGAGCGGGGCTGGCAACTGGTGCAGCGCGGCGTCTGGTTGTGGCTGCTGATCTTATGCGCGGGGGCGCAATTCTATGCTTGAGCACGGTGGTCGGCTGCGCAAGGCGTCCGTTCAGTACGGGATTGCCGAGGCCAATTGGCTGGATCTCTCCAGTGGCCTTGCGCCTTGGCCCTGGCCGATTCCCGAGATCCCGCTACGTGCCTGGGCGCGCCTGCCGGAAACCGACGATGGCCTGGAGCAGGCCGCCAGCGAGTATTACGGCGCGGCGCATGTATTGCCGGTGCCCGGTTCTCAGGCGGCGATCCAATTACTGCCGCGCCTGCGCCGTGCAGGCAAAGTCGGCGTGTTATCGCCATGCTACGCCGAGCACGCCGAAGCCTGGCGCCGCGCCGGTTATGTGGTGCGCGAAGTGCAGGAGCAGGAAGTCGACTTCTTCCTCGATGGCCTCGATGTGCTGGTGGTGGTCAACCCCAACAACCCCACCGGCCTGAGCCTCAGCCCACAACGCCTGCTGGACTGGCACACGCGGCTGGCCCAGCGCGGCGGCTGGCTGGTGGTGGACGAAGCGTTTATGGACGTGACCCCGCAATTGAGCCTGGCGAGCCAGGCCCATCAGGTTGGCCTGATTGTACTGCGCTCGTTCGGCAAGTTTTTCGGCCTGGCGGGTGTACGCCTGGGCTTTGTGCTGGCCGAGCGACGGCTGCTCAAGTTGCTCGCTGAACAGGTCGGGCCGTGGGCGGTCAGTGGGCCGACGCGGGTGGTCGGCCAAGCGTGCCTGCGCGACAGCGCCGGCCATGCGCGTCAGCGCGCGCGTTGCCTTGAGGCTGGCCGGCGCTTGTTTGAATTGCTGCAGCGCCATGGCTTTCAACCTCAGGGCGGCTGCGCCCTGTTCCAGTGGCTGATTACCCCGCACGCCGAACGCATGCACGAATTCATGGCCCAGCGCGGCATTCTGCTGCGCCTGTTTGTACACGACAGCAGCCTGCGCTTCGGCCTGCCCGACACCGAGGCCGATTGGCTGCGCCTGCACGAGGCCTTGGGCGCCTATAAGGACGCTGCATGAGTACGCTGATGGTGCAAGGCACCACCTCCGACGCGGGCAAAAGTACCCTGGTGACCGCATTGTGCCGCTGGCTGGTACGCCAAGGCGTGGCGGTGGCACCGTTCAAACCGCAGAACATGGCGCTCAACAGCGCGGTGACGGCCGAAGGCGGCGAAATCGGCCGCGCCCAGGCCGTGCAGGCCCAGGCCGCCAACCTGGCGCCCCATACCGATATGAACCCGGTGCTGCTCAAACCCAACAGTGATACCGGCTCCCAAGTGATCATCCATGGCCGCGCGGTCACCAGCATGAACGCCGTGGCCTATCACGATTACAAAGCCATCGCGATGCAAGCGGTGCTGGCGTCCCACACGCGCTTGAGCGAAACCTACCCGGTGGTGATGGTGGAGGGCGCGGGATCGCCCGCGGAGATCAACCTGCGTGCCAATGACATCGCTAACATGGGCTTCGCCGAGGCGGTGGATTGCCCGGTGTTGTTGATCGCCGATATCAACCGTGGCGGGGTGTTCGCCCATTTGGTCGGCACGCTGGAGTTGCTCTCGCCCAGCGAACAGGCGCGGGTCAAAGGTTTCATCATCAACCGTTTTCGCGGTGATATCGCCCTGCTGCAGCCGGGCCTGGATTGGCTGGAAGCGCGCACCGGCAAACCGGTAGTGGGCGTATTGCCATATGTGATGGACCTGCACCTGGAAGCCGAGGACGGCATTGACCGGCGCCAGATCGACAAGGCGGCGCAGGTGCTCAAGGTGGTGGTGCCGGTGTTGCCGCGCATCAGCAACCATACGGATTTCGACCCGCTGCGCCTGCATCCCCAGGTGGATTTGCAATTTATCGGGCCGGGCCAACCGATTCCCGCCGCCGACCTGATCATCCTGCCGGGCTCGAAAAGCGTGCGCAGCGATCTGGCGTATTTGCGCGCCAATGCCTGGGACACTGCCGTGGCGCGGCATTTGCGTTATGGCGGCAAGGTGCTCGGCATTTGCGGCGGCTGCAGATGCTTGGCGAGCAGGTGCACGACCCGTTGGGCCTGGAAGGGCCGGCGGGTTCCAGCGCCGGCCTGGGCCTGCTGGCGTTCAGCACCACGCTGGAAGAAGAAAAACAGCTGCGCAATGTACGCGGACGCTTGTTGCTGGAGGATGCCGAGGTCAGCGGCTATGAGATCCATGCCGGCGTGACATCGGGCGCAGCGTTATCGAACGCGGCCGTGCAACTGGATGACGGCCGTACTGACGGCGCCCGCAGTGCCGACGGGCAGATCTTCGGCACTTATCTGCACGGCCTGTTCGAAACCCCGGCCGCGTGCAGCGCTTTGTTGCGCTGGGCGGGACTGCGGGACGTGCAGGAGGTGGATTACCACGCCCTGCGCGAGCGCGACATTGAGCGGTTGGCGGATTTGGTGGAGAACCATTTGGATACGGATTTATTGCGCAGGTTGTGTGGGGTTTGATTAGGAGCAGGGCGTCTGTGACGACCGGACAGCTGGCGGACATCTACCTGATACACCGCGATCTAAATGTGGGAGGGGCGGTGCGACGATTAGACTTGCTCCCGATGGCGGCCTTACAGCCGACCAGGATGTTGGATCAGATCGAGTACATATCCGTTTCTGCGGTAACGGCTGCTATTGGTTCCGCTTTTACAGCGGGTCACTTTTGGAAAAGCGCCAAAAGTAACCAAAA
>NZ_JAFHKI010000202.1 GCF_016937615.1 Pseudomonas lactucae | reverse complement strand
CGGCACAGACCCCGCCCACCCCCAGATGAGCCCCGCTTGTCCGCGACATGATGTCCTTTCATATGCCATCTAAAACCCATTGGGTTAGAATGCCCTCCTTTTCTGCCCCCGATCCTTGAGGACCGCCATGTTCAGCCGTGATTTGACCATTGCCAAGTACGACGCCGATCTCTTCGCCGCCATGGAGCAAGAAGCCGTGCGCCAGGAAGAGCACATTGAGCTGATCGCTTCGGAAAACTACACCAGCCCCGCGGTCATGGAGGCTCAAGGTTCGGTACTGACCAACAAATACGCCGAAGGCTACCCAGGCAAGCGCTACTACGGCGGCTGCGAGTACGTCGACGTGGTTGAGCAGTTGGCCATCGACCGTGCCAAGGAGCTGTTCGGCGCCGATTACGCCAACGTTCAGCCGCACGCCGGCTCCCAAGCCAACAGCGCCGTATACCTGGCCCTGCTGCAAGGTGGCGACACCATCCTGGGCATGAGCCTGGCCCACGGCGGTCACCTGACCCACGGCGCCAGCGTTTCCTCCTCCGGCAAGCTGTACAACGCCGTTCAATACGGTATCGATGCCAATGGCCTGATCGACTACGACGAAGTCGAGCGCCTGGCGGTCGAGCACAAGCCAAAAATGATCGTGGCCGGTTTCTCTGCCTACTCGCAGATCCTGGATTTCCCGCGTTTCCGCGCAATCGCCGACAAAGTGGGCGCGTACCTGTTCGTCGACATGGCCCACGTGGCCGGCCTGGTTGCCGCAGGTGTCTACCCGAACCCGGTGCCTTATGCCGACGTCGTGACCACCACCACCCACAAGACCCTGCGCGGTCCGCGTGGCGGCCTGATCCTGGCGCGCGCCAACGCCGACATCGAGAAGAAGCTGAACTCCGCCGTATTCCCGGGCGCCCAGGGTGGCCCGCTGGAGCACGTGATCGCCGCCAAAGCGATCTGCTTCAAGGAAGCGCTGCAGCCTGAGTTCAAGACTTATCAGCAACAAGTGGTGAAAAACGCCAAGGCCATGGCGGGCGTGTTCATCGAGCGCGGCTTTGATGTCGTGTCCGGTGGTACCGAGAACCACCTGTTCCTGCTGTCGCTGATCAAGCAGGACATCTCCGGTAAAGATGCTGACGCCGCTCTGGGCAAAGCCTTCATCACCGTGAACAAGAACTCCGTACCGAACGACCCACGTTCGCCGTTCGTCACCTCGGGTCTGCGCTTCGGCACCCCGGCGGTGACCACTCGCGGCTTCAAGGAAGCAGAGTGCAAGGAACTGGCCGGCTGGATCTGCGACATCCTGGCCGACCTGAACAACGAAGCCGTGATCGACGCGGTGCGTGAGAAGGTCAAGGCCATCTGCAAGAAGCTGCCGGTGTACGGCGCTTGAGTGCAGTAGCGTAAATGAAAAGCCCGGCTCTTGAGCCGGGCTTTTTTGTGCCTGAGATAACGATGCCCTCAAGCTGAAATACGGTCAAA
>NZ_JAFHKI010000201.1 GCF_016937615.1 Pseudomonas lactucae | reverse complement strand
ACAGTTCTGAAACAACACTGTTTGAACTCGATTCAAACCTCAACACAGGCAAATGTGGGAGGGGCTTGCCCCGATAGCGGAGTGCCAGCCAACTCATCTGTTACTGATACACCGCTATCGGGGGCAAGCCCCCTCCCACATTTAGTCCGCGTTTAGTCAGTTGAAAACTGAGTCATAGGCGAACAACGCCGGTGCACCACCGGTATGCAAGAAGATGATTGGCCCATCTTCAAAGCGTTGACGCCCGATGCCGTCCAGCAGACCGGCCATGGCCTTGCCCGTATAGACCGGGTCCAGCAGCAGACCTTCCTGACTGGCCAACAGTTTGATCGCGGCCAAGGTGCCGGCGTTCGGTTCGCCATAGCGCGGGCCGAAGTATTCGTCCCACAGGATTACCTTGAACGCTTCGGGGATATTCACACCCAGCAACTCGGCCGTGCGCTCGGCAGCCCCTGTACCTTGGGGCGCTGGGCTTCGTCGGTGCGCGACACGGTGATGCCCACCACCGGCAGATTCGGCAGCGCTTCGCTCAACGCCAGTGCCAGGCCGCTGTGGGTGCCGGCGCTGCCGGAGGCCAGGACCACCGCAGCGAATTCCAGGCCGCTGTCTTCGATCTGCGCGGCCAGCTCCAGGCCCGCGCGCACGTACCCCAACGCACCGAGGGCATTGGAGCCACCGATGGGCACCAGGTACGGCTTCTTGCCGCTGCTGCGCAGGCGATCGGCAAGGGCGTTGAGCTGGTCGTCGACGTTGTCGAGGTTTTCCACCAGCTCCACCTTGGCGTCGAACAACTCCAGCAGCAGGCGGTTGCCGTTGTGCAGGTAGTTGGCGTCGTCGGTGTCGGTGGGGTTTTCCAGCAGGGCGGCGCAGCCCAGGCCAAGCTTGGCGGCCAGTGCGGCGGTCTGGCGTACGTGGTTGGACTGGATGGCGCCGGCGGTCACCAGGGTGTCGGCGCCTTGGGCGATGGCATCGGCTGCCAGGTATTCGAGTTTGCGCAACTTGTTGCCGCCCATGGCCAGTGGCGTGGTGTCATCGCGCTTGACGTAAATGTCCCGGCCCAGCCAGGTCGATAGCCGTTCGAGTTTTTCCAGGGCAGTGGCACCGCCCAGCAGTTCCAGACGGTTAAAACGGTCGAGCTGTTGCTTGATCATGGCTACGCACGGTTGTTGAAGGGATGGAGCGACTATAGGCAGGCACTTTTCATCGGGCAACCGTCACTCGCTTATGCCCGATGGTTCTGAGCATCGCACCATTGGTTCTTAAGGCCGACCAGGGTGGATACCGTAAAGTGATGGGCATTTCGTCAGGAGTGAAAACCGTGAGTGAGCGTTCCAGTCATTGGCAATTACAGACCATCGTCAGCCAGCTGCGCGGCGCCCGTGACCAGTGGCGAGCGCGCAATGGGCGCTTGAGTGGCGAGCACGGCGGCCGCGAGTTGCCGTCGCGTGAAGCGGTGGCGCAGATTCTTGAATCGCTGTGCGGTGCGCTGTTCCCGATGCGCCTGGGGCCGGCGGACTTGCGCGAAGAAAGTGAAGACTTCTACGTGGGCCATACCCTCGATGTGGCGCTCAATGCCTTGCTCGCCCAGGCGCGCCTGGAACTGCGCTACGCCGCGCGCCAGGGTGGCGAGGATGACAGCCAGATCGGCGCTCATGCCATCCGCTTGATCCAGGATTTCGCCCTGGCCTTGCCGTCGCTGCGCAGCCTGCTGGATACCGATGTATTGGCCGCTTACCACGGCGATCCGGCGGCGCGCAGCGTGGATGAGGTGCTGCTGTGCTATCCGGGAATCCTGGCGGTGATTCACCATCGTCTGGCCCATCACCTGTACCGCGCCGGCTTGCCGCTGCTGGCGCGGATCATCGCGGAAATCGCCCACTCGGCCACCGGCATCGATATCCACCCCGGCGCGCAGATCGGCCCGAGCTTTTTCATCGACCACGGGACCGGCGTGGTGATCGGCGAGACCGCGATCATCGGTGAGCGGGTGCGCATTTACCAGGCCGTCACATTGGGCGCAAAACGTTTCCCGGCGGACGAGGACGGGCAGTTGCAGAAGGGCCATCCGCGGCATCCGATCGTCGAGGATGATGTGGTGATCTATGCCGGGGCGACGATCCTGGGGCGTATCACCATCGGCAAGGGCTCGACCATTGGCGGCAATGTGTGGCTGACCCGCAGCGTGCCGGCCGAGGCGAATATCACGCAGGCGAATTTGCAGCATGATGATGGGGCGCAGAAGTAGGGCCCCATCCTGAAGGCCACATTGATCCCCTGTGGGAGGGGGCTTGCTCCCGATAGCGGTGGTTCAGACAGTGCATCTGTGACTGACATATCGTCATCGGGGGCAAGCCCCCTCCCACATTTTGATCGTATTCCAGATTTACTCGGCAATCGCTGAACGATTGTCCTCCCCCGCCCGTCATACCAATCCTTGAGCCGGCGTAGGAATTGTCTACCGCTCAGCCCTGCGATTAGTCCAAAACTGCCTATTCATGTTTAACTTGAACGTTCGTTCAAGTTAAACCCGGTGGTTCGCTGCCCGCTCACAACAGGAGGCTTACCTTTGCTGAGTCCGTTTTTTACAGCCACATCCTTCAACCTCGGGGTGCATCGTTCATGAGTGCATCGTCCACCCCAGCCAGCGGCCTGGTGCGCATGAATGCGCCGGTCTTCTACTTTGCCGCCACCTTCATCCTGCTGTTCGGCATCACCGTCATCGCTATCCCGCAACAGGCCGGCGCCTGGCTGCTGGCCGCGCAAAACTGGGCGGCCAATACGGTCGGCTGGTACTACATGCTGGCGATGACCCTGTATCTGGTCTTCGTGGTGGTCACCGCGTTATCGGGCTACGGCAAGATAAAACTCGGTGCCGACCACGACGAGCCCGAATTCAGTTACCTGTCCTGGGCCGGCATGCTGTTCGCCGCCGGGATCAGCATCACGCTGTTTTTCTTTTGTGTGTCCGAGCCGCTGACGCACCTGGTGCAACCGCCCCAGGGCGCGCCACTCAACGCCGACGCCGCGCGCCAGGCCATGCAGGTCCTATTCCTGCACTGGGGCCTGCACGGTTGGGGCGTGTTTGCGTTTGTCGGCATGGCCCTGGCGTATTTCGCCTACCGGCATAACCTGCCGCTGGCGTTGCGCTCGGCGCTGTACCCGCTGATCGGCAAGCGCATCAACGGCCCCATCGGCTACGCGGTGGATGGCTTCGGCATCATCGCCACGGTGTTCGGTCTGGGTGCCGACATGGGCTTTGGGGTGCTGCACCTCAACTCGGGGCTGGACTATCTGTTCGGCATCGCCCACACCCAGTGGATCCAGGTCGGCCTGATCACCCTGATGATGGGCGCGGCGATCCTGGTCGCGGTGGCCGGCGTCGACAAGGGCGTGCGGGTGATGTCCGACATCAACATGCTGCTGGCCTGTGCGCTGCTGCTGTTCGTGTTGTTCGCCGGGCCCACCCAGCATTTGCTCAACACCTTGATCCAGAACATCGGCGACTACCTCGGCGCCTTGCCGACCAAGAGTTTCGATGTGTACGCCTACGACAAACCCAGCGACTGGCTGGGCGGTTGGACGGTGTTCTATTGGGCCTGGTGGATCGCATGGTCGCCGTTCGTGGGCCTGTTCATCGCGCGGATTTCCCGTGGTCGTACCATTCGCGAATTCGTGTTCGGCGTACTCCTGATCCCGCTGGGCTTCACCCTGGCGTGGATGTCGATCTTCGGCAACAGCGCCATCGACCAAGTGCTCAACCACGGCATGGCGGCGCTCGGTCAGTCGGCCATTGATGATCCCTCGATGAGCCTCTACCTGCTGCTGGAAACCTACCCCTGGAGCAAAACCGTCATCGCGGTGACGGTGTTTATCAGCTTTGTGTTCTTCGTCACCTCGGCGGACTCGGGCACCGTTGTGCTGTCCACCTTGTCGTCCAAGGGCGGCAACGCCGATGAAGACGGGCCGAAATGGCTGCGCGTGTTCTGGGGCGCAATGACCGCGCTGGTCACCAGTGCCTTGCTGTTTGCCGGCAGTATCGACTCGCTGAAATCGGCGGTGGTGCTGACCTCATTGCCGTTCTCGTTGATCCTGCTGCTGATGATGTGGGGCCTGCATAAAGCCTTTTACCTTGAATCGCAAAAGCAGATCGCGCAGTTGCATTCGCTGGCGCCGATCTCGGCCTCGCGCAAAGGCAAGGGCGGCTGGCGCCAGCGTTTGAGCCAGGCGGTGCATTTTCCGTCGCGCGATGAGGTGTATCGTTTCCTCGAATCGACAGTGCGCCCGGCGATTGAAGAAGTGACCGCCGTGTTCGTCGAAAAGGGCCTGAGCGTGGTCACCCAGCCGGACCCGTCCAACGACAGCGTCAGCCTGGAAATCGGCCATGGCGAGGAGCATCCGTTTATCTACCAAGTGCAGATGCGTGGTTACTTCACTCCGTCGTTCGCCCGTGGCGGCATGGGCTCCAAAGAGATCAACAACCGCCGCTATTACCGTGCGGAAGTGCACTTGAGCGAAGGCAGCCAGGACTACGACCTGGTGGGCTACACCAAGGAGCAGATCATTAACGACATCCTCGATCAGTACGAGCGACACTTGCAGTTTTTGCACCTGGTGCGCTGACGCTTCACTCCCCGCAAAGCCCCGTTCTACGGGGCTTTCTTAAAGTTAATTTCATTCGTTCGCCGCGCGTTTTGACGCGCAACTGTCATCTGGCCACTGCGTAATTGTGTGAAGCGTTTGACGCTTTCATTTCAGAACAGTGACGGAGACCGGTGACATGAAGAGGTTAATGAGCCCCATGGTGGGGGCTGCCATGGCGAGCTTTATGCTGTCTGCCCATGCTGATTTTATCGATGACAGCCATGCCGACGTGACCCTGCTCAATCGCTATCTCAACCAGCAGGGGCGTGACGTGGTGGACAGCAATGCCAAGGCCCACAGCATTCGCGATTGGGGGCAGGGGTTCGAGTTCAACTTCAAGTCGGGCTACACCGAGGGGCCGGTGGGCTTCGGCCTGGATCTGCAGGCGTTCTATGGCTTGAAACTGGATTCCGGTGGTGACCTCAACGACAAGGATCACCAGGGCCGCTATCCCGGCAGCATGTTCCCGCTGGAAAACGGCAAATCCGCCGACCAGTTCGGGGTGCTCAGTCCGACGTTCAAGATGCGCTTTGCCAAGGATGAGTTGCGCGTCGGTACGCTGTACGGCAACAACCCGGTGCTGGCCAATACCGACGGGCGCCTGTACCAGCAGACCAACACCGGCGTGCAGTTGGTGTCCAGGGACCTCAGCGACTTCACCTTCACTGGCGGCGATATTTTCAAGACCAAGATCCGCAACGAAACCGGTGACCGGGGCATGATCACCGCCGGCGGCACCAAAGAAAGTGACCGCTTCCTGTTCGGCGGTGCGGATTACACCGGCATACAGCACACCACTGTCAGCTTGTGGTACTCCAACCTTGAGGATTACTACCAGCAGTTCTTCCTCGGCGCCAAGCGCCATGACGTCTTGTCGGTCGGTGCGATCGATACCGACGTGCGCGTGTTCCGCAGCCTGGGTGTGGGCGGTAACGCCGATGGCGACAAGGACTTTGCCGCAGCGGGCCTGTACGGCGACGGCGTGAACAAAGGCCGCATCAACCAGTCCACTGTCAGCCTGTTGGAAAGCTACAGCCTGGACGGCCATACCGTCGGCCTGGGCATCCAGAAAAACAGCGGTGACAGCGACTTCCCCTACCTGGACTCCGGCCTCAATAGCGGTGATGCTCGCCAAGGCCCAGGCTCGGGTGCCGACACCCCGGCGCTGACCAACATGCAGTTGAACAAATTCCAGCATGCCGGCGAACGTACCTGGCTGGCGCAGTACAAATATGACTTGGGCAAACTCGGCCTCAACGGCCTGACGTTCTCTGCCGCCTATGCCCATGGCGACGACATCCGCACGGCGCAAGGCACCACCAGTGAATGGGAACGTAACGTAGCGGTGGCGTATCAGGTCCCTATCGGCACGCTCAAGGGGCTGGGTGTGACTTGGAAAAATGCCCACGCCAGCCCGGACATTTCCGGTGCTACGGTGCAGGACGAAAACCGTTTCTATGTGAGCTATGTCGTTCCACTATGGTAGGAAATTGCTGTAAAACGGCAGGGCAGACTTAAGCGATTCAGCTGGTTAAAAGGCCTGGGAATAGGGTTATTCCCACGCCTTATTTGCCTACGTCCAAGAGAGGATTCGATGACTTACATTGCTGCCGAAAACCGCTATGAATCTATCCCTTATCGCCGCGTAGGCCGCAGCGGACTGGTGCTGCCAGCACTGTCCCTGGGGCTGTGGCACAACTTTGGCGACAGCACGCCGATCGACACCCAGCGCGCCCTGCTGCGCACCGCGTTCGACCTGGGGATCAACCACTTCGACCTGGCCAACAACTACGGCCCACCCTACGGCAGCGCCGAGATCAATTTCGGCCGTTTGCTGCGCGAAGACTTCAAGCACTACCGCGACGAATTGATCATCTCCAGCAAGGCTGGCTGGGACATGTGGCCGGGGCCTTACGGCCAGGGCGGTGGCTCACGCAAATACGTGCTGGCAAGCCTGGACCAGAGCCTGCAACGCCTGGGCGTCGACTATGTGGATATTTTCTACTCCCACCGTTTTGATGCCGACACGCCCCTGGAAGAAACCGCCAGCGCCCTTGCCACCGCCGTGCAACAGGGCAAGGCGTTGTACATCGGTATCTCTTCGTATTCCGGGGTAAAAACCCGTGAAATGGCGGCGCTGCTCAAGGACTGGAAAGTGCCGTTGCTGATCCACCAACCGGCCTACAACCTGCTCAACCGTTGGGTGGAAAAAGACCTGCTCGACACCACCGAGGAGCTGGGCGCCGGAGTGATCGCATTCACACCGCTGGCCCAGGGTTTGTTGACCGACAAATACCTCAACGGCGTGCCGGCCGACGCACGGGTCAACCGCCCGGGCGGCGGTTCGTTGCAGGCCAAGCACCTGTCTGAAACCAACATCGCCCACGTGCGCGCGCTGAACGAAATCGCCCAGCGCCGTGGCCAGAGCCTGGCGCAATTGGCGCTGGCGTGGACGCTGCGTGACCCACGGGTGACCAGCGCGCTGATCGGTGCGAGCCGGCCGGAGCAGATTATCGAGAACGTCGGGGCGTTGAAGAACCTAAGCTTCAGTGCCGAAGAACTGGCGGAGATCGATCGGTTTGCGCAGGAAGGTGGGATTAACCTGTGGGAGAAGCCATCGACCGCTGAATAATCTGATAGCACTGGGTCAAAAGTGTGGGAGGGGGCTTGCTCCCGATAGCGGTGAATCAGTCACGTAGATATCAACTGACCCACCGCTATCGGGAGCAAGTCGAATCGTCGCACCGCCCCTCCCACAGCGGATCTGCGCAGCAGCCCCAATAAGGTCATCGCTGTGTGTCAGGACTTATCGAGGTGCAGGTTTTAGGGCTGCTGCGCAGCCCAGCGCGGGACAAGCCCGCTCACCACAGGGAGGATTTTCAACGTTTAAAAAATGTGTATGGATACCTATGCCCCGATGGCGGTGTATCAGTCAATACATGTGCTGACTGGTCCACCGCCATCGAGGGCAAGCCCCTCCCACATTTGATTTTCGGTATGACGACTAGAACGGTACATCCCCAAGAATCGTCGCCCGATGCATCACCCGCCGCTGCGGGCGGTAATCATCCACCGCGTAATGCTGGGTCACGCGGTTATCCCAGAACGCCGCGTCGTTCTCCTGCCAGCGCCAGCGGATGGTGAATTCCGGGCGCGTCGCGTGGGCGAACAGCAGCTTGAGAATCGCTTCACTTTCCGCCGGTTCAAGCTCATTGATTTTGGTAGTAAACCCTTCACTGACAAACAGCGACTTGCGCCCACTCACTGGATGCGTACGCACCACCGGGTGTGACAACGGTGGGTTCTTCCTACGGGTTTCTTCCCAACGCAGCAGGTCTTCGGCGGTGTTGCCGAAGCGTTCCAGCGGGAAGGATTTGGTGAAGTCGTGGGTAGCCGTCAACCCCTCGAGCAAACGCTTCAACGGCTCGGACAACGCCTCATACGCCGCGATGCCACTGGCCCACAGCGTATCGCCGCCAAACGCCGGCAACAGCTTGGCACTGAGCACCGCGCCGAGCGCCGGGGTTGGCAGGAAGGTCACGTCGGTGTGCCACACGGCGTTGTCGCGTACATCGGTGACGGCGGTGTCGAGGATCAGTACTTCGGGCTGTTCCGGCACGTTGGGGTAGATCGGGTGAATGTGCAGGTCGCCGAAATTCGCGGCGAATCGCGCCTGTTGCTGCGGCGTGATGGCTTGGTCGCGAAAAAACAGCACCGAGTGGCTGAGCAACGCCTGCTCAATGGCATCGCGGTGTTCGACACTGAGCGGCTGGGTGATATCGACGCCACTGATCTGGGCGCCCAGGGCGGTGCTTAATGGCGTAACGGTCAGGCGGGTCATTTAATGTCCATCACTCAATGTGCCTGGCCATGCCAGGGCACCAGTTTACGCTGCAGGGCGCGCAGGCCCATTTCCATGGCGAAGGCGATCAGGGCGATTACCAGAATCCCCAGCACCACCACGTCGGTGACCAGGAACTGCGCCGCCGACTGCACCATGAAGCCCAGGCCGCTGGTGGCGGCGATCAGTTCGGCGGCCACCAGTGTCGACCAGCCCACCCCAAGACCGATGCGCACACCGGTGAGGATGTCGGGCAGGGCGCTGGGCAGGATCACGTGGCGAATCAACTGGGCGCGGCTCGCGCCCAGCGATTGCGCCGCACGCAGTTTGGCCGGGTCGACGGTGCGCACGCCGGTCGCGGTGGCGATGGCGATTGGCGCAAAAATCGCCAGGTAAATCAGCAGTACCTTGGACAGCTCGCCGATGCCGCACCAGATCACGATCAACGGCAGATAGGCCAGCGGTGGAATCGGTCGGTAGAACTCGATCAACGGGTCGAGAATGCCGCGGGCGATGCGGTTGGAACCGATGGCAATCCCCACCGGTACAGCGGTGAGTACCGCAAAACCCAAACCCAGGCCGATCCGGCTGAGGCTCGCGCCGAGGTGCTGCCACAAGGTTGAGTCCATATAGCCGGTGGTCGCCAGCAGCCAGCCTTTTTGCAGCACGGCAGACGGCGGTGGCAGGAACAGGGGTTCGATCAAACCGGTGGCGGTCACGGCCCACCATATCGCCAGTAACACGACCAGGGTCAACACGCTGATCCAGCGTGTGCTCAGGCTGCGCCGTACGGGAATGACTGTGCGCGCCGCCGGCTTGACGGCAGTGGCGGGGAGTTCATAGCTGCTCATGCGGACACCTGCCGTTGCGAGAACACTTTACCCAGAACGTGTTCACGGGTTTCGATAAAGCGCGGGTCGGACTTGATCGCCCGCGCCGACTCACCGGCCGCGTAGCGTTGACCGAAGTCCAGCCGCAGGCGCTCGACGATCTGGCCGGGGTTGGGCGCCAGCAGGATCAGATCGGTGGCGAGGAACACGGCCTCTTCGATGTCATGGGTAATCAGGAATACCGGTTTGGCCGTGCGTCGCCAGACTTGCAGCAGCAATTCCTGCATCTGCTCGCGGGTGAACGCATCGAGGGCGCCGAAGGGTTCGTCCATCAGCAATACACGCGGGTCGGCCGCCAGGGCGCGGGCCAGGCCAACACGTTGTTTCTGGCCGCCCGAAAGCTGCCAGACGCGGCGGTTGTCGAAGCCGGCCAGGTCCACCAGGGCGAGCATTTCCCGTGCGCGTACTTCCCGCTGCGACTTGGGCACGCCCGCCAGTTCCAGGCCGAAACCGACGTTGGCCAGGACGTCCTGCCAGGGCAGCAATGCGTCGTCCTGGAACACCACGCCACGCTCGGCGCTCGGGCCCTTGACCGGCACGCCATCGAGGGTGATGCGCCCGGCGCAGGGTTCGACAAAACCGGCAATCAGATTCAATAGCGAGGTCTTGCCGCTGCCGGACGGGCCGAGGGCGACCAGCAATTGCCGGGGCCCAAGTTCGAGTGAAATATCCGCCAGTACCGGTTCCGGGGCGCCTGGGTACTGTGCGCTGATGCGCTCCAGTTGTAGCAAGGCCATCGCGATGAACTCCTGAATCAGTGAGTGATGAACTTGGCGCTGACGTAAGGGGCGTAGTCCGGCAGCACGGCGTCGACTTTGCCTTGTTCCTTGAGGAACGCAGCCGTGTCGGTCACGGCCTTGGTGGTGGGTGCGCCCAGCAGGGTCACCTGGTCAGTGGCCAGCGGGTAGACATTGCCTTGCAGCAGCAGCGGGATATCACTGGCCTTGGCGCCAGAGAGCTTCACCAGTTTGTCGACGTTGCTTTTGTCGGCGAGCCAGGCTTTTGGGTCTTTGCGGTATTGGGCGTAGGCATCCAGAGTGACCTTGGCGAAGGCCGTGACGATCTCCGGATGTTTCTCGGCAAAGTCTTTACGCACTATCCACGCGTCGAAGGTCGGCGCACCGAACTTGGCCAGCTCGCCAGAGGTGATCAGCACCTTGCCGTTTTCCTTGGCCACACCCAGGGCCGGGTCCCACACGTAGGTGGCGTCGATATCACCGCGCTTCCAGGCGGCGATGATCGCCGGCGGCGCGAGGTTGAGGATGGTGACTTTCGAAGGGTCGATGTTCCAGTGCTTCAGCGCGGCCAGCAGGCTGTAGTGGCCGGTGGACACGAAGGGCACGGCGATCTTTTTGCCGATCAGGTCCTGAGGGTTGTTGATCCCCGAACCGTCGCGCGCTACCAGAGCCTCGGCACCGCCGATCTGGGTGGCGACGAGGAACGTCTCGACCGGCACCTTGCGGGTGATGGCGGCGGTCAACGGGCTGGAACCGAGGTAGCCGATCTGCACATCGCCGGAAGCAATGGCGGCGATGATGTCGGCGCCGTTGTCGAATTTGCGCCAGTCGATCTTGGCGTCAGTGGCTTTTTCGTACGCGCCGTCGGCCTGGGCGACTTTGGCCGGGTCTACGGTGGTCTGGTAAGCGATGGTCACATCCGCTGCCTGGGCAAACAGGCTGGCACCGGCCAGGGACAATGCGGCCAAGAGGCGCAGAGGGGTTAACAGTTTCAAGGGGAAGCTCCTCAATCGTGCGGCCGGGGGTCGGCGTGCGAGGAGACTAAATGATCTAAGAATTGGAAAATAAATAACTTTTTCGAATTAGCTTATGGGCGAAAGGTTGAAGCAAATCTTGAGCCTGATGGAGGGTTAAATGTGGGGGCTTGCTCCCGATATAGGTGGTCAGTCACTGATTGGGTGACGGACACTCTGCTATCGGGAGCGAGCCCCCTCCCACAGGAGGCCGTGTAGGTCCTTAGTTGCTGATGGCGAGAATGCTCGCCTGGTACGACCCGACAAACACATCGAAATCGCCCACTTCGTTCTGCTCCAGCTCCGCCTGCTGCGCCAGCGACGTGCGCGCCAGTTCTTCAAAACGTGCCTGCTCTTCGGCCGCCAGCGGCTCCTTGCGGAAATGCTCGGCGTGCAGCTGGCTCTGATGCAGGGAGAATTGCGCAAAACTCTCCTTACGCTCGGCCATCGCCGCCAACACCTGGGCCGACGGGGTCAAGGACGGGTCCTGGACCTTGGCCAGCTGGGCGTCCAGCGCCTGGCTGTGTTCGCCGATGCCATGGCTCTGATCAAGCAGCGCGGCCAACGGTGCGATCTTTTCCAGCAGTTCGGTGGCCCAGGCCTTCATGTCCACCGACGCACCGTCACGCCGCAGCTCCAGGCCCGGACGCCGACCTTCCTTGACCACGCTGAGGAAGTTGGACGTGGCGTTACCGCATTCGTTATTGGCGAACAGCGGGCTGTCATTCAGAGCGCAGTACAGCAGGAACGCGTCGAGGAAACGCGACTCCGGCAGGTCGATGCCCATCGGCAGGAACGGGTTGATGTCCAGGCAGCGCACTTCGATGTACTGAATGCCGCGGGCCATCAGCGCCTGGATCGGCCGTTCGCCGGTGTAGGTCACGCGCTTGGGGCGGATGTTGGAGTAGTACTCGTTTTCGATCTGCAGGATGTTGGTGTTGAGCTGCACCCACTCACCGTCCTTATGCGTGCCGACTTCGACGTAGGGCGCGTAGGGCGTTGCCACAGCTGTGCGCAGGCTGTCGGTGTAGCTCGCCAGGTCGTTGTAGCAAGGCGTCAGGCCGGCCTGGGCGTTGCTTTGGTAACCCAGGTCGCTCATACGCAAGCTGGTAGCGTAGGGCAGGTACAGGGTGTCGGCGTCGAGGACTTCCAACTGGTGCGAGCGACCGCGCAGGAACCCCGCGTCCAGCGCCGGCGAGGCACCGAACAGGTACATCAGCAGCCAGCTGTAGCGGCGGAAATTTCGGATCAGCGCGATGTAGGCGTTGGACTGGTAATCGCGGTCGGTGCCGACAAATCCTTCAGTCTCCTTGAGCAACGGCCACAGCGTTTCCGGCAGCGAAAAGTTGTAGTGGATGCCGGCGATGCACTGCATGGTCTTACCGTATCGCAGGGCCAGGCCCTTGCGGTACACGTACTTGAGCTGGCCGATATTGGAGGTGCCGTAGTAGGCAATCGGAATATCTTCCTCGGCTGGCAACGGGCACGGCATCGACGGGCTCCACAGGTATTCGCTGCCGAGCTTGGAATAGGCAAAGCGGTGGATCTTGTCCAGGCTGCTCAGGGTATCGGCCGGGTTGGGCAGGGCCGGGGTAATGAACTCCAGCAGCGATTCGGAGTAGTCGGTGGTGATCAATTCGTTGGTCAACGCGGCGCCCAGGGCTTCGGGATGCGGCGTTTGTGCCAGGCGACCCTCACCGGTGACGCGCAGGCATTCACGCTCGATGCCGTGCAGGCAGTGCTCTAGCAGGGAGAGGTGTTCGCGCTTGCCGAGCAGGGCCAGGCGGCGGTTGAGAAGTTCGCTCAAGTTGGATTCCTTCACGCGTCAGTCGCCCCAATATGGGGGTGGGCAGGACGGTCTACAAGGGTGAAGTTAAAACTGGCGTGATCGCCTGGTTTTGAGTCGATTTGACCCGCTACTAATAAGCCTACTTCATTCCATGAGTTGGGCTACAGCACAGCAGGAAAATTCCGACGCTGTTATCGCAGCGCCGAAATTAACTCAAATCAAGGGTGGGGAGCTATAGGACAGCGAACGTGCCCTGCGCTTTTGCGACAAGTCTTTCGTCCTGATACACATCGGCTTCGACCACCAGGGTGCGTCTGCCGGCGTGAATCACGCGGCTGGTGCACAGTACGTCACCGTCTTCGACGGCGCGGATGTAGTTGATCTTGCATTCGATGGTCGCGCTCTGCTGGTCAAAGCCATGGACGCTGGAACAGGCCAGGCCCATGGTGATGTCGACCAGACTGAAAATAGCCCCGCCATGCAGCTTGCCCGCGCGGTTACGCAGGTGCGGCTCCAGGGTCAGGGCCACCTCGGCAACGCCGTCTTCCAGGCGTTGCAGGCGGCAGCCGATCAGTTCGCTGAACGCGCTCTGGGTCAGCCCGGCGGGCATTTCCATCAGCGTTTCTTCAATTGCTTGGCGTTGGCGAACAGCGAGGCCATGGCATTGTTGCTTGGCGCTGCGGTCGCGGTTTCCTTGCGCGGTGCGTTGTTCTGCGACTGGCGCGGTGCGGAGCCAGGGCGTGCGCCACGGGCACCGTCGATTTTCTCGCCGGGCGTGTCGCTCATGCGCATCGACAGGCCGACGCGTTTGCGCGGGATATCGACTTCCATGACCTTGACCTTGACCACGTCACCGGCTTTCACCGCTTCGCGCGGGTCTTTGATGAACTTCTCCGAAAGCGCGGAGATATGCACCAAACCGTCCTGATGCACGCCGATATCCACAAAGGCGCCGAAGTTGGTCACGTTGGTCACCACGCCTTCGAGGATCATGCCCGGCTGCAAATCCTTCAGGTCTTCGACGCCGTCCTGGAACTCGGCGGTCTTGAACTCGGGGCGCGGGTCGCGACCGGGTTTTTCCAGCTCTTGCAGGATGTCGGTGATGGTCGGCACGCCGAAGGTTTCGTCGGTGTACTTCTTCGGGTCCAGGCGCTTGAGGAAGGCAGCGTCGCCGATCAGCGAGCGAATATCGCGGTCGGTCTCGGCGGCGATGCGTTGCACCAGCGGGTAGGCTTCCGGGTGGACGGCCGACGAGTCCAGCGGGTTATCGCCGTTCATGACGCGTAGGAAACCGGCGGCTTGTTCGAAGGTTTTCTCGCCCAGGCGCGCGACTTTTTTCAGCGCGGCGCGGGTTTTGAAGGCGCCGTTTTCGTCACGGTGGGTCACGATGTTCTGCGCCAGCGTGGCGTTGAGGCCGGAGATCCGCGCCAGCAACGCCACGGAGGCGGTGTTGACGTCCACGCCGACGGCGTTCACGCAGTCTTCAACCACGGCATCCAGGCCACGCGCCAGTTTCAGCTGCGACACATCGTGCTGGTACTGGCCGACGCCAATGGATTTTGGGTCGATTTTCACCAGTTCTGCCAGCGGGTCCTGCAGGCGGCGGGCGATGGACACCGCACCACGGATCGAGACGTCAAGGTCCGGGAACTCCTTGGACGCCAGCTCCGATGCCGAGTACACCGAAGCGCCGGCCTCGGAGACCATGACTTTGGTCATTTTCATCGCTGGGTATTTTTTGATCAGCTCGGCGGCCAGCTTGTCGGTTTCACGGCTGGCAGTGCCGTTGCCGATGGCGATCAGGTCCACCGAATGCTTGGCGCACAGGGCGGCCAGGATGGCGAGGGTCTGGTCCCACTTGTTATGTGGCACGTGCGGGTACACGGTGGCGTGGTCCAGCAGCTTGCCGGTGGCATCGACCACGGCGACCTTGCAGCCGGTGCGCAGGCCCGGGTCGAGACCCAGGGTGGCGCGCGGGCCGCCGGGGCGGCCAGCAGCAGGTCGTGCAGGTTGTGGGCGAACACGTTGATCGCTTCGGTTTCGGCGCCGTCGCGCAGCTCACCGAGCAGGTCGGTTTCCAGGTGGGTGTAGAGCTTGACCTTCCAGGTCCAGCGCACGACTTCACCGAGCCACTTGTCCGCAGGACGGTTCTGATTCTGGATGCCGAATTGTTGACCGATCATGCCTTCGCATGGGTGCATGGTGCCCGGCAACTCGTCGCCGACTTTCAACGAAGAGCTGAGAATGCCTTCGTTGCGGCCACGGAAAATCGCCAGTGCGCGGTGCGACGGCATACTTTTCAGCGGTTCGTCGTGTTCGAAGTAATCGCGGAACTTGGCGCCTTCTTCCTCTTTGCCGGCGATGACGCGGGCGCTGAGGATGGCTTCCTGCTTGAGGTAAGTGCGCAGTTTTTCCAGGAGGCTGGCGTTTTCGGCGAAGCGCTCCATGAGGATGTACTTGGCGCCTTCGAGGGCGGCCTTGACGTCGGCGATGCCTTTTTCGGCATCGACAAAACGCGCGGCTTCGGCTTCCGGGGTCAGCGACGGGTCGTTGAACAGCCCGTCGGCCAGTTCGCCCAGGCCGGCTTCGAGGGCGATCTGGCCCTTGGTGCGGCGCTTCTGTTTGTAAGGCAGGTAGAGGTCTTCGAGGCGGGTCTTGGTGTCGGCAAGCTTGATGTCGCGCTCGAGTTGCGGGGTCAGCTTGCCCTGTTCCTCGATGCTGGCGAGGATGCTGATGCGCCGTTCGTCGAGTTCTCGCAGGTAGCGCAGGCGCTCTTCCAGGTGACGCAGTTGGGTGTCGTCGAGGCTGCCGGTCACTTCTTTACGGTAACGGGCGATGAAGGGCACCGTGGAGCCCTCATCCAGTAGAGCGACGGCCGCTTCGACCTGTTGTGGGCGTACACCGAGTTCCTCGGCGATGCGGCTGTTGATGCTGTCCATAAAACCACCTGAAATTCTGAAAAGCAGCTCGCAGGCCCGGAAAACAAGGCCTTGCGCGGCTGGTTGAGCGGCCCGACTGGCGCCGCTACCTGGGTCAAGAGGCAGCCTATTGACCCTCGAAATCGAAAAAATCACGACAAGCGGGTAAAAAAAGCCCGGCAGTAAACGCTAACGATCTGACGTTGCCCTGCACGAAGGCGCCGCATTATAACCAGCGTTCTGTCCTTGAGGGGTACTGCACGCAGGGTTGTAGGGCGCGGGTTCGCTGGCAGTGGAGGAAAAATCTGCTAACAATGCACACGGTGCGTATAACGGCAGCTAGGCCATAATGCGCGCCGAGATAAGAGGAGCATCCAATGAGCAGCACTGCACAAACTGCTGAAGGCGAAAAAATTCTCATCGTTGATGACGATCCGGGGCTGAGCAGCCTGTTGGAGCGTTTCTTCAATTCCAAAGGCTACCGTGCCCGCGCGGTGCCGAACACCGAGCAGATGGACCGCCTGCTGGGGCGTGAAGTATTCAACCTGGTCGTGCTCGACCTGATGCTGCCCGGCGAAGACGGCCTCACGGCCTGCAAGCGTCTGCGCGGCGCGAACAACCAGATCCCCATCATCATGCTCACCGCAAAGGGCGATGAGCTGAGCCGCATCAAGGGCCTTGAACTGGGCGCCGATGACTACCTGGCCAAGCCATTCAATCCGGATGAGCTGATGGCGCGGGTCAAGGCCGTATTGCGTCGCCAGGCACCACCGGTTCCCGGTGCGCCGGGCAGCGAAGACGAAAGCGTTACCTTTGGCGACTACGAGTTGTCGCTGGCAACGCGTGAGCTTAAACGTGGCGATGAAGTGCATATGCTCACCACCGGCGAATTTGCCGTGCTCAAGGCCCTGGTGATGAACGCCCGCCAGCCGCTGACCCGCGACAAGCTGATGAACCTGGCCCGTGGCCGCGAGTGGGACGCCCTGGAGCGCTCCATCGACGTGCAGATTTCCCGTCTGCGCCGGATGATCGAGCCGGACCCGTCCAAGCCGCGGTATATCCAGACGGTATGGGGCGTGGGGTATGTGTTTGTGCCGGATGGCACCGCAACCAAGTGACCAATGATTTGCCGAGGCGGGCATCTTCGCGTTTGACTTCATAAGGGTCGACGCGATGCCCGGCGTCTGCAATTCTGCGAGCACCGCTCGTTCCTGCAAGGTGTCCAGCTTTCATCTATGAAAACCCCGCTGTGGTTCCCTCAAAGTTTCTTCTCGCGCACCCTTTGGCTGGTGTTGATCGTCGTTCTGTTTTCCAAGGCACTCACACTGGTTTATCTATTGATGAACGAGGACGTGCTGGTGGATCGGCAATACAGCCACGGTGTCGCGCTGACGTTGCGTGGTTATTGGGCCGTAGACCCTGAGAACCGCGAAAAGGTGGCCAAGGCGTCGACGTTGACCCGGGTCGACGGTGCCGGCGTCCCTGAGGGCGAGCAGCACTGGCCCTACAGTGAGATTTACCAGCGCCAGATGCAGGCCGAGCTGGGCGAGGATACCGAGGTGCGATTGCGCATGCATGTTTCGCCCGCGCTCTGGGTGAGGGCACCGAGCCTGGGGGATGCCTGGATCAAGGTGCCGTTGTATCCGCATCCGTTGCGGGGGCAGAAGATCTGGAACGTGCTGGGCTGGTTCCTGGCGATCGGCTTGCTCTCAACGGCCTCCGCCTGGATTTTCGTGCGTCAGCTCAACCAGCCGCTCAAACGCCTGGTGTTTGCCGCGCGCCAGTTGGGTCAGGGGCGCAGCGTGCGCCTGCCGGTCAGTGACACGCCCAGTGAGATGACCGAGGTGTATGGCGCGTTCAACCAGATGGCGGAAGACGTCGAACAGGCCGGGCGCGAACGCGAGCTGATGCTGGCGGGGGTGTCCCATGACCTGCGTACGCCATTGACGCGTTTGCGTCTGTCATTGGAGTTGATGGACAACCATACCGACCTGACCGACGACATGGTCCGCGATATCGAGGACATGGACGCGATTCTCGACCAGTTCCTGGCGTTTATCCGCGATGGCCGTGACGAAGTGGTGGAAGAAGTCGACCTGACCGACCTGGTGCGTGAAGTAGTAGCGCCTTACAACCAGAGTAGCGAACAGGTACGTATGCGCCTTGAGCCGATTCAGCCGTTTGCGTTGCGTCGGATCTCGATGAAGCGCCTGCTGAACAACCTGATTGGCAACGCCTTGCACCATGCCGGTTCCGATGTGGAAGTGGCGGCGTATGTATCCGGCGACAATGCGGCACCTTATGTGGTGTTGAGTGTGATGGACCGTGGCGCGGGGATTGATCCGGCCGAGCTGGAAGGAATTTTCAACCCGTTCACCCGTGGTGATCGTGCGCGGGGTGGCAAAGGCACCGGTCTGGGGCTGGCGATTGTGCGGCGGATTGCTTCGATGCATGGCGGCAATGTCGAACTGCGCAACCGCGAGGGCGGTGGTCTGGAGGCACGGGTGCGCTTGCCGTTAGGCTTGATGCTGCCTAGAGACGCGGTTTAGCAAACAACGCAGATTAAAATGTGGGAGGGGCAAGCCCCCTCC
>NZ_JAFHKI010000200.1 GCF_016937615.1 Pseudomonas lactucae | reverse complement strand
CTGTGGCGAGGGAGCTTGCTCCTGCCACAGATACAGTGTTGTCCCTTAACTCACTGGCATTAGCAGGGCAAGCCCCCTCCCACATTGGATTGGTGTGTTACTTACAGTCCTGTGCGGCCAGTTCAAGCCGTGACGGCGTCAACGCCGACGCCAGCGGCTTGCGCTCATACAAAAACACCTTGGCGCCCTCTCCGGCCTTGTAGGCCTCGAGCACATCGTCGGCGGCAATCTTGCTGGTCAACACCACCTTGGCGTGGCGCGAGTTCTGCGTCACGGTGGAGGTGATGCCGTGTTTCTCCAGCTTTGGCAGTACGCAAAGCACATAGGCTTCCGGGCTTTTGCTGGTTTGCAGGGTCAAGGTCGGGTCGTTGGGAGCGGAAACACAACCGGCCAGCAACAGGGCCGTGGTCGGTACGAAAAAAGAGCGCATGAAAAAATCCTGAGGATAAAAATAAAGGTTCACATCAACCCGCACGAACCAGCGCCTTGAGGGACGCATCGAACTGCTTCAAGGCATCGAGCTGCACATCCCGCTGCTGCTCGATCTGCGCGGCAATCTCCGGAGCGGCCTTGTCACGTACCCACACCGAGGGCACTTGCTTGTGTACCGAGCCTTCGGCCTTGGCGATATATTGCAGGTCAGCGTCATAGAACCGTGCAACAAACCGTGCCTCGACCTCATCGTTACGCTGGGTCAGCAGCTGGTTATGGGTATCGAGCATCACCACCACATCAGGATGAGCCTGCACCAGCGCGTCCAGAGTGTCGTAGACCGTAACGGACGCAAAGGTTCCCTGCAGCGAGCTCATCAACCAATCAATGGCCAGTTCCGGGTCGGAGCTGTTGACGAACGCCTGGCGGATACGCCCGTCGAGGGCATCCTTGGCGCCATTCAAGGCCACGTCGTGATAGCGTTCAAGATAGCTGAGATTGTCGCGGGTGTTGTCGCTCAACAACACACCCACCGATTGCCCGCGCTGCAGGGAGTTTACGCCAGTGGCGATAGGTAGCAAATGGCCTGTACGCAGATCGCCGGCAATGGCTGCATTGTTCACCACTACGGCGCCGAGCATCAGAATCATTAAGCCCAGCTGAATTATCGTCCTCATCGCGCATTTCCTTGAGCAGCGTTTCGATGGGGCAATTTTGCGCTTTCCCGGCAAAAACAGAACTTGCATTGCATGATGATGACTATTATCTGAAGCGATAGTGCTGCGATAAAACTGATAAGGACCGCCATGAAGCCCCACCAAAAAACCTTCGACCGCATCCGCGAAGCCGTACTGCCGGAGTTTCGCGAGCGCGTCGCCGATTACCTGGTCGAGTATGAAAACGTGCTGCTCGACGCCCAGGCTGACGCCGACCAGGTCAACGCCAGCGCCCAGCAACTGCGCGGCTACCTGCGCGGTTTGAACACTACGCGGGTGCTGGGCATGGCGGATTGGGAAGACCTGGACCGACGTGTGGAGCAAATCAGCGCAACGGCTACAGTGCCGGACGCGGCTGATTGAGCCATGCCTGTACCGAGGGCCGCTGCCACTGACGCCGGGCGTAGTCCACCAACTCGGCAGGAACGTCGTCGCCGTTTAGGATCAGGCGGTTAAGCATCACGGCCAGGTCCACATCGGCGATCGACCACTCGCCAAACAGATACGCCGGGTTACCCGCCAGCAATGCCTGCGCACCACCGATCAACTTGCGTGCGGCCGCCTGGGCCTCGGGCGACAGCGGCGGCCTCTGCTGCCCGCAGAACACCACCAGCGTGGAACGCTCCTGGCGAATCGGCAACAGATCGCTGCGCAGCCACGCCTGCACCTGCCGCGCCCTCGCCCGCTGCTTAGGGTCAGCCGGGTACACCGCGATGCTGGGGTAAGCCTCTTCCAGGTACTCGGTGATCGCCGAAGATTCCGACAACGCAAAATCACCCTCTACCAGGGTCGGTACACGTTGGCTCACAGACAAGCGTGCGTATTCGGCCGTCTGGTTGTGCGCGGCGTCCAGGTCGAGGCTGACCAGATCGAAGGCCAGGCCTTTTTCGCGCAGAGTGACAAACACCGACATCGCGTAGGGGCTGGTGAACAGCGAATCAACGTAAAGGCGCAACGGGCTCTGGCTCATGGGGCAATCTCCTTGAATGAACCCTAAAGCTACGAGATCCGCTGCAAGAAGGACAATGCGGCCTTTTTATGGGGGCATTCCTGGTGGGAATAGCGCACTGGTCGGGGGAGGACCAAAGGGCGGCAATGTGCAAGTTAATGTTATAGGATAACGCCCACTTTCCGCCCTGCCCTGCGACCTACCCCATGACCGATGCTGTTCCCCTGCGCCAACGCCTGCTTTCCATCGACGCCCTGCGCGGCCTGGTGATCCTGTTCATGCTGCTCGACCACGTGCGCGAAACCTTCTTGCTGCACCGCCAGGTCAGCGATCCCATGAGCATCGACAGCACCGAGCCTGCGTTATTTGTGAGCCGTACCCTCGCCCACCTGTGCGCACCGGTATTCGTGTTACTCACCGGGCTGTCGGCGTTTTTGTACGGTCAGAAGTATCAGGGGCGGCGCGACGTATCGGCGTTCCTGTTCAAGCGCGGGCTGTTCCTGGTGGTGCTGGAATTCACCCTGGTCAACTTCGCCTGGACCTTTCAACTGCCGCCCAGCGTGATCTACCTGCAGGTGATCTGGGCGATCGGCATCAGCATGCTCGCCCTCGCCGCGTTGGTGTGGCTGCCGCGTGCGGTGTTGATCATACTGGCGCTGGTGATCATCGGCGGGCATAACCTGCTCGACGCGGTGCATTTCGCGCCAGGGTCGGCGCTGCAGAATCTATGGGCGATGCTGCATGAACGCAGCTGGATCGACGTGTCGGATAACCTGCGCCTGCGCATCACCTACCCGGTGCTGCCATGGATCGGCGTGATCGCCCTCGGTTATGCCATCGGCCCCTGGTTTGCCAACGGCATGCCGCCGGCGTTGCGTCAGCGCTACCTGTTACTGGGTGGCGTGAGCGCGCTGGTGGGGTTTGTGCTGGTGCGCGCGGCCAACGGCTACGGCGAAAAGCCTTGGCAGGCGTATGAAAGCGGCGCGCAGACGTTGATGAGTTTTTTCAATGTGACCAAGTACCCGCCTTCGTTGCTGTTCCTGGGGTTGACCCTGGGCATCGGCTTGTTGCTGCTGTGGGCGTTTGAGCGTGCCGGGCACAAGCGTTGGATCGGCGTGCTGGCGGTATTTGGCGCTGCGCCGATGTTCTTTTACCTGCTGCATCTTTATGTGTTGAAAGTGCTGTATGTCGCCTGTGTTGGGTTGTTTGGGCTTAACCATGGCAACTACTTTGGGTTTGATGGCATGGGCGCCGTGTGGCTCGCGGCGTTGTTACTGCCGCTGGCACTGTACGCGCCCGTGCGTTGGTTCGCCGGGCTTAAAACGCGGCGACGGGACCTGGCCTGGCTCAAATACCTCTGACCGCCCTTCCCACATTTTGTAGGATGTTATGCCAACTCCGCCCGTAGTTGGCGAGCCGCGGTGACCATATGAATCAACGCCGCCTCCGTCTCCGGCCAAGCCCGTGTCTTCAACCCGCAATCGGGGTTCACCCACAACCGCTCGGCCGGAATCCGTTTGGCTGCCTTGCGCAGCAGGCCGGCCATTTCCGACGCATCCGGCACCCGCGGCGAATGAATGTCATAGACCCCCGGGCCGATGTCGTTCGGGTAAGCAAAGGATTCGAACGCGTCCAGCAGTTCCATGTCCGAGCGTGAGGTTTCGAGGGTGATCACATCCGCGTCCATCGCCGCAATGGACTCGATCACATCGTTGAACTCGCTGTAGCACATGTGCGTGTGGATCTGGGTTTGATCACGTACACCACAGGCGCACAGGCGGAACACTTCGGTGGCCCAGTCCAGGTAAGGCTGCCACTGCGCCTGGCGCAACGGCAGGCCTTCGCGGAATGCGGCCTCGTCGATCTGTACGATCCTGATGCCGGCCGCTTCCAGGTCCAGCACTTCGTCGCGAATCGCCAAGGCCAACTGGCGGGCCTGTACTTCGCGGCTCACGTCTTCGCGCGGGAACGACCACATCAGCATGGTCACAGGTCCTGTCAGCATGCCCTTCATCACCTTGCGGGTCAGGCCTTGGGCATACCGAATCCACTCTACGGTCATGGCTTTCGGGCGGCTCAGGTCGCCGAAAATCACCGCCGGTTTCACACAGCGCGAACCGTAGCTTTGCACCCAGCCGAAGCGCGTGAACACGTAGCCGTCCAGTTGCTCGGCGAAGTACTCGACCATGTCGTTGCGTTCGGCTTCACCGTGTACCAGCACGTCCAGGCCGAGGTTTTCCTGCACCTGCACCGCGTGCCTGATCTCACTGTGCATGGCCTCGACATACTCGGCCTCGCTCAATTTACCGGCCTTGTACGACTGGCGCGCCAGGCGAATCGAGGCGGTTTGCGGGAACGAACCGATGGTGGTGGTCGGGAACAGCGGCAGGTTGAGGCCGGCGCGTTGTGCGTCGATACGCTGGGCAAACGGCGACTGGCGTTGGCTGTCCTTGATGCTGATGGCCGCAACACGCGCTTGTACGGCGGGCTTGTGAATACGCGGTGATGCGGTGCGGGCGGCTTGCACGGCACGGCTGTCAGCCAAAGCCGCGAGTACTCCGGGCGCTTCGGGCTGCTCGACCGCCTGAGCCAGCACCGCCACTTCGGCGCATTTTTGCACGGCAAAGGCCAGCCAGCTTTTCAGCTCGGTATCCAACTGGTCTTCACGGCCCAGGTCCACCGGGCTGTGCAGCAACGAGCAGGACGGCGCCACCCACAGGCGATCACCGAGTTTTTCATGCGCGTGCTGCAAGGTAGCCAGGGCATTTTCCAGGTCGCAACGCCACACGTTACGGCCGTTGACCACACCCAGGGACAGCACCTTATACGCCGGTAGACGGTCGAGAATGGTCGGGTATTGCTCCGGGGCGCGCACCAGGTCGATATGCAGACCGTCGACCGGCAGGTTGGCGGCCAGGCCGAGGTTCTCCTCCAGGCCGCCAAAGTACGTCGCCACCAGTTTTTTCAACGGGTCGCGCTGGATCAGGTTGTAGGCGCGCTCAAAGGCATTTTTCCAAGCCTGCGGCAAGTCGAGCACCAGGATCGGCTCATCGATCTGCACCCATTCCACGCCCTGCTCCGCCAGACGCTGGAAGATCTGGCCGTACAGTGGCAGCAGGCGCTCCAGAAGGTCGAGCTTGTCGAAGTCGGCGCCCTTGGTCTTGCCCAGCCACAGGTACGTCAGCGGGCCGATGATCACCGGCTTGACGGTGTGCCCCAGCTCATGGGCTTCCTGGACTTCTTCGAAGAGTTGGTCCCAGCCCAGGTGGAACTGCTGATCGGCGCTGAACTCCGGTACCAGGTAGTGGTAGTTGGTGTCGAACCACTTGGTCATTTCCTGGGCGTGGGCACCGCCGCAGCAACTGTCGCTGACACCCCGGGCCATGCCGAACAGCGTGTGCAACGTGGCGTGGCCGTCAGCCGGGCGGAAACGCTCAGGGATCACGCCGAACATCAGCGAGTGAGTGAGGACCTGGTCGTACCAGGCGAAGTCACCGACGGGCAGCAGCTCAATACCGGCCTGTTTCTGCAACGCCCAGTGGTCCTTGCGCAGGTCACGGCCAACGGCGCGCAGTCCGGCTTCGTCGAGTTCGCCTTTCCAAAACGCTTCCTGCGCTTTTTTCAGTTCACGATCGCGTCCAATGCGCGGAAATCCAAGGGAATGAGCGACTGCCATGACTTACAACTCCACTACCATATTCGATGGCAGCCATTGTCGGCAGCGGAGGATAATGAGACAAACTCATTTTACTTTAGATGATCACAAGTTTTATTCATGCACGGGCAACCACCTGTGGCGAGGGATCTTGCCCC
>NZ_JAFHKI010000020.1 GCF_016937615.1 Pseudomonas lactucae | reverse complement strand
ATCAAGATCAAAGCCAGAGCCAGAGCCAGAGCCAGAGACCAGAGCCAGAGCAACAGCAACAGCAACAGAGTAAGAGCAAGCAGTTGTGTAGAACCTACGGTTATCGCAGCGGTGCGACGATTCGACAAGGCAGCCCCACATTGGACCGCGTTATAAATGAAGGTAATGCCTCATGTTTCAACTGATCCTCGGCGGCGCCCGTTCCGGTAAAAGCCGCCTCGCCGAAAAGCTCGCCAGCGACAGCGCGTTACCCGTTATTTACATCGCCACCAGCCAAGCGCTGGACGGCGAGATGAATGCGCGCGTCGCTCTGCATCGTCAGCGTCGCCCCGCGCATTGGGGCTTGATCGAAGAACCCGTCGAGTTGGCGCGGGCGCTGCGCGAAAACGCTGCCCCCGACCGCTGCCTGCTGGTGGATTGCCTGACCTTGTGGCTGACCAATCTGCTCATGCTCGAAGACCCGGAGCGCCTGGCGTTCGAGCGTGAGCAACTGCTGCAAAGCCTGGCGACGCTGACGGGTGAAATTATTTTTGTCAGCAACGAGACCGGTTTGGGTGTCGTGCCGCTGGGCGAATTGACTCGCCGCTATGTGGATGAAGCCGGTTGGCTGCATCAAGCCTTGGCCGAGCGTTGTCAGCGTGTTGTCCTGACGGTTGCCGGCCTGCCCCTGACCTTGAAAGGTACTGCGTTATGACTGACACCTGGTGGCTTAACCCTTGTAAGTCCATGGACACCACGGCGTACGAACACGCCCTGGCGCGCCAGCAGCAACTGACCAAGCCGGCTGGCTCTCTCGGCCAGTTGGAGGCGCTGGCGGTGCAATTGGCCGGCTTGCAGGGCCAGGTCAAACCGTCGATGGATCGGGTATGGATCGCGATTTTTGCCGGCGACCATGGTGTGGTTGCCGAAGGTGTGTCGGCCTTTCCCCAGGAAGTCACCGGGCAGATGCTGCACAACTTTGTCACTGGCGGCGCGGCCATCAGTGTGTTGGCGCGGCAGTTGGATGCGCGGTTGGAAGTGGTTGATCTCGGCACGGTGAACCCTTCGCTGAGCTTGCCCGGTGTGCATCACCTGAATCTCGGCGCCGGCACCGCCAATTTCGTCAAAGGCCCGGCCATGACCGTCGCGCAGGGACGATTGGCGCTGCAAGCGGGTCGCGAGAGCGTGCGGCGTGCCCGTGAAAACGCTGCGCAACTGTTTATCGGCGGTGAAATGGGCATCGGCAACACCACTGCCGCCAGTGCGCTGGCGTGTGCGTTGCTCGAATGCCAGGTCAGCGACCTGACCGGCCCGGGTACGGGCTTGGACGCCGACGGTGTCAGCCACAAGGTGGCGGTGATCGAGCGTGCTTTGGCGCTGCACGCCGGGCAGCGCGATGATGCGCTGCAAACCCTGTTCAATCTGGGCGGTTTTGAGATTGCTGCGCTGGTGGGTGCCTATCTGGCGTGTGCCCAGGAGGGCGTCGTGGTGCTGGTGGATGGGTTTATCTGCACGGTGGCTGCGCTGGTCGCCACGCGTCTGAACCCGGCGTGCCGCGACTGGTTGGTGTTCGGCCATCGTGGCGCCGAGCCAGGGCATCGGCATGTGCTGCACAGCCTCGATGCGCAACCCTTGCTGGAACTGAGCCTGCGTCTGGGTGAAGGCAGTGGCGCCGCGTTGGCCGTGCCGCTGCTGCGCCTGGCGTGTGCGCTGCATGGGCAGATGGCGACCTTTGCCGAAGCGGCCGTGGCGGACCGCCCGGCATGATCTTGCACCTGGACCTGCTGCGTCACGGCGAAACCGAGCTGGGCGGCGGCCTGCGCGGCAGCCTGGACGACGCGTTGACCGCCAGGGGCTGGGAGCAGATGCGCGCCGCAGTGGCGGAGCGAGGACCCTGGGATCGGCTGATCAGTTCGCCATTGCAGCGCTGCGCGCGGTTCGCCGAGGAGTTGGGCGCACGGCTCAATCTACCGGTGCACCTGGAAAAAGACCTGCAAGAGCTGCACTTCGGCGCCTGGGAAGGGCAAAGCGCGGCGGCGTTGATGGACACCGACGCCGAAGGCCTCGGGTTGTTCTGGGCCGATCCCTACGGCTTCACGCCGCCCGAGGGTGAGCCGGTCAGCGCATTTTCCGAACGGGTTCTAGGCGCTGTCTCACGCCTGCACCAGACCTACGCCGGTGAGCGCGTGTTGTTGATCAGCCACGGCGGCGTGATGCGCTTGCTGCTGGCGCGTGCCCGAGGGTTGCCCCGTGAGCAGTTGCTGAATGTGGAGGTCGGCCATGGCGGCTTGTTCAGCCTGCGGGTGGCCGCCGATGGTGGGTTGAAGGAAGGAATCTGACGATGCTGCCATTCTGGATCGCCCTGCAATTTCTCAGCAGCTTGCCGATTCGTCTGCCCGGCATGCCGCAACCCCAGGAGCTGGGACGCTCGCTGTTGTTTTACCCGGTGGTGGGGTTGCTGTTCGGTCTGCTGTTGTGGGGGCTGAACTCGGCGCTGATGGGCACGCCGCTGTTGCTGCATGCCGCGCTGCTGCTGACGGCCTGGGTGTTGCTCAGCGGCGGCCTGCACCTGGACGGCCTGGCGGACAGCGCCGATGCCTGGCTGGGTGGCTTTGGCGACCGCGAGCGCACCCTCACCATCATGAAAGATCCGCGCAGCGGGCCGATTGCCGTGGTCACGCTGGGGCTGGTGCTGCTGCTCAAGTTCACCGCCTTGGTGGCCTTGATCGAGCAGCACAACGGCGCGGCGTTGATCCTGGCACCGCTGATCGGGCGGGCCTCGATGCTGGCGTTGTTCCTCACCACGCGCTATGTGCGTGCAGGCGGGTTGGGCCAGGCACTGTCGGATCATTTGCCGAGGACTGTCGGCCAGCAGGTACTGATCCTCAGTGGCCTGGCCTGCATGCTTGTTGGCGGTTTCAACGGCGGCGTTGCCGTGTTGCTCGCTGCGCTCTGCTTCGTCGGCCTGCGCCAACTGATGATCAAGCGCCTTGGTGGCACCACCGGCGATACGGCCGGAGCCTTGTTGGAGCTGCTCGAAGTCACGGTTGTGGTCGGCCTCGCGCTGTAACACTTTCTTGCATTCTCTTAATCGCGGGTATATACACGTTCCATGCTTGCTTCCCAATGTTTATGCACCAACCTGCGACGCGCCGCCCGTGGCGTCAGCAGGCACTACGACGGCGCCCTTGACGGCTTCGGGATCAACGTCGCCCAGTATTCCTTGCTGTGCAACCTGCAACGGCTCGACCAACCGAGTATTTCCAGCCTGGCGGATGCCATGGGTCTGGATCGCAGCACCTTGGGGCGAAACCTGCGGGTGCTGGAATGCGAAGGGTTGGTGCAGTTGGTCGAGGGCAATGACCTGCGCAACCGCCTGGTGCTGCTCACCGAAGCCGGTGCGGAACGCTTGGCCGCCGCCTTGCCGGCCTGGGAAGCGGCGCAACAGAAATTGATCGATCGCCTCGGCGTGCAAAAACGCGAAACCTTGTTGGCCTTGCTGGACGAACTCGCCTGAGGGCGGGTTTGTTCGAACACAAGCGGGTATATACCCGCGAGCGGAGAATAAGAAATGACCTCGATGTGGCGCACCAGCGGTTGGATCCTTGTGGGGAGTGCGCTGATCCTGGCGCTGTCCTTGGGCGTGCGGCATGGTTTCGGCCTGTTCCTGGCGCCGATGAGCAGCGAATTCGGCTGGGGCCGTGAAACCTTTGCCTTTGCCATCGCCTTGCAAAACCTGATCTGGGGCCTGGCGCAGCCGTTTACCGGTGCGTTGGCCGACCGTTTCGGCGCCACCAAGGCCGTATTTGTCGGCGGGGTGCTGTACGCCACCGGCCTGGTGCTGATGGGCATGTCCGATTCGGCCTGGACGCTGTCGTTGAGCGCGGGCCTGCTGATCGGCATCGGCCTGTCCGGCACCTCGTTTTCGGTGATCCTGGGCGTGGTCGGCCGCGCCGTGGCGCCGGAAAAGCGCAGCATGGCCATGGGCATTGCCAGCGCCGCCGGCTCGTTCGGCCAATTCGCCATGGTGCCGGGCACCTTGGGCCTGATCAGCTGGCTGGGCTGGTCGGCCGCCCTGTTGGCGCTGGGCTTGATGGTGGCGCTGATCCTGCCGCTGGTGACGATGCTCAAGGATCGACCGCTGCCGGTCGTGGTTGGTCAGCAAACCCTGCGTGAGGCCTTGAAGGAAGCCTGCTCCCACTCCGGGTTCTGGTTGCTGGCTTTCGGCTTTTTCGTCTGCGGTTTCCAGGTGGTGTTTATCGGTGTGCATCTGCCGGCGTACCTGGTGGACCAGCATTTGCCGGCCACTGTCGGCACCACGGTGTTGGCGTTGATCGGCCTGTTCAATATCTTCGGCACCTACACCGCCGGCTGGCTCGGTGGGCGCATGTCCAAGCCGCGCTTGCTGACCGGTTTATACTTGCTGCGCGCGGTGGTGATTGTGCTGTTCCTGTGGGCACCGGTCACCGAAATCAGCGCATATCTGTTCGGCATGGCGATGGGCTTTCTGTGGCTGTCCACGGTGCCGCTGACCAACGGCACGGTCGCCACGCTGTTTGGTGTACGAAACCTCTCCATGCTCGGTGGGATCGTGTTCCTGTTCCACCAGCTGGGTTCATTCCTGGGCGGCTGGTTAGGCGGCGTGGTCTATGATCGAACCGGTAACTACGATTTGATCTGGCAGGTGGCGATCCTGCTCAGCCTGCTCGCCGCCGCCCTGAATTGGCCGGTACGTGAGCGGCCGGTCGCGCGATTGCAGGCGCAGATGGAGGCAGCATGAATTCGATTGGATACCTGTTCGGTGGGGCAGCCGCGATCGCTCTGTTGCTGGCCCTGGCCTGGTGGGGCTGGCAGCGGGGTGGGTTGGCGTTGATGCAACTGGGCATGTCGATCTGTTAAGTTCGATGCCTGGATTCTTTAAAGGACGTTTCGACATGCAGATGCGCTGGCTGGCTGTACCTGTGTTGATGGCTGCATTTGGCGGTGTGGCCTTGGCCGCCGATTGCCCGCCCTTGCTTGAGGGCCAATTGCCCAAGCTGCGCGCCAAGGAGTCCATCGACCTCTGCCAGCGCTATGCCGGCAAACCATTGGTCATCGTCAATACCGCGAGTTTTTGCGGGTTCGCGCCGCAGTTCAAAGGCCTCGAAGCCTTGTATCAACGCTACAAGGACCAAGGGCTGGAAGTGATCGGTGTGCCGTCCGATGACTTCAAGCAGGAAGCCAAGACAGGTGAGGAAACCGCCAAGGTCTGCTACGTGAATTACGGCGTGACCTTTACCATGACCGAACCGCAGAAGGTCAAGGGGCCGGACGCGGTACACCTGTTCAAGGTGCTGGCGCAGCAGAGCAACGCGCCGAAGTGGAATTTCTACAAGTACGTGGTGGACCGTCAGGGCAAGGTGATTGGTGATTTTTCAAGTTTGACCAAGCCGGACAGTCCTGAGCTGATCGAGGCGGTAGAGAAGGCAATCGCCTCCAAGCCCTGATCGACACCGACTAAAAAGCCCCGCCTCCTTTGCAGGAGAGCGGGGCTTTTATGTGTGTGGCGGTGGATCAGAACTTGTAAGTCATGCCGAGGCCGAAACCGTTGGCACTGTTTTCGTATTTTGCACGGTAGCTGGCCGTCGATGGCGCAGCGGCGGTCTGGTTGATCTTGACGTCTTCTTCCTTCAGGTAAGAGTACGCCAGGTCAATCGTCATGTTATCCATGACCTGGTAGCCCAGACCCACGCTGAAGATCGTGCGGTCGCCCGTTGGGATGCGCGGCGAACGATTGGTGTTGTTGGTCGGTGACTGGTCGAAGGTCAAACCGGTCCGCAGCACGACTTGCTTGGTCAACTGGTACGAGGTACCCACGGCGTAGGCCCAGGTGTCATGCCAGTTTTGTTCTTCGGTGATAGCGCCGAGCTGGCTAGGCGCGAGCAAGCCACCGGCAGCGGTTACGCCTTCGTTGTTGACGGTGATTTCTTTGAGGCGGCTCCAGCGTGTCCAGGTTGCACCGCCATAGAGTTTCCAGGCATCGGTCAGGTCTTGAGTGACCGACAGGTCGTAGGACTCTGGGGTATCGATTTTCAGCGAAGCGTCGTAACGGTTGTTACGCAGGAACGGCTGGGTGGCGGTCGGGCCGCTGACGGTGGTGTGGCCTTCGAGCTTGTACTTGACCTTCGAGTGGTAGGTCAGGCCCACGCGTGTGGTGTCAGTCGCCTGCACCAATACGCCGATGTTGAAGACCAGGGCGGTATCGTCACCCTTGATTTTGACGTTGGTGTCGGAGACCAGCGGGTTCAGTGTCTTGTCCGACTCGAGCACACCGGAAATACGGTTGATGGTCGGGCCAAAGCCGATGGATACCCGATCATTGAACGCATAGCTGACAGTTGGCTGGAAGGTCATGACCTTCACTTCACTCTTGCTGCCGAAACCACGGCCCTGGAAGCCGTTTTCATAGTCGGTCACCAGGCCGAACGGTGCGTAGACACCGAAGCCGACAGCCCACTGATCGTTGAGTTTGTTGGTGTAGAAACCAAATGGCACCGCGGTGAACGGAACCATGTCACCTTTGTTGGAGCCGCGAGAATTGCCGCCGGTATTGCTGATGTCGGTCGACGCATCGATGGCCGCGACGCCACCGGTGATCTGCTGGCCATTCAGGCGAGCCATACCGGCAGGGTTACCGTACACAGTGCTTGCATCATCGGCAGAAGAAGAGCGACCTGCGAAACCGGTACCCATCCCGCTGACGCTCTGTTCGTTGAGTGCGAAGCCGCTTGCGAACAGTTGGGAAGATGCCATGGCAACGGCGAGGCTAAGTGTGGTCTTGAGCATTACTTTTTTCATTATTAGAACTCCGTGTGATCACCGCTGCGGAAAGTATCAATAAAATTAACATCGCGCTATAGGCTGTAATGCAGGAGATAGAGGGGTTTTGTAGGACAATCCGACCAGAATTCGGTGTTTTTGGCGAATCTTGCAAATTGCCCGGTCAGCAAGCCGTGTGATTCATGGGGGAAACGCTGGTTTGCCATGCGCGGGTGAAATCGCACAGTCGTCCTTGTGGATGAAATATTTCTTTCCAGATACGTGCCATGGCCAATACATCACCGGGTGGTGGCAGTGCCGGGCTGTGTTGTTCCACCAGCAACCAGGCAATGGCGGTGGCGTAGCGCAGGTTGACGGTCAACTCCAACTGGGGGGCGCTGAGGAATGCATGTTGGCTGGCCAGTCCGCGTACCAGGCTGGCACGTTCGGGATCCAGTGCCAGGTAGTCATCCCATAGGGCGCGATGGCGGAGTTCGGTAATGCTGTACAGACCATGGCCGTGCCGGTCGTGCAAGGCGGAGCCGAGTTCCGACTGGCTGGCGGCAATGCCCAGCAGCAGCGATTCGGCCGCGGGGTCATGGCGGCCGAGGTACATCAGCGTGGGCCGGATCACATAACGACATAATTCGCTGGCGGCGATACCCATACAGGCCTCAATCCGTAAAAGTGGACGGCGAGGCCTGAGGCGGGGGTTTGGCAGCGGTTGAATCGAAGTCTCAGGCTCGCCGGAAGCGGATCATGCCGCTTGAGTTGAAGTGTAGTGTCATATTTATGATGTAAAGGACTGTTTTTAAAACATCTTGTCTGTGCAGTTATAACGGTTATATCCATTTGAACTTAGTGCAAAGGCTCAGTTGCCGAATCGCGGGCAATAAAAAACCCTGTGTGTTGAACAGGGTTTTTTGGGTTTCAGCGACTCGGGTCGATCAGGCAACCAGTGCCTGACGGGTACGCTCGATCACGGCCTGCAGCGGTTCCGCGCTGGAGTATTGATCGGGGTACAGGCGTTCGCTGTGACGCGCGATGCCGTGTTCGTTGACCAGAGTGAAGCTGAAGCAGCCTTTGCGAGCAGCCATGATCAGGCAGTTCATTGGGGCAAAAGCGTTGGTGAGGGTGCGAATGGCATCCTGAGTATGGATTTGAGCGTTCATGTTATGGGTGTTCCTACAAATGACACGGATTAAGAACCGTGCAACGTTAAAACGTTCCAGTAACGTTGATCACCATTGATCAAACGAAGAACCCGACTGGAACAAAGCAGCCAGTTTGAAGCGCTGATAAATTAGGCGCGCTTGGGCTGGCAGGTAGGTACTTAGGAGGGCAGGCAACACAACAGGGGCAAAGGTTCTGGGCCCAGGGTGAAGATCCTGATCAATTTGCAGGTTGGTTCGGTCAGAGTATGAAAACTTCGCGGCACCCTTTGCTTATTCAAAGGCAGTGTCGTCGCAAGTGATACCTGGAAACCATCTAGGTGGTCGATCCCGTGTTGTTCAGGGGAGTTGTTCGACCAGAATTGACTTTCAGCTTGGTACTAACGCCGCGGATAGTAACGGATTGAAACGGCCAATGGAAGGGCCATGACCAAAAAGATTCAATCAGCCGCCCAGCAGGCAGCGATAGACCAGCACGGTAGCGGCCGCCGCGAGTGAACAACCCAGCCCATAGGCGGCGAGGGTGAGGCGCAGGGACTGACCGGTTTCAATCGCCTTCATCACATCGCCCATGTCATTGATGCGGCCATCACCCAGTTCGATGCACAGGCTCACGGCGGTGAAGGCAGCCGACAACAGGATAGCGATGGCAAACAGCGCGCCATCCGGAGACGGCAGCGCGGCGTTGATCCCCAGGGATATCGCGCAGGTGGCCAGTAACAACACGGCAAATATCAGAATTCCTTTCATTGACCCCTCCACGTTGCGTTACCGGCCGGGCAGTGTGGCGAGGCTGCAGAGATTTGAAAAGTCCTGTTTGCGCCCATGCGGTAACGCTGTTGAAGCTGTTGCTTTAAAAAAAAGGCGGGGATAAACCGACGAATAGTGACTTGTGCACATTAGTTGCGGCCACTGTTACCACCCTGTCAACGGCCGCGCCGGGCCGCCATTTGCCTGCAATGGAAATTTAAGTCAATGAAAAATCTGGCTTTTTTTTATTGGTGAAAAAATCGTCAGTTTGACTGCGGGCCCCGTTCCATGGGCGTTTGCGCGGGTTAAAGGGTGGTTGTCCACTGAGTTATCCACAGCTTCTGTGGATTGTCCCAAGCGCTTGCTCTAGCACGGGCGTGCAAGATTTTTTCAGCTTTACCTCGACGAAAAAAAGGGTAGAGTGGCGCGCCTTCCGATCTGCTCCCACAGTGCTTTATGAAGTTTCGCTCAGTATCACTTTCTGTTACCGACACGCCGCAGGCTGTTACCGCGCCCAAGCGGTTCTCCTTGAAAGTCGCCTTGTGGTTGCTCGACAGCCCGCGCCTGGGGCACAAGCCCAACGTCCAGCACTTCGCCGGGCGCTTGCTCAAGCAGCCGGCCCGCGAAGGTGTGGTCGTCGCGCAAAGCCGCCTGGGCCAATTGATGTGCCGTGAATGCGACAACGCCCGTGACCGCCGCATCGGTCACGACCTGTTGCGCCTGGCCGCCCGTGCCGGCGATCGCCGCGCCCAGCGCGAACTGGGCCAGGTCGAAGACTGAGCTGTCCTCCCGCGCTCTGCTTGGTTAACCTTGCTCTTTTTCGGTAATGGCAGAAATGGCTATGGTGTTTGACTGGACCAGTATCGCCCTGGGGCTTGCGGGTGCGGCAGTGCCGTTACTGGCCGTGTGCTGGCGGATTCAACGGCGACTGACCGAGCGCACCACCGGCTGGGAATTGCTCGAAGAGCGCCTGACCACCGCGCAACTGGCCCAGGAAGGTCTTGTCGCGCAACTGGATGCCAGCCGCGATGAGATCAGCGACCTCAGCCAGGCCAACGCCGCCAAGCAAGCCGACCTGGCCGCCGTGCGCCGCGAAGTCGAGCTGTTGCAGATCGACCGTGACAACGCCCGCGACGCGGCGCATGCCTGGAACCTTGATCGCAGCGCCAAGGAAACCGAATTGCGCCGCCTCGACGCCCTGGCCGCCGGCTTGCGCGCCGAACTGCGCGAACAACAGGAAAGCCACCAACAGCGTCTGGCCGACCTGCAAGGCTCGCGGGACGAACTGCGCGCGCAGTTTGCCGAGTTGGCCGGCAAGATCTTCGACGAGCGTGAGCAACGTTTTGCCGAAACCAGCCAGGAGCGTCTGGGCCAGTTGCTCGACCCTTTGAAAGAGCGCATCCAGTCGTTCGAAAAACGTGTCGAAGAGAGCTACCAGAACGAGGCGCGCGAGCGTTTTTCCCTGGCCAAGGAGCTCGAACGCCTGCAACAACTCAACCTGCGTCTGTCAGACGAGGCCACCAACCTGACGCGGGCGCTCAAGGGCCAGAAGACCCAAGGCAATTGGGGTGAGTTGATCCTTGAACGGGTGCTGGAACATGCCGGCCTGGAAAAGGGCCGCGAGTACCAGACCCAGGTCAGCCTCAAAGGCCCGGACGGCGAGCGTTTCCAGCCGGATGTGCTGATCATGTTGCCCGGCGACAAACAGGTGGTGGTGGACTCCAAAGTCAGCCTGACGGCGTATCAACAGTACGTCGCCGCCGATGACGAAGTGATCGGCCAGGCGGCGTTGAAGCAGCACGTGCTGTCGCTGCGCAATCACGTCAAAGGTTTGGCCGGCAAGGATTACAAGCGCCTGGAAGGGCTGCACAGCCTGGATTTCGTGTTGCTGTTCGTGCCGATCGAGGCGGCGTTTTCCGCCGCATTGCAGGCTGAGCCGAACCTGTTCCAGGAGGCCTTCGACCGCCATATCGTGATCGTCAGCCCTACCACGCTGCTCGCCACGCTGCGGGTGATCGACAGCCTGTGGAAGCAGGAACGCCAAAGTCAGAATGCGCGGGAAATTGCCGAGCGTGCCGGTTGGCTGTACGACAAGTTCGTGCTGTTTATCCAGGACCTGGATGAAGTGGGCAACCGTCTGCAGCAGTTGGACAAGGCTTACAGCGCGGCGCGCAACAAGCTGACGGATGGACGCGGGAATCTGGTCAGCCGCACGGAGCAGCTAAGGCTGCTCGGCGCCCGCGCCAGCAAAAGCCTGCCGGCGGATTTGCTGGAACGGGCGATGACCGACTCAGACGGCGTTGCGCACCTTCCCGAGTAAACGCAGTGTCTCTCCCAGATTTTGACTGAGTACAGCCGTTCTAAAGTGGCAAATGCCGACTGATCAACGCCCGCAATGCCGCCGGCTTCACTGGTTTGGCCAGGTAATCCAGCCCCGCCGCATGCACCTCGGCGACCATCTCCGGACGGCCGTCGGCGCTGATGACCACGCCGGGAATCGGCTCTGCCAGTTGCGCGCGCAGCCAGCCCATCAACTCAGTGCCGGTTTCGCCGTGGTCCAGGTGGTAATCCACCAGCGCCAGTTGTGGCCGTACGCCTTCGGCCAGCAACGCGGCGCATTGCGCCTGGTCGGTGGCGGTCCATACCTCGCAACCCCAGCGCGTCAGCAAGCTGCGCATGCCGATCAGGATGCTCTCTTCGTTATCCACGCACAGCACCTGCGCGCCGCTCAGCGGCAGACCGGTTTCCTGCGGGAGCTTGACCTGCGGGCTGGCCTGGTTGCGGGCCAACGGCACGCGCACACTGAATACGCTGCCTTTGCCTGGCCATGAGCGCACGCTGAGGCGATGGCCCAGCACGCGGCACAGGCCGTCGGCAATCGCCAGGCCCAGGCCCAGGCCTTTTTCAGCGCGGGTCTGATGGCTGTCCAGGCGCTTGAACTCTTCGAAGATCACTTTCTGTTTATCCACCGGAATGCCGGGGCCACGGTCCCAGACTTCCAGGCACAATTCGCCCTTGCGTCGACGTACGCCAAGCAATACCGGGCCGTCGGCATAGCGAAAGGCGTTGGTCAGAAAATTCTGCAGGATCCGCCGCAACAGCTTGATGTCGCTGTCCACCCGCAAGCGACTGCCACGCAGGCGGAAGCGCAAGCCTTGCTCCTGGGCGAGCGCCTTGAATTCGGCGCCCAGGGTGTCGAACAGCTCGTTGAGCATAAAGGGCTGGCGTTGCGGGTTGATCTTGCCGTTTTCCAGGCGCGATATATCCAGCAGGTCGCTGATCAAGTCTTCGGCTGAGCGCAGCGAACTGTCCAGGTGCTGCACCAGCTGGCGGGCTTCGCTGGACAGTCCTTCGTTCTGGTGGGACAGAGCGGCGGAGAACAGGCGTGCGGCGTTCAGCGGTTGCATCAAATCGTGACTGACGGCCGCGAGAAAGCGCGTTTTCGACTGGCTGGCGGATTCCGCCACACCTTTGGCATCCGTGAGCGCGACATTGAGCTGCGACAGTTCATGGGTGCGTTCGGCCACGCGCTGTTCCAGGCCTTCGTTGGCCTCGGTCAGCGCTTGCGCGGCTTCGCGGAACGCGGTGATGTCGGTGAAACTCATGACAAAACCACCGCCGGGCATCGGGTTGCCGATCAACTCGATCACCCGCCCATTGGGGAACAAACGCTCGGAGGTGTGCGCACGGCCCTGGCGCATCCAGTGCAGGCGTCGCGCAACATGCACTTCGGCTTCGCCCGGCCCGCACAGGCCGCGCTCGGCGTTGTAGCGGATGATGTCGGCGATCGGCCGGCCCACGCTGATCAACCCCTCCGGGTAGTTGAACAACTCCAGGTAACGGCGGTTCCAGGCCACCAGCCTCAGGGACTGGTCCACCACACTGATGCCTTGGGTAATGTTCTCAATGGCGCCTTGCAGCAATGCGCGGTTGAATTGCAGGACTTCCGACGCTTCGTCAGCGATACGTACGACATCCTCCAGCTGCATTTCCCGGCCTTCAATCGCCGCCTTGACGACTGCGCGTGTCGAAGAGGCGCCGAGTACACCGGCCAGCAGGCGCTCGGTGTGGGCAATCCAGTCGTTGTCGGCGTTCTGGTTGGGGTTGAAGCCCTTGCCCTGGCGATAAGCGAAGCGAATGAAACTCTGCTGGGCACGCTCTTCACCGACAAAACGCGCCGCAAGACTGAGCAGGTCGCTGATCTGCACCGACAGCATCGAGCGCGCGCTGGCGCGCGGGCTGGTTTCCTGGCCGATAAAGCGACCGGCCTGCCAGTGTTCGGACACTCGCGTGCGCGACAGCATCGACACCCACACAAACAGGGTGAAATTACCCGCCAGCGAGAACACGGTGCCCAGCGTCAACGACGTGACGGACAGCCCCAGCGGGTGCGAATGCAGCCATGTCAGCCCTGGGAAAAGGCTGAGGGACCAACCCAGGCTTTTCGCCGTAACCGGCAGGACCAGTGTGTAGAACCACAGGAACGTACCGGCAGCCAACCCGGCAAACACACCCCGCCGGTTGGCCTGCTTCCAGTACAGCGCGCCGAGCATGGCGGGAGCGAGTTGGGTCACGGCGGCAAACGCGATTTGGCCGATGGTGGCCAGGCTCGCGGTAGACCCCAGCAGGCGGTAACTGACATACGCCAGCAACAGGATGATCACAATGCTGACCCGGCGCACCGAGAGCATCCAGTGGCGGAACACTTCGAACGGCCGCTCGGCGCTGGAGCGGCGCAACAGCCAGGGCAGCAGCATGTCGTTGGAGACCATGGTTGACAGGGCGATGCTCGCCACAATCACCATGCCGGTGGCCGCCGAGGCGCCGCCGATAAACGCCAGTACCGCGAGTGCCGGATGGGCTTCTGCCATGGGCAGGCTGATCACGTAGGAATCCGGCAGTACCGAGCCGGGCAGCATCATTTTGCCGCCGAGGGCGATAGGCACGACAAACAGTGCGGCAAGGATCAGGTAGGCGGGGAACACCCATTTGGCCAGGCGCAAATCCTGCGGGTCGATGTTCTCCACCACCGTCACATGGAATTGTCGCGGCAGGCAGATGATCGCCATCATCGCCACCCCGGTCTGCACCACCATCGACGGCCAGTTGACGGTTTCCTTCCAGTATTCCTCCAGCCGTGGCGCGAGCATCGCCTGGCTGAACAGGTCGCCGAAACCGTCATACAGTCCGTAGGTCACAAACGCGCCGACCGCGAGGAAGGCGAACAGCTTGACCAGCGACTCAAACGCAATGGCCAGTACCATGCCGCGATGGTGCTCGGTGGCGTCGAGGTTGCGCGTGCCGAACACAATGGTGAACAGGGCCAGCACCAGTGACACGATCAGCGCCGTGTCCTGGGCGCGAGTGCCGGTGGTGTCCGCCCCGGCACCGATCAGCAGGTTTACTCCCAGCACAATGCCCTTGAGTTGCAGGGCAATGTAGGGCAACACACCCACCAGGCAGATCAAGGCGACCACCACCGCCAGGGACTGGGACTTGCCGTAGCGCGCGGCGATAAAGTCGGCGATAGACGTGATGTTTTCCTGCTTGCTGATCAGCGTCATCTTCTGCAGGACCCAGGGTGCCAGCACCATCAACAGCACCGGTCCCAGGTAGATCGGTAAAAACGCCCACAGCTGTTCGGCGGCCTGGCCTACGGCGCCGAAGAAGGTCCAACTGGTGCAGTAGACCGCCAGCGACAGGCTGTACACCCACGCACGCATGCGTGGCGGCAGCGGCGCATGGCGACGGTCACCGTAGAAGGCGATGGCGAACATAATGGCCATATAGGCCAGGGCAACGGCGGCGATCAGCCCGCTGGACAGCGTCATGGTAACTCCGAGCATAAGAACGCCCGGGCCGTCCAGGCCCGGTTGGACAGTCTCGCATGATGCTTGGGGTTAGTCAGTGTCGACCATGGTCTGAGCGCGACGTGATGTCGCGGCTTATCGAGGGGGCAGGGTTTTCTGGCGCAGGATATAGATCGTTACCAGCACGGCACTGGTCAGCATGAACCCGCGCGCCCATGGCAGCGGCACCAGGTAACAGGAAATGCTGATGCTCAGCCACATCAAACCGATGGCATAGACCTTGCCCTTGAGCGGGATACCATTGCCGTCCAGATAGTCACGAATCCACGGGCCCAGGCGCGGGTGGTCCACCAGCCACTGGTAGAAGCGCGGGGAGCTTCGAGCGAAGCAGGCGGCAGCGAGCAGGAGAAAGGGCGTGGTCGGCAACACCGGCAGGAAAATGCCGATCACTCCCAGCGCTACGCTCAACCAGCCGATGGCCAGCAGCGCGTAACGCAGGAGCGGCGAGCGATTGCCCATGGGTGTCACGGGCAAACGGCTCAGTGGTGACGTGGCTTGAGGATCGCCGGTTTTTCGTCAGGTGCGTTGCACAGCAGGTACAGCGCGGTCAGGGCTTCAGGGATCTGGACGATCATGTCGTCCATCAGGTTGGCGTCGGCGGCGATGTCGGAGAACTCCGGCTGGTCGTCGAACAGGCCGGAACCGACCATGATCGGCAGCAGCATTTCACTGACTTCTTCCTCGGCGGTTTCGAACCAGGCCGCTTCGCGCAGGAACACGCCTTCCATGAAACCGATGCACCAGCCGCGCAGGTCGGAGTCGTCCGGGTCTTCACCCAGGTCCAGCTCGCAGGGCAGCTCGAATTCCTCGTCGGAAGCCAGTTGGCGACCGATGTGGGCCTTGAGGGCCAGCAGGGTGGCTTCGATTTCTTCGCGCTGGGCGTCGTCGGCGTAGTGTGGCTCTTCGGCGAACAGTGCATCGATCCACTCGCGATCGGGAACCTCTTCGGCGCAAATCGACAGGGCGGTCAGGTAGCCGTGGGCGGCCACGTAGTCCAGCGCCTCGTCATGCAGCTCGTCGGCGTCGAGGAAGGCTTGCAGGCGGGTTAGTTGCTCAGCGAAGGACATTGAAGGACTACCTTGGGAATAAACGATGCTGAATTCTAGGCGTTCTTGCGCGCCCAAGCCAGTCGCCATGCAGATTTGCCGGGTTTTAGAGACGGGCTGCAATTCGTCAGTGGTGCCCTTTGGCCGATGACGCTCGGGTATACTGCCGCGTTTTGTGATGCCCGTGCAGGCCAGGCGCCAGTCCGCGAAAACTTCGCTTACGGATTATTTTCCGTGAGCACGTATTTTTTCGGCCAGCCTGTACAGAGGGTTTCGGGACTATTTTTTGGAGTTATACATGCTCGAGCAGGCTCAACGCGTCCTCAAGGACATCTTCGGCTACGACAGTTTTCGTGGCCGCCAGGGTGCGATCATTGAGCGCGTGGCCAGCGGCGGTGATGCGCTGGTACTGATGCCTACCGGCGGCGGTAAATCGTTGTGCTTCCAGGTGCCGGCGTGCTGCGCAACGGTCTGGCCGTGGTGGTCTCACCGTTGATCGCGTTGATGGACGACCAGGTCGCGACCCTGGAGGAACTCGGCGTCGCCGCTGCTTCTCTGAACTCCACCCTCAGTGCCGAGCAGCAGCGCGACCTGGCCGCGCGCATCAAGCGCGGTGAAGTGAAGATGCTCTACCTGGCCCCCGAGCGCCTGGTACAACCACGCATGCTCGCGTTCCTGCAGAGCCTGGAAATCGCCCTGTTCGCCATCGATGAAGCCCACTGCGTATCGCAATGGGGTCACGATTTCCGTCGCGAATACCTGCAACTGGGTCAGTTGGCCGAGTTGTTCCCCGACGTGCCGCGTATCGCCCTGACCGCCACCGCCGACAAGCGTACCCGCGAAGAAATCGTCGAGCGCCTGCACCTGCAGAACGCCGAGCGATTTCTCTCGAGCTTCGACCGACCGAATATCTTCTACCGCATCGTGCCCAAGGAGCAGCCGCGCAAGCAATTGCTCGCGTTCCTCTCCGAGCGGCGCAGTGATGCGGGCATCGTCTATTGCCTGTCACGCAAGAAGGTCGATGAGGTGGCCGCGTTTCTCTGTGAGCAGGGCTACCCGGCGCTGCCGTATCACGCGGGCTTGCCGAATGAAACGCGCTCCGCTCACCAGAAGCGCTTTCTCAACGAGGAAGGCCTGATCATGGTGGCGACCATCGCGTTCGGCATGGGCATCGACAAATCCAACGTGCGCTTCGTGGCTCACATGGACCTGCCCAAGTCCCTGGAAGCGTACTACCAGGAAACCGGGCGTGCCGGTCGCGATGGCCTGCCGGCGGATGCGTGGATGGTCTACGGCCTGCAAGACGTGGTGATGCTCAAGCAGATGCTACAGAACTCCGAAGGCGACGAACGCCACAAGCGACTGGAGCAGCACAAGCTCGATGCCATGCTCTCGCTTTGTGAAGAAACTCGCTGCCGTCGCCAGACCTTGCTGGCGTACTTCGACGAAGACATGCCCCAGCCCTGCCGGTCATTGCGACAACTGCATCGAAGGCGTGCAGACCTGGGATGCCACCGAGCCCGCGCGCCAGGCGTTGTCGACATCTACCGTACCGGCCAGCGCTATGGCGTGGGCCATCTGGTGGATGTGTTGCTGGGTAAGGACAACGAAAAGGTGCGCAGCTTCGGCCACGAAAAACTCTCTGTCTACGGCGTCGGCAAAGCCCGCGCCGAAGGCGAGTGGCGTTCGTTGTTCCGGCAGATGGTCGCGCGTGGCCTGGTGGACATCGATATCGAAGGTTATGGCGGCCTGCGCCTGAACGACAGTTGCCGGCCACTGCTCAAGGGCGAGGTGAGCCTGGAGCTGCGCCGCGACCTCAAGCCGCAGACTACCGCCAAGACCAGCACCAGCCAGGCCAGCCAGTTGGTGCGCGGTGAAGAGCGCGAGCAGTGGGAAGCCTTGCGCACCCTGCGGCGCAAACTGGCGCAGGAGCACAGCGTGCCGCCTTACGTTATTTTCCCCGACTCCACGTTGCTGGAAATGCTGCGCGAGCAGCCGACCACGATGGCGGAAATGGCGCGGGTCAGCGGTGTGGGCGCGCGCAAGCTGGAGCGCTACGGCCAGGCCTTCCTCGAAGTGCTCGGCGGCCAGGCCGAAGCGCCGAAGGAAATCGCCGATATTCGCCATGAACTGATCAGCCTGGCACGTGCCGGCATGACTCCGATCCAGATCGCCGGCCAGTTGCAATGCTCGGAAAAAAACGTCTACACCTTGCTCGCCGAAGCCATCGGCAAGCAGCAGTTGTCGCTGGAGCAGAGCCTTGATTTGCCGGAAGATTTGCTCGGTGAGATCCAGGATGCATTTCTTGATGGAGAGGGCGAATTGCCACCGGTTGCCGAGATCGCGCCGCTGTTTGCCGGGCGGGTGCCGGAAGGTGTTTTGTACTGCGTGCGAGCCGCTTTGCAGTCTGAATTCGAAATTTAGTGTGCCAATTACGACAATGTAACGAATCAGTACATAGCGACGCTTGCCTACGGGCAAGGCTCATGCTTAGCTGACTAATAATTAGCCATACTTTATTTTCAGTCTAAATCATGAGTTTTTTATGCCTTTAACCGATCAACACCGTTTTGGCATGCAGCTGGCGCAAATGTCCCGAGGTTGGCGCGCCGAGCTGGACCGGCGTTTGGCGGGGCTGGGTTTGTCCCAGGCGCGCTGGCTGGTGCTGTTGCACCTGGCCCGTTTTGAAGAAGCACCCACACAGCGTGAACTGGCGCAAAGCGTCGGCGTAGAAGGGCCAACCCTGGCCCGCTTGCTCGACAGCCTCGAAAGCCAGGGCCTGGTGCAACGCCAGGCCGTGGTGGAAGACCGCCGGGCCAAGCGTATTTTATTGTGTGACACTGCCCGGCCGTTGATCGAGCAGATTGAAACCATCGCAACGGCCCTGCGTCATGAGCTGTTCGTGGGGGTGAATGAAGAGGATCTGAGAGTGTGCATGCGAGTGCATGGGCACATTCTGGCGAATCTGGAAAAGTCCTGACCCGAACGCTGATTTATCCCAGGCAGGTTTGCTGTGGTGAGCGGGCTTGCCCACTCACCACAAATGTCCCTCCCACACTGGGTGTGTGTGGCTCTAGAACGTCTGGCCGAGGTTCAGGTACACCGCCTTCTGATTGTCGTCATTGAAGCCATAGCTGAAATTCAGCGGCCCCAACGGCGTATCAAACCCGAGGAAAATACTCGCTGCGTTGATATAGCCGCTGTCGAATTCGTTGTCATTGTTCCACGCCCGGCCCCGTTCCAGGGACGCTCCCATATACAGCGGGAAATCCAGCGGCAGGTATGAACGCGGCGTCAGCCGGCGGTAGTACACGGCACGCATCAGGCTGATGTTCTGCCCCGAGACCGCATCCTGGCGGAACCCCGACAACTGCCGCGCACCGCCGAGCAGGAAGCTCGAAATCACCACGTCCGCACCATCCAGGGTGCGCCCGTAGCGTCCGCCCAGAACGAGGGTGTCCGGTCCATGGCTCATGGCCTTGTCCAGCTTGAATTCCCACTGGCGGTAGCGTTGGTCCGAGCCCAGCCCCGGTTCGAACTCACGGAAGGCCAGGCCGATGTCCTCGCCGGTGTGGGGGAAGTACACGTTATCCAGGGAATCGAAGGAGTATTTGAGTTCGTAGAACCCTTCGTTGAAGCTCACGCTGGGTAAGTTACGGTCGCCGATGCGCACGTCCGCCTTGCCCCAGGCCTCGCCGACGCCGAAGCGGATCTCGCCGCTGTTGCCGATCTGTCGACCCACGTTCAAGCCGAAGCCGTAGCGTTCCAGGCGGTATTCGGAGATCGGGTCGTTGTCCAGGATCAGCTCGACGTTTTGCGCCTGGGCGCTGAGGTAGGGCGCGACAAAGTAGCGCGAGCCGGTGTCCATCGGTTGGTAGAACTCGCTGTACAGTTCCTGCCGATCACCGATCTGCACGCGCGTCAGCCATTCGGCGCCGAGGCGGTTGATGCCGTTCATGCGGTAACTGGCGCCGAGGTTGAAGGCGCTGTCGCCGCGCATGTCGTCCGACAGGTTCAGGCCCAGGCGCAGGTAATCGGTGCCGGCGCGTTTGCCGCGGGCGCTGATCACCAGGGTGTTGTCCTGGCCCTTTTTCACCACGCGGTATTGCACCTGCTCGAAGTAATCCAGGCCGTACAAGGTGCCCATGTCGGTCTGCAGGCGGCCCAGGTGCAGCGGTTCGCCCAGAGGTTGGCGGATGTAGTAGCGGATCACGTCGTCGCTGACCTTGGAGTCGTTCTCCACCTTGATGGCGGTGATCACCGGGGTGCGCTCACCCGGCGTGCGCGCCGCGACCAGCGTCGGGTCGATGGGTTCGGCGGGGCGCAGGTGGGCCAGGCGCAGGTCGAGGGCGCGGGTGGCGCGATAGCCGGCATCGATCATGTCCTTGGCACGCCCGAAGTCCGTCACCCCGTAAGCGTTCAGTGGCGGCTGAATCAGTACGTCCTTGGGGTGCAGGGCCTTGAGCTGTTCTTCGGAATTGCGCCGGGTCATCAGGGTGATGGATTGGTTGAGCACGTCCACCACCGTGGCCAGTTGCTTGCGCGAGCGCAGTGGGGTGCCGATGTCGACCACGATGGCAATGTCGACACCCATCTCCCGCGCCACATCCAGCGGGATGTTATCGGTCATACCGCCGTCCACCAGCAAGCGGCCGTCCAGCTCCACCGGTGCGAACACCGCCGGGATCGACATGCTGGCGCGGATCACCTGGGGCAGATGCCCCTTGCTGAACACGACTTTTTCGCCGGTGGTGATATCGGTGGCCACGGCGCGGAAGGGGATGGGCAGCTTGTCGAAGTTTCGCGTGTTGCTGCTGTGGGCGAACATGCTTTCCAGCAGCAGCGCGAGGTTCTGACCCTGGATCACGCCCAGTGGCAGGCCGAGACTGCCGTCATCGCGAAAGCTCAGCTTCTGCTTGACCAGGAAATCCCGGTCATCCTGCTTGCGTCGAAACGGCACGTCTTCGCGGGGCGGCGCATCGGACAGGGCTTGCTGCCAGTCGATACTCAGCGCGAGCTTTTCCAGTTCGTCGATCTTGTAGCCCGAGGCGTACAGCCCGCCGATCACCGCGCCCATGCTGGTGCCGGCGATGGCGTCGATATGAATGCCCTGTTCCTCCAGCGCCTTGAGCACACCAATATGCGCCAGGCCACGGGCGGCGCCGCCGGACAGCACCAGGCCGATTTTAGGGCGTGGCGGCTCGACGGCATCGGCAAGCAAAGGGATAAGGCACAGGAACAGGCAGGACAACAGGCGGCGCATCATGAATCTCGAGGCTGGGCGACAAAGGCCGGTATTATAGCCGTCCGATCCGCCTCCCTTGTCATGCCTGGAGTCAGTCAAACCATGTCCGTGAGCAAACCCGAGATCGTCATCACCTATTGCACCCAATGCCAATGGCTGCTTCGCGCTGCCTGGCTGGCGCAGGAGCTGTTGAGCACCTTTGCCGAAGACCTGGGCAGAGTTTCGCTGGAGCCTGCAACGGGCGGTGCGTTTCGTATTACCTGCGACGGCGTGCAGATCTGGGAGCGCAAGGCTGACGGCGGGTTTCCCGAAGCCAAGGTGCTCAAGCAGCGCGTACGCGACCGGATCGACCCGCAACGCGACCTGGGGCATAACGAGCCCACGCAGTGAAGGTCACCGCCGCTGCCGCACGGTGACCGGTACGTGCGTGGCTACTTGTCGGCCATCTTGCTTTTGATGAAGCCCAGGACCCACGTCAACACCAGGCCGCCGACGCCCCCGCCGAGAATATTGCTGCCAACCGCCGCGACATCCAGTGCTTCGCCGCCGGCGGTGCCGGTGAGCGCCGACATTAACTGGCCCAGCAGCAGGCCTCCGATACTACCCAGAAAGGTATTGAGCCCGGTGCCCAGGCTCTGTTTGGTCATGCCGGCCAGATTACCGCCAACGGCGCCGCTGATGACCTGGACCAGCACGTTGATGAGCATTTCCATGTTGAAACTCCTGCATAGCGTTTAGGGAGTGACCACTCGCTTGCAGCAACTTCAAACATCATGGCTGTCGTCGAGGAGTCTTATCCGGTGAACGACGACAGACTGTTGCGGATGCGCACAGTATAGATCAGGCCGCCGTAACCGGCGGTTTGGCCTGGCTGGCACTGCCCATCAGCCCCGACAGCACGATGGCGACGATGATCAACGCGCCCCCCAGCAGCATGCGCGGGGTGGGCGTCTCGGCGAACAACAGCCAGGCCACGGTGATGCCGTAGACCGGCTCCATGGCAAACACCACCGAGGCGGTACGCGCCTTGATCACCGCGAGGCTGGCGACAAACAGGCTGTGGGCCAGGCCGGTGCAGAACACGCCGAGCAGACCGATCCACAACCAGTCCAGCGCCCGCACGTGCGCCAGCCCCGGGGCCGCCACCGGCAGCAGGCACAGCGCAACCACCAGGTTCTGGCACAGCGCCGCCTGTACCGCCGGAATTCGCCCGGAACTGGCGCGATTGTTCAACGACAACAAGGAGAACAACAGCCCTGAGACGATGCCCCACAGCAGGCCGCCGGTGGCTTCACTGGCCAAGTCGAAATCCGGCGTCACCAGCACCAGCCCAACGCTGACCAGTACTACCAGGACGATTTCATTGGTGCGGATGCGCTCGCGGAAGATCAGCCCTTCAAGGATCACGGTAAACGCCGGGAACGCCGTGAACCCTAGCGTGGCAACTGCCACGCCGGCCACCTTGACCGCGATGAAGAATGTCACCCAATGCGCCGCCAGCAACACGCCGCTGACCAGCAGGCGTCGCCAGTCGCGTGGCTCAAGGGTTTTCCAGGCGGTGTTGCTGGCAAACCGGGCAAATACCGCCAGCGCCAGCACGGCAAAAACGGCGCGCCCAAATACGATGATCGACGGCGAGGCTGCCGCCAGTTTGCCGAACACGCCGGTAAGGCCAAACATCAGTGCGCCGATGTGCAGGGCGCCGAGGGCTGAGCGGGGAGTCATTGCAATCCTTTGAATGGACGAGGTAACCGCCTTGCAGTCTAAAGGGTTGGTCGTGTCGATGTCTGTGGGCCGCGGCGCGTTTTGCCTGACAGGGTGATGTGCTCATCGCTGTCATCAGACTGACGCACTGTTGTCATGGGCTATTAATCGCCAGGGCGCAAGCTCGCTAAAACAGCGCCGAGGGATGCCCATGACCAGTGCCGAGTTGACCCAGCCCAGCCGCAAGCAGCGGGTGCGGACCCTTTGGATTTCCGATGTACACCTGGGCACCCGGGATTGCCAGGCCGAACACCTGTCGCAGTTCCTCAAGGGTTACCACGCCGACAAGGTGTACCTGGTGGGGGACATCATCGACGGCTGGAAAATGCGCGGCGGCATGTATTGGCCTCAAGCCCACACCAACGTGATCCGCCGCCTGCTGACGATGGCCAAGCGTGGCACCGAGGTGATCTACGTTACCGGTAACCATGACGAGTTCCTGCGCCGCTACTCCAAGCTGATCCTGGGCAATATCCAGTTGGTCGACGAGGCAGTGCACGTGACCGCCGATGGCCGTCACTTGTTGGTGATCCATGGCGATCAGTTCGACGTGATCACCCGCTATCACCGCTGGCTGGCATTTCTCGGCGACTCGGCCTACGAGTTCACCCTGACGTTGAACCGCTGGCTGAACCACTGGCGGGCGCGCTACGGCTATGGCTATTGGTCGCTGTCGGCGTATTTGAAGCACAAGGTCAAAACCGCGGTGAGTTTTATCAGCGATTTTGAAGAGGCCATCGCCCATGAAGTGACCAAGCGCGAGTTGCATGGTGTGGTGTGCGGGCATATCCACCATGCCGAGATTCGCAAGGTAGGCGAGGTGGATTACCTCAACTGTGGGGATTGGGTGGAGTCGTGCACGGCGTTGATCGAGCACTGGGATGGGCATATCGAGTTGTATCGATTGGCGGATGCACAGGCCAGAGCGGCACTGCTCAAGGCTGAGATGGTCACAAACTGAAGGCTAACCACAGTCCAAATGTGGGAGGGGCGGTGCGACGATTCGACTTGCTCCCGATAGCTGAGTGACAGTCACTGCATCTGGTGACTGATACACCGCTATCGGGGGCAAGCCCCCTCCCACATTTTTGGCCCGGTTTCTTCAGTTGCAGACGTCGGCGATGGCTTGGGCCAATAGCGCCAACCGCGTTGCATCCGCTCCCGCCACGTTGGCCCGTCCCGAACTGACCATATACACACTGTGCTTCTCGCGCAGTTGCTTCACTTGCTCGGCACTCAAGCCGGTGTAGGAAAACATCCCGCGTTGCGCCCCGATATGTGCAAATCGCTCAGCCAATCCATGGGGTGCCAATGCGTCCACCAGCCCGGAACGCAACTGTGCGATCCGTGCGCGCATGGCTTCGACTTCGCTACTCCACAGTGCTTTGAGCTCGGCATCACCGAGGATGGTCGCCACCACCGCAGCCCCATGATCCGGCGGCGTCGACCACAGGTTCCGGGCGATATTGGCCAGTTGGCTGCGCACGTCGGTGAGCTTTTCCGCGTCCGCCGCACACACGATCAACGCGCCGACACGGTCGCGGTACAGGCCGAAGTTCTTCGAGCACGAACTGGTGATCAGTACTTCCGGCAGTTCAGCCGCAAACAACCGCACCGCCCAGGCGTCCTGCTCCAGGCCGTCGCCAAAGCCCTGGTAGGCGAAGTCGATCAGGGGCAGCAACTGGCGTTCGCGCACGATGTGCAGTACCTGGCGCCAGTCATCCTGGGACAGGTCGAACCCGGTCGGGTTGTGGCAGCAGGCGTGCAGCAGGACCACGTCGCCTTTGGGCACGGTGGAGAGCGTCGCCAGCATCGCCGCCACATCCAGGCGGTTGTCCGCGCCCACGTAGGGGTAGTGGCTGACCTTGAGGCCGGCCTTGGCGAAGAGGGTTTCATGGATCGGCCAGGTCGGGTCGCTCAGCCACACGCCACGGCCGGGCAGGTTGTGGGCGATGAAGTCGGCGCTCAGGCGCAGCGCACCGGTGCCGCCAGGCGTCTGTGTGGCGCCGGCGCGGCGGTCGCGGATCAGGGCTGAACCGGCACCGAGCACCAGTTCGCTGATCAGCGCGCCGAAGGCTGCATCGCCATGGCCGCCAATATAGGTCTTGGTGGTTTGCTGCTCCACCAGGCGCTGTTCCGCCCGCTTCACCGACGCTGGAATCGGCGTCAGGCCCTGGTCGTCCTTATAGACGCCAACGCCCAGATCAAACTTGTTCGGGTTGGTGTCCTGAGCATACAGGTCCATCAACCCGAGGATCGGGTCGCCGGGAACACGGCCTATGGCATCGAAATGCATTACTTGCGGCCCTCGGCGCTCTTGGCCACTTCGTCGGTGCGCGCGGCCATGATGAAGTCGTTGCGGTGCAGGCCCTTGATGGAGTGGCTCCACCAGGTCACGGTGACTTTGCCCCATTCGGTGAGCAGGCCTGGGTGATGGCCTTCGGCTTCGGAGATTTCGCCCATGGCGTTGGTAAAGGCCAGGGCAAATTTGAAATTCTTGAACAGGAAGACTTTTTCCAGCTGCATCACGCCATCGCGCACTTCGATGTTCCAGTCGGGGATCTGCTTGAGCAATACCGGCAGTTCTTCGTCGCTGACTTGCGGGGCATCGGCGCGGCAGGCTTCGCAGTGGGCTTGGTTCAAGGTGGTCATGTGCGGTGTCCTGAATTCGAATGATTGAAGATCAGTGAGCGTCACCCTAAAGCAACGCGGGGTCAGGGAAAAGACTCACCTGGCCTTAAAAGGTAAGGTTCACGCGGCTTTGGGTTTGGGTGGAAACTTCGGTGCGTGCAGGCCCAATTCCATCCCGCGCTCGACCATGCCCATGATGTCTTCCTGCGCCACGTCGAACAGGCGCTTGAGCTCGGGCAATACGAAGTACAGCGGTTGCAGGATGTCGATACGATACGGCGTGCGCATCGCTTCCAGCGGGTCGAAGGCCTGGTGCTCGGGCTCGTCCGACAGGCAGTAAACACTTTCTTTAGGCGACGACAGAATCCCGCCGCCGTAGATGCGCAGGCCTGCGGGGGTGTCCACCAGGCCGAACTCGATGGTCATCCAGTACAGGCGCGCCAGGTACACGCGCTGTTCCTTGGTTGCCGCCAGGCCGAGCTTGCCGTAGGTGTGGGTGAATTCGGCGAACCAGGGGTTGGTCAGCAGCGGGCAATGGCCGAAAATCTCGTGGAAAATATCCGGCTCCTGCAGGTAATCCAGTTCTTCACGGGTACGAATAAAGGTCGCCACCGGAAACTGCTTATTGGCGAGTAGTTCAAAGAAGGTCTGGAAGGGGATCAGTGCCGGCACCCGGGCGACTTGCCAGCCGGTGGTCTCGGCCAGCACTTTATTGATTTCGCCCAGTTGGGGGATGCGGTCCAGGGGCAGGCCGAGCTTGTCGATGCCGTCCAGGTATTCCTGGCAGGCGCGACCCTCGATCACTTTCAATTGGCGCGTGATCAGGGTGTTCCACACCGCATGTTCTTGCGGCGGGTAGTGGATAAAACCTTGCGCATCGGGCTCGCGTGCCACGTAGTGCGTCTGCTTCATACGGCTCTCCTGCTAGGCATTCGTTCTTGTTATGTCCTGCGATGCACCTATTGATAACCCGTGGAGGGCAGGATTCCATCCGGCTGCGAGGTGCGCGTGTAGGAAAAAGGGCTGGATTTCGTAAAGTATTCGTTACGGTTGCGTGGCTCGTCGCTGCATTGGGCTGGGAAAAGCGCACAAGCTGTCACATAATCTTGACGACTATCTGCGCCCAGCGACAAAAAGACGCGGCGCCTCGCCACTTTTCGAGTCTTTTCATGCGTATCAAAGTGCACTGCCAGAACCGCATCGGCATCCTGCGGGACATTCTCAACCTGTTGGTGGAGTACGGCGTCAACGTCGCCAAAGGCGAGGTCGGTGGGGAACATGGCAATGCCATCTACCTGTTTTGCCCGAACCTGGTGAACATGCAGTTTCAGGCGCTGCGCCCGCAGTTCGAGGCGATTGCCGGCGTGTTCGGTGTAAAAAGGGTAGGGCTGATGCCCAGCGAGCGTCGGCATATGGAGCTCAACGCCTTGCTCGGTGCCCTGGAGTTTCCGGTGCTGTCCATCGACATGGGCGGTTCCATCGTCGCCGCCAACCGTGCGGCGGCGCAGTTGCTCGGCGTGCGCGTGGACGAGGTGCCGGGCATTCCGCTGTCGCGCTATGCCGAGGATTTCGACTTGCCGGAACGGGTGCGCGCGAGCAAGTCGCGGATCAATGGCCTGCGGGTAAAGGTCAAGGGCGACGTGTTCCTGGCGGATATCGCGCCGCTGCAATCCTCCGAGCACGATGACAGCGAAGCCATGGCCGGCGCCGTGCTGACCCTGCACCGCGCCGACCGCGTGGGTGAACGCATCTACAACGTGCGCAAGCAGGAGCTGCGTGGCTTTGACAGTATTTTCCAAAGTTCCAGAGTCATGGCGGCGGTGGTACGTGAAGCACGGCGCATGGCCCCGCTGGATGCGCCTCTATTAATAGAAGGCGAAACCGGTACCGGCAAAGAGCTGTTGGCGCGCGCCTGTCACCTGGCCAGCCCACGCGGGCAATCGCCGCTGATGGCACTGAACTGCGCCGGGTTGCCCGAGTCGATGGCCGAGACCGAACTGTTCGGTTACGGCCCCGGCGCATTTGAAGGCGCGCGGGCTGAAGGCAAGCTCGGGCTGCTGGAATTGACCGCGGGCGGTACGTTGTTTCTCGATGGCGTGGGGGAAATGAGCGCACGCCTGCAGGTGAAATTGCTGCGTTTTCTGCAGGACGGCTGCTTCCGTCGCGTCGGCAGCGACGAAGAGGTGTATCTGGATGTGCGGGTGATTTGTGCGACCCAGGTGGACTTGTCCGAACTCTGCGCCCGTGGTGAATTCCGCCAAGACCTCTATCACCGCCTCAATGTGCTGTCGCTGCATATTCCGCCGCTGCGCGAATGCCTTGATGGGCTGGCGCCGTTGGTTGAGCACTTTCTCGACCAGGCCAGCCGGCAGATCGGTTGCCCGCTGCCCAGGCTGGCGCCGGCGGCCATGGAGCGGTTGAGCCACTACCACTGGCCGGGCAATGTGCGGCAGTTGGAAAACGTACTGTTCCAGGCGGTGTCGTTGTGCGAGGGCGGGACGGTCAAGGCTGAGCATATTCGCCTGCCGGATTATGGCGTGCGTCAGCCGCTTGGCGATTTTTCGCTGGAAGGCGGCTTGGAGGCGATTGTCGGGCGGTTCGAGAAGGCGGTGCTGGAAAGTTTGTATGCCGAGCACCCGAGCAGCCGCCAACTGGGTAAGCGCCTGGGGGTGTCGCACACCACCATTGCCAACAAATTGCGCGATTACGAAATCCTCAAGACTGACAAATAGCCACCTGACACAACCGGGGCGAAATGTGGGAGG
>NZ_JAFHKI010000002.1 GCF_016937615.1 Pseudomonas lactucae | reverse complement strand
ATGGCGGTGTATCAGTCAGCCTATTTGAAGCTGACCCACCGCTATCGGGGGCAAGCCCCCTCCCACCTTTGATTGCATTTCAATCCTTGGGAATCAATGCCCGGAAGCTTCCGGCCCGGCCTTCGCGCCAAACGGCGGCTTGGCCAGCCACACCAGCAGCATCAAGCCGGCGAAGATCCACCCCATCAACGTGAAGTAATCCACGGTGGACATCATGTATGCCTGGCTGGTGAGAATCTGATCCAGCTGGGAATACGCCTTCTGCCCTGCCCCACCCAGCGCCTGCAAGGCATCGCGCGTGGCCGAGTCGTAGGTGGTCATGTTCTCGCTCATGTAGGCATGGTGCTGGTCGGCTCGGCGGATCCAGATCCAGGTGGTGAGCGACGCCGCAAAGCTGCCGCCCAGGGTCCGCAGGAAGGTGGCCAGGCCGGCGCCGTCGGCAATCTGCTGCGGCGGCAGGTCGGACATGAGGATGCTCAAGGTCGGCATGAAGAACAGCGCCACGCCGATGCCCATGAACATCTGCACCAGGGCGATGTGGGTGAAGTCCACTTCGTTAGTGAAACCGGCGCGCATGAAGCAACTTAACCCCATCGCCAGGAACGACAACCCCGCCAGCAGGCGCAGGTCGAACTTGTGCGCGTATTTACCCACGAATGGCGACATCAGCACCGGCAGAATACCGATCGGCGCCACCGCCAGCCCGGCCCAGGTGGCGGTGTAGCCCATCTGGGTCTGCAGCCACTGCGGCAGGATCAGGTTGATGCCGAAGAAACCCGCATAGCCGCCGATCAACACGATGGTGCCGATGCGAAAGTTGCGGTAGGCAAACAGGCGCAGATTGACCACCGGGTGCTTGTCGGTCATTTCCCAGATCACGAACACCGCCAGGGCAATCACCGAAATCGCCGCGCCGATGAGGATGAAATTGGATTCGAACCAGTCCAGGTCATTGCCCTTGTCGAGGATGATCTGCAAAGCGCCGACGCCGACGATCAGGCTCAACAAACCCACGTAATCCATCGGCTGATAGCTGGTGACTACCGGGCGTTTCTTCAACTGCGCACGCACCACCATCGCCGCAAAAATGCCGATGGGGACGTTGATAAAGAAGATCCACGGCCAGCTGTAACTGTCGGTGATCCAGCCACCAAGAATAGGGCCGGCAATCGGCGCCACCACCGTGACCATCGCCAGCAACGCCAGGGCCATGCCGCGCCTGGCGGGCGGATACACGGCGATCAGCAAGGTTTGGGTCATTGGGTACAACGGCCCGGCGACCAGGCCTTGCAGCACCCGAAAGCCGATCAGCTCGGGCATCGAGGTGGAGATACCACACAGGAACGAGGCCAGCACAAACAGGATGGTCGCCCACAAAAACAGCTTCACCTCACCAAAGCGCCGACTCAGCCAGCCGGTGAGCGGCAAGGCAATGGCGTTGCTCACCGCAAACGAGGTGATCACCCAGGTGCCCTGCTCCGAACTCACGCCCAGGTTGCCGGAGATGGTCGGCAACGCCACGTTGGCGATGGTGGTGTCGAGCACCTGCATAAAGGTCGCCAGCGACAGGCCAATGGTGGCCATCAACAGGCTGGGTGGCGTGAACGCGGCGTTATTGCTCATCAGCGTTGCACAGCCTTGGGAGCGGCGACGCTGTTGTCATGGATCAACTGGGTGATCATGGCATCGGCCTCGGCCAATTGGCGGTCATACACGTTGGTGGTGAACGAAGCTTTTTGCGGCGGCTGTTGCGCCAGTACCGGGCCGCTCTGGTCGTGCAGGTTCACATTGACCACTGTGCTCAAGCCCACCCGCAGCGGGTGCTTGGCCAATTCTTCGGCATTGATGTGGATGCGCACCGGTACACGCTGCACGATCTTGATCCAGTTACCGGTGGCGTTCTGCGCAGGCAACAGGGCAAACGCACTGCCGGTACCGGCACCGAGGCTGTCGACGGTGCCGCTGAACTTCACGTCGCTGCCGTAGATGTCCGACTCGATGTCCACCGGCTGGCCGATACGCATCTCGCGCAGTTGGGTTTCCTTGAAGTTGGCATCAATCCACAGCTGGTTCAGCGGGATCACCGCCATCAGCGCGGTGCCCGGCTGCACGCGCTGGCCCAGTTGCACGGTGCGCTTGGCCACGTAGCCGGTCACCGGTGCGATCAGGGTGCTGCGGGCATTGGTCAGGTAGGCCTGGCGCAGTTGCGCGGCGGCGGCCTGCACATCGGGGTGAGACGAAATCACTGTGTCATCCACCAGGGCGTTGCTGGTCTTGAGTTGCTGCTCAAGGTTGGTCAGCGCGTTCTTCGCCGCGGTCAGGCTGTCACGGGCGTGGGACAGCTCTTCCTGGGAAATCGCCCCGCCCTGGGCCAGGGTTTTACGACGGTTGTAATTGTCCTGGGCGGTTTGCACGTCGGCTTTCTGTGCATTGACCTGAGCTTTCATGCCGTCGACGTTGCTGTACAAACCACGCACCTGGCGCACGGTGCGCGCCAGGTTGGCCTGGGCGCTTTGCAGACCGACCGCGGCATCGTTGGGGTCGAAATTGACCAGCACCTGGCCTTCATGGACCAGGTCGCCATCGTCGCACCGATGCTGACCACGGTGCCGGTGACCAGTGGGGTGATTTCCACCACGTTGCCGTTTACATAGGCATCGTCGGTGCTTTCGTTGAAGCGCCCGTAAAACTCATACCACCCCCATACGCCGACGGCGCCGAGAATGACGATCAGCGCCAGACCGATCAGCATGACTTTGCGTTTGCGCGGGTTGTTGTCTTTCGGTTGTTCAGTTGCGGTGGTGTTTTCGGCGGTGGCCATGACAAATACCTCGAATTATTCGGTGCGTGTGGCTGGGGTGGTCGACGCCACGTTGTCGGCGTTGAAGCCGCCGCCCAGGGCCTGCATCAATTGGATCGACAGCGTGATCTGCCCGGCATTCAGGCTCGCCAGCTGACGCTGGGCCTGCAGCAGTTGCTGCTCGATGCTGAGCACGTCCAGGTAGCTACCGATTCCGGAGCCATAGCGCTGAACCACGGTGTCGTAGGACTGCTGGGCAATATCGGTCGCGTGTTGCTGGGCCTGGATCTGCCGGCCGGTTTCGCGCAGTTGCGACAGGGTGTCGCCGATGTCGCCCAGGGCTTGCACCAGGGTTTTGTTGTACTGCGCCACGGCCAGGTCGTAGTCCGCGTCGCGGGCATCGAGGTCGGCGCGCAGGCGACCGCCGTCGAAGATCGGCAGCGAAACAGTCGGTGCGATATTGAAGAAACGACTAGCCGAGCCAAACATCGCATCCCCCAGCAACGACTCGGCCCCGGCGCTCGCGCTCAAGTTGAGGTTGGGGTAGAAGCGTGTCTTGCTGGCGGCGATGTCCTTGCTCGCGGCCTCGACTCGCCAGCGCGCGGCGATCAGGTCCGGACGACGACCCAGCAGTTCGGCGGGCAGCACCGAAGGCACGGCGACGGCGGCAGGTTTCAACACGTTGGGGCGCGCCAGTTCATCGCCGCGATCCGGACCTTTGCCGAGCAACACCGCCAAGGCAATCCTGGCGCTCTGCAGTTGTTTTTCCGCGTCGATCAGTTGCGACTGCGAGCTGGCTTCCAGGCTCTCGGTCTGCTGGTACTGGTAGTGGCTGTCGATGCCTGAATCCAGGCGGCGCTTGCTCAAGTCGAGCATTTGCCGGGTGCGCTTGAGGTCATCGGCGGCCAGGTCACGCACGATGTGCGCCTGTCCCAGGTCGCTGTAGGCCTTGGCCACGTCGGCGGCGAGGGTCAGGCGCGCGGCCTGTTGGTCGACTTCGGCGGCGCGCGCCTGGCCCAGCGCGGCTTCCCAGGTGGCGCGCTGGCCGCCCCAGAGGTCGAAGGTGTAATTGAAGCTGGCGCTGATATTACGCACGGTGGAATAGGCATCGCCCTCGCCTCGCGGGTCCTGGTCACGGGCCAGGCGCGAACGGCTGACACCGGCGCTGGCGTCCAGCGTCGGCATGCGCGCGGCGTTCGCGGCATAGGCAGCCGCCTGGGCCTGATGGGCACGGGCGTCGGCCACTTGCATATCGGGGCTGTTTTGCAGGGCTTCGCGGATCAAGCCGTCGAGTTGGGGGTCGCCGAGGCTTTTCCACCAATCGGCTGCCGGCCAGGCGGCGGGCGACAAGGCCACGCCACTCAGCGACTTGCCGGTCTGCAGCGTGTTGGCGTCGAGGCGCTGGCCCTGGGTGTCAAGGCCGCTGTAGTTGGCGCAACCGGCCAGGCTCATGGCCGCGAGCACCAGGCAAAGGGCACGTGTATTCATTTATTACCTACCCGCTGGATAGTGATGGGGTCACCGGCAGCTATCAGAATTTTCTTGAGGATCCGCTCCAGGGATTCCAGCTCGCCCGGCTCCAGTGCGCCGGCCAACTGGTTCAACGCCTGGGCGCCGATGAACGGCAGCAGGTCCGCCAGGCGCTGACCGTCAGGGGTCAACACCAACTGCACTTGGCGACGGTCGAGTTCCGAGCGCTTGCGGCTGAGCAGGTCTTTTTGCTCCAGCCGGTCGAGCATGCGCGTCATCGAACCGCTGTCCAGCGACAGGTGGCGGCACAGCTCCGCCGGGGTGTCGACACCGAACTGCGCCATGATGATCAACACCTTGAACTGCGCGGCGGTGATGCCGTGGGGTTCCATATGGGTGTCGATGATGCGGTCCTTGAGGATCGCGGCGCGGCCGAGCAATAGGCCGAGGTGGCAGTTGTGGAAATTAGCAGGGGTGAAGTGGGGCATCGGAAGTCACCTTATTACTGCCTAGGCAGTGAATGTATGACGAGATGTTACTGCCTAGGCAGCGAAAGTCAAATGGAATAATTAGGTTGCTTGGTATTTGTTCAGGAAAGAGGTGAAATACGAAACAATGTGGGAGGGCAGTGCCCCTCCCACATTTTTTTACCGCGACAGGATCAAAAATCCCGTTTGTAGAAGATATCCAGCGAGCTGGCCACGCCACTGGCCACTTCCAGGTAGACCTTCTTGCTCAGCAGGTAGCGCAAGGCAATGGTGCTGGCCGGTTCGAACACCCCTACCCCGTAACGCAGGCTGAGCTTCTCGGTGATCTTGCCGCTGGCCACCACCGCAGTGTTGTTGCCACTGCCCTGGGTATCGAGTTCAAAATCCTGGATGCCCAGGTTCTTGGCCAGGTCGGACGTGACTCCGGCGCTGCCCATCAAGCCCAGGCCCAGGGCGGCCTGGGCGAGCACGTTGTTGTCTTCGCCGGTGGTGCTCAGCGGGCGCCCCAATACCAGGTAGGACAGCGCCTGCTCCTGGCTCATGGCCGGTTCCGAGAAGATTTGCGTGGTGGGTTGTTCGGCGCTGCCGCTGAGGCGGATACCGGCCACCACGTCGTCGGTCTTGCGGATGGCTTCGATATCCAGGTACGGCTGGTCCAGGGGCCCGGCGAACAGCAGGCGCGCACGGCGTACGTCGAGTTTCTGACCGTAGGCGCGGTAGCGGCCGTCGTTGAGCCACAACTCGCCACGGGTGTCCAGGTTGTCGCCGATATGCACATGGCCCTGCACCTTGGCGGTGAGGCCGAAGCCTGTGAAGTTGAGCTGGTCGTCGCCCACCGCCACGTCGATATCCATGGCCATGGCCATCGGCGGCTTGCCCTCTTCGGTCTGGCTGCCGATGATCACGGTGTCATCCGAGACCTTGACGGTCGATGGCGGCAGTTCGCGCACGGTGATGTTGCCTCGCGGGATCTGTACCTTGCCGGCAATCGCCAGTTTGTCGTCCTTGAGGGTGATCTTCAGGTCGGGCGCCACTTCCAGCTCGGCGTAAGGCTCCACCGTCACTGGCAAGTACGCGCCTTGCAAGCTCAAGTCCACCGCCAGGGCCTGGCCCCAGTCGATCCGCCCCTTGAGGCTGCCCCGCCCGGCCTTGCCGCTGCGCCAGCCACCGTTGAGCTGGACGCCGTCGCCGGCGATCTGCGCCTGCACGTTCAGGCCTTCGAAACTGACCGGCAGTTCGGGCCCGGAGACTTCGCCGCCGATCAGGTTCACGCTGCCATTAACCTGCGGCGCCAGCAGGCCGCCAGAGATGCGCCCATTGCCGTTGAGTTTGCCGCTGAGGGTTTCCACCATCGGCAGAAAGGGTCGCGCCACGGCAAGGTCGAGGCCGGTGAGGCTGAAATTACCGCTGATCGGCTTGTTCTTCGGCAGCGGGTTGATCTGCGCCTGCAACAGCAACTCACCGAGTTTGCCCCCGCGAAAGTTCAACTGGGCGTCGATGCGTTTGGGGTTGAGGGTGGTTTCCAGCTTGAGCGTGTCATAGGGGAAATCCAGCCACTGGTCCTTGTCCTTGACGCGCAAGGTGCCGCCACCGGCATCCACCGAGACCAGGCCTTTGGGGCCACTGTCGGGCAGGTCCAGTTGCAGATCGGCATTGAGCTTGCCCTGCCAGGCGAAGTCTTTGGGCAAAAACGCCGCCAGGCTGTCGAGGGGGAATTGCTTGAGGTGGTAGCGCAACCGGGGTTCCGGCATCAGCCGTTGGTCTTCGCCGCACAGGCTGGCCGCGCCGGAGACCCAGCAATGGGCGGCAAAGGTCAGCTTGCCGTCGGCCAGGCGCTCGATCTTCGCCGGGGCCTGCAGCTTCCAGTCCTGACCACCGGCTTGTACGTCACCGCTGGCCAGGCGTCCGCGCCAGTTGCCTTTGTCGAGGTTGCCGTCCAGGGCCAAGGCCAGCTTGACCAACGGCCCGGCGAGGTCCAATTGGACTTTTTGATGCTTGATGTCGCCCTGGGCGCTGGCCGTGAGGGTGCCGACCTGGGTGTCGCCGCTCTGGATGCCGCTGCCCTTGAGTTCGATGCTCGCGCGCTGGGCGTTATCCAGGGTGGCGCCGAGGCTGAGGCTTTGCAGGCGGTTGTCGGCGAACGCCAATTGCTGGCCCTTGAGGTCGAGTTTGCCGTGTGGCGCCTTGAGACTGCCCGCCACGTCGAGGCGGCCGTTGACCTGGCCGCGCAATTGCGGCCATAGCTGGGCCAGGCGCGCAAGCTTGATGTCGATCTGCCGGCCAGGCGCTGTTGCAGACTGCCGCTGCCGTTGATGCGGTTATCGCCCAGACGGATGTCCAGGTTGGCGAGGGTCCACTGCTCGCCCGCGCCATCGGCCTTGGCCGCGAGCACGGCGGTTTGGCCGCGCAGGCGGCCCTTGAGGTCGAGGTCGGCGTTGAGCTTGAGCTGTTCATTCTTGAACTCGCCTTTGCTGCGCAGCGGCCCGGCCAGGGTGCCGGGAAGCTCCGCGACCCAGTAGGCCGGGTTCAGCGCCGATAGATCCAGCGCGGTGTCCCAGACGATGCCATCGGCGAACTGCAGGTTCAGGTGCCCTTCGGCCTTGCCCTGACCGGCAGTCAGTTTGAGTTCGGGCAGGAAGATCTGCGTGAGGTCGCCACTGAACGGCGTGACCACATTGAACTTGCCCGCGGGGCCGTCGAGGTCGGCCTTGAGATTGCCCAGGTAGTTGCCGTCTTTATAGGAAATTTCACCCGTGAACGTACGCAACGCAACCTGCGGCTCGTCAATCACCGGATAGAGGCGATGCCACGGGAAGTCGAGCCACTCGATCCTGGCGTCGGCACTGAAGCCTTGTTGCCAATCCAGCTGGGCCGCGAGCTTGAGGCTCTGCTTGTCGCCGGCCGTCAGGTCCAGGCCGGCAATCTGCGCGCCCTTGGCGTCGACCTTGCCTTGCAGCAACAGGTCCACCGGGCCTTTTTCCGCCGGCAGCACGGCCTTGCCGAGCAATTGGTAACCGTTTTTCAGGTCGCCTTTGGCGGTGAGGTCGAGCTGGTTGAGTTGCAGGGTGTCGGGCAACTCGGCGCTGGGCTTGAAGCCATCGGCGGTGATGTGCACGGAGGCCGGGAGGTTTTCCACCAGCGGCTGCAACTCGCCGCTAAGCCTGGCAGGGAAATAGCCGCTGCTGTCGGCGTCGAGCTTGAGGGTCTTGAGCAGGTCGCCATCGACCTTGAGTGCGACTGTCCACGGCGCGCCGCCGGGTGCATAAGGCAGGCTCAGGTTGCCGCTGGCGGTCAGCGGCCACTGGCCAGTGGGCTGCAGCAGGCCGGCCAGGTCCAGCACCAGATCGTCGCGTTGCAGGTGCACCGAATCGATCTGCAGGCCGCGGCGGTCCAATGCGCCGCCAGGTGAAGGCCCTTGAGTTCTTCGCTGCCGTTAAACAGCAGGCTACCGACGCGAATGTCGCCCAACTGGAGGGCAACCGGCAATTTTAGATCCGGCAACGTGATAGGGCCGCCGCTGTCTTCGGTACTCGGTGGAAATTGCAGGCTGACCTGTTCCACATCCAACCGATTGACGCACAGGGTCATGCGCATCAGGCAGGCCGGCGACCAATCGAATGTCGGCGCTTTAAGCTCCACATGGCTGCCGTCTTGCTGCCACAACAGATGATCGGCACGCCACTGGCCTCCCAGATGGCCCTCAAAATTCTCCACGCTCAAGCCCGGCACCTGGCTCAAGGCCCAGCGACTGCCGGCCTGACTACCCAGCACCGTCCACAGCGCCAATAACAATAAAACGAGGACGGCCAGCACGGCGAGCCCCGCTATTTTCAAACCGCGCATCACAGCTCAGGCCCCATGGAAAAGTGCAAACGAACGCCGCCCGGTTCTTCCAGGGCATGGGCCAGGTCGAGGCGGATCGGACCGACCGGCGACACCCAGCGCAGGCCGACACCCACGCCGGTTTTCAGACTGGGCAATTCCAGGTTGTTGAATGAGTTGCCCTGGTCGATAAAGGTCGCGATCCGCCATTTCTCGGCGATGGAATATTGATACTCGGCGCTCAAGGCCACCATGTAGCGCCCACCGACGCGATCCCCACGGTCGTTTTCCGGTGACAGGGTCTGGTACTCGTAGCCGCGCACGCTCTGGTCGCCACCGGCAAAGAAACGCAGCGACGGCGGTACCGACTTGTAGCCATTGGTGGCGCTGCCGCCGACCTGGGCACGCGCCAGGAAGCGGTGGTTGTCCCACAGGGTGGTGAGGCCCTTGACCATGGCCGTGCCGTAAAGCAGGTTGGTGTCCGAACCCAAGCCTTCCTTGGCCACTTTGGTGTCGAATTGCAGACGGTAGCCGTGGTGGGGGTCAATGCGGTTGTCGCTGCGCAGGTAGGAATAGCTGACACCCGGCATCACCAGGTTACTCAGGCCCGAGTCATTGCCCAGGCGATATTCTTCACGCTGGTACTTGAGCGAGATCACCCGGGTCCAGCCGCTGGGTAATTTGCTGTGCCATTCCGGGCCCACGGTGAGCAACTTACTCAAGGTGTCGGTGCCTGCCAGTTCTTCATTCTGGTAGCCGCCGGCGAACCGCAGTTTGTCGGTAAGCGGTGGGTCGAGCGGAATGTCGTACCACAGCCCGACGTTCTGCCGTGGCGCCGACAACTCGGTTTCCCAACCGTAGCTATGGCCCTGAGGGTTGACCCAATGGCGAGTCCAGTTGGCCTTGCCTCGTGGGCCGACGTCGGTGGAAAACCCCAGGCCCAGGCCCATGGTGCGTGGTTTACGGGTTTCCAGGCGCACGGCCACCGGGATCACATCGTTGGCCGACGCAGCTGGCGCGGCATCCACGCGCACGCCTTCGAAAAAACCGCTGGCCTGCAGGTTCTGGTTGAGTTCGGCGATCAGTTCGGAATCGTAGGGCTCGCCGGCCTTGAACGGCACCATGCGCTGCAACAGGTCTTCGTCGAACGGCGTGTCGCCGGCGAAGTTGACCTTGCCCAAGGTGTAGCGCGGGCCGCTGTCATACACCAGTTCGATATCGGCGACGCCCGCCTGCGGGTCCACCGCGAGTTTCTGGCTGGTAAAACGCCCGCTGAAAAAGCCGTAGCGCGAGGCCTGGTTCTGGATCAGCCGCTTGGCCTCTTCGTAGTGGCCGTGGTTGAGCACGGCACCGGCCTTGAGCTCGTCACTGGCGGGCACGCGAAACGCCTTGAGGTTCGCCGCAGGGCCGTCGACCCGAATGGTTACGTCGCGCAAATGCACCGGTTCGCCGGGGTCGATGTTGAGGATCAGGCGCGGGTTCTTGCCGCCCTTCACATCGCTGTCGATGCGTGGCTGATAAAAGCCCAAGGCCTGGGCCGCTTTGCGTGCCTGCTCCTCGGCGCCATGGCTGAACCGCAGCAAGGCTACTTCATCACGATCGCCCACCCCGCCGATGTAGCCTTCGATATTGGCTTTCAACGCGTCGTTCGAGGGCTTGATCCGCACGTCCAATTCGCTTTGCGCCACTACGCCGCAGCTTACGAACAGCAGAACCAAGCCGCTGGTGTATCTTCCTGGAAATTTCATAGGCGCGGATGCTACAGAGCTGAGGGGACTCTTTGAACTGAGAATTGTGTGAATAATTCTGTCTTAAGCTGTCGCAGCCTGTGACGGTTGCGGATTGGGATGAAAAAACACGTGTTCCAGAATAGGCCCTACAGCAACTTCACCGATTTCCTCGTAGCCCTGACGCTTATAGAAGTCCAGATAACGTGAATTCCCCGTATCCAACACCACGCCGGAGGAATGCGGGTCTTCGGCGCACCAGTTGTGCACCGCTTCCAGCAGCTGCTCACCGTAGTGCTTGCCCTGGAATTGCGGGTGGATGCCCAGCAACGGCAACACATGCACCGACTCACCGGGCAGGCATGCCATGACCGCGTGATGGTAGTCCAGATACCGCCGCGTACCGCGCACACCAGTGCTCAGCCACATGCGCAATTGCCAGGCCCAGCTCTCGGTAATCCCCAGCCGTCGTTGCGGCGGAGCGATCAGGGCGATGCCGATCAACCGGTCATTGACGAACAGGCCGATGGCCGGCAGTTTCTGGAAAAAATGCTGCTTGACCAGCTCGCGCACGGTGGCGCGTACCCGCTGTTCATAGCCGGCGCGCTCGGCTTCGAAGATGTAGGCGAACGTCGGCTCATGCCGATAGGCCTGGTACAACAGGGAGCGGGCCTCACGCGAATACCCGCTGTTGAGCAGGCGGATGTCAGCAATGGCAGTCGAAGTGTCAGGCATACGGTGAATCTCCCTGGGCGCCATTCAAACGACGGCGTTCGTATGGGTACGAACCTGTGCAGCGCGAGTCGTTCCCAGACCTTAGCAGCGCAACAGTGCCAGCGCCACGCTGGCCCCCATCCGACTTGTCGGCTAGCATCGCCTTTTTGCCAGGACCGGACCGCCGACCATGAAAATCGTCTCCTTCAATATCAACGGGCTGCGCGCCCGCCCTCATCAGCTGGCGGCGCTGATCGAAAAGCACCAACCGGACGTGATCGGTCTGCAGGAAACCAAGGTCCACGATGACCAGTTCCCCCTGGCCGAAGTACAAGCCCTTGGCTATCACGTGTATTACCACGGCCAAAAAGGCCACTACGGCGTGGCTCTGTTGTCGCGCCAAGAAGCCTTGAGCGTGCACAAAGGCTTTGCCGGCGATGAGGAAGACGCCCAGCGCCGCTTTATCTGGGGCACGTTCGCCGATGAACACGGCAACCCCGTCACGGTCATGAATGGCTACTTCCCGCAGGGCGAAAGCCGCGATCACCCCACCAAGTTCCCGGCCAAGCAGCGTTTCTATGAAAATTTGCAGCAACTGCTGGAAAGCCAGTTCAGCAATGACCAGGCGCTGGTGGTGATGGGCGACGTGAATATTTCCCCGGAAGATTGCGACATTGGCATCGGCGCCGACAACGCCAAGCGCTGGCTGAAAACCGGCAAGTGCAGCTTCCTGCCGGAAGAGCGCGAATGGATGGCCCGCTTGAAAAACTGGGGCCTGGTGGACAGTTTCCGCCATCTCAACCCGGACGTGACCGACCGTTTCAGCTGGTTCGACTACCGCAGCCGTGGGTTTGAAGACGAGCCCAAGCGCGGGCTGCGCATTGACGTGATCATGGCGTCCACGGGCCTGGTGCATCGGGTCAAGGATGCCGGGGTGGATTACGATCTGCGCGGCTTGGAGAAACCATCGGACCATGCGCCGATCTGGCTTGAACTGAGCTGACCCCCTGACCGTGTTGGGGCTGAATGTGGGAGGCCCCTTCCACATTTGATCGCTTGATCGCCAGTCACATTATTGAAACCCAACTGACTTAATCTCGCGGCACTCCCTTTGGCTTGAGAAGGTGCCGGCATGACGCTGCGCGTTCTGTTTCTGTTGTGTTGCGCGTTGTCCCTCCCCGCTGTGGCAACTCCCCTACCCGTCCCCGAACAAGGTCCTGCGCTACGCATCCAGGGTTCCAACACCATCGGCGCTGCACTGGGCCCTGCATTGGTCAAGGGATTGATGGAGCAACAGGGCTTGCACGCGATACACAGTGAATCGGCCGGTGCCAACGAACAGCGCGTGATCGGTACGACTCACCAGGGAAAGTCGGTCACGATCGAAGTGGCAGCGCATGGTTCCAGTACAGGTTTTGCAGCGCTGAAAAATGCCACGGCTGACCTCGCCGCTTCGTCTCGCTCGATCAAGGACAGCGAACTGGTCGACCTCGAACCCCTCGGCGACCTGAAAAGTCCTGAAGCCGAACAGGTGATCGCCATCGACGGCCTGGCCATCATTCTCAACCCCCGCAACCCGCTGAACACGTTGAACACCGAGCAACTGGCGCAGATTTTCAATGGTGAAATCAGCACCTGGGAGGCACTGGGCGGTATCGGCGGGCCCATTGAGGTGTACGCGCGGGACGATCAGTCCGGCACCTACGACACGTTCAAGGAGCTGGTGCTGCGCCTGCGCGGCAAGCCGCTCATCGCTTCGGCCAAACGCTACGAGTCCAGCGAGCAATTGTCCGACGCGGTGAGCCAGAACCCCCAAGGTATCGGTTTTATTGGCCTGCCCTACGTACGAAAGGCCAAGGCCGTGGCGATTGTGGATGGCGACTCGCAGCCGATGTTGCCGCTCAACAGCCTGATCGCCACCGAAGATTACCCGCTGTCCCGCCGCTTGTTTCTCTACCTGCCGCCGTCAAGCCATAACCCATGGGCCAAGGCGCTGGTAGCGTTTGCCCAGAGCGGCAAAGGCCAGGCCATCGTCGCAGCCAACGGCTTCATTGCGCAGCAAGTGCAGGCAATGGCCGTGGAACCGCGCGCATCGATGCCCCAGGACTATCAAGCCATCGCCCGTGACGCCCAGCGCCTGAGCGTGAATTTTCGTTTCGAGGAAGGCAGCGCCAGCCTGGATAACAAGGCGCGCCAGGATCTGCAGCGGGTAGTGGCGTATCTCAAGGGCCACGACAAACTCGACAAACAGGTCACGCTGGTGGGGTTCGGCGATGCCAAGAACGATCCGCAGCGGGCGGCGTTGCTGTCCAAGCTGAGGGCGATGGCGGTACGGCGCGAATTGGTCAAGAACGGCGTGGTGCTGAGGGATATTCGCGGCTTTGGCGCGCAGATGCCGGTGGCGGCGAATACGGCGGATGAGGGGCGGATCAAGAATCGGCGGGTGGAGGTTTGGGTGTATTGAGCCCTGCTGGATCTTCATTGCCTGAACCGGCCTCATCGGGGGCAAGCCCCCTCCCACATTTTGTCCGTGTACACCAATCCAAGTGTGGGAGGGGCTTGCCCCGATTGCAGACGACTCGGTCTTACTGCCCGCCGCGCATCAGCTCTTTGGGCACATACTTGCCGATCTCGAATTTACCAATCGCCGCGCGGTGCACTTCGTCCGGGCCGTCGGCCAGGCGCAGGGTACGTTGCATGGCGTACATGTAGGCCAGCGGGAAATCGTTGGACACGCCGGCACCGCCATGGATCTGAATCGCGCGGTCGATCACTTTCAAGGCTACGTTCGGCGCCACCACCTTGATCTGGGCGATCTCGCTTTTCGCCACTTTGTTACCCACGGTGTCCATCATGTAGGCCGCCTTCAAGGTCAGCAGGCGCGCCATGTCGATTTCCATGCGTGAGTCGGCGATCTTGTCGATATTGCCGCCCAAACGGGCCAACGGCTTGCCGAAGGCGCTGCGGCTGACCGAGCGTTTGCACATCAACTCCAGCGCACGCTCGGCCATGCCGATCGAACGCATGCAATGGTGGATACGGCCTGGGCCAAGACGGCCCTGGGCGATTTCAAAGCCGCGACCTTCGCCGAGCAGGACGTTTTCATACGGCACGCGCACGTTGTCGAACAGCACTTCGGCGTGGCCGTGGGGGGCGTCGTCGTAGCCGAACACCGGCAGCGGCCGTACGATTTTCACCCCGGGGGTGTCCACCGGCACCAGGATCATCGAGTGCTGTTGGTGACGCGGCGCATCCGGATTGCTCAGGCCCATGAAGATCAGGATCTTGCAGCGCGGGTCACAGGCGCCGGAGGTCCACCATTTTTTGCCATTGATCACCCATTCGGCGCCCTGGCGTTCGGCGCGGGCGGCCATGTTGGTGGCGTCCGAGGAGGCCACGTCCGGTTCGGTCATGGCGAACGCCGAACGGATCTCGCCGCGCAGCAGCGGTTCGAGCCAGCGGTGTTTCTGCTCTTCATTGGCGTAGCGCACCAGCACTTCCATGTTGCCGGTGTCGGGGGCCGAGCAGTTGAACGGCTCCGGGCCCAGCAAGGAGCGGCCCATGATTTCCGCCAGCGGTGCGTATTCAAGGTTGGTCAGGCCGGCGCCCAGTTCGGACTCGGGCAGGAACAGGTTCCACAGGCCTTCGGCCTTAGCGCGGGCTTTGAGTTCTTCCATGATGGCGGTGGGCTGCCAGCGGTCGCCTTCGCTGACCTGGCGTTCGAACACCGGCTCGGCGGGATAGACATGAGCGTCCATGAATGCGGTGACGCGTTCACGCAGTTCCTGAACCTTGGGCGAATAGGCGAAATCCATGAGCAGCTCCCTTCTCTGAGAGGTTGTTTAAGTCATGCAATCGATGCTAGAACAGCGTTGATAATTTACCTAGCCTATTCTCGGCGTGTATTAACATTCATCACCGATATATGATCGACGCCTCGGCACGCAACAAATCGCCATCTAACAATAAGAGCGCACCCCAATGAATCTGAGCAAGGTCGACCTCAACCTCTTTATCGTCTTCGACGCGATCTACACCGAAGCCAACCTGACCCGCGCCGGGCAGATCGTCGGCATCACCCAGCCGGCGGTGTCCAACGCGTTGCGCGCCTGCGCGAAACCTTCAACGACCCGCTGTTCGTGCGCACCGCACAGGGCATGGTGCCCACGCCGATGGCGCAGAACATCATTGGCCCGGTGCGCAACGCGTTGTCGTTACTGCGGGTGTCGGTGCAGGAAAGCCGCATCTTCAACCCGCAACAGGCGGCCAAGACCTACCGCATCAGCATGACCGACCTTACCGAGGCGGTGATTTTGCCGGCGTTGTTCCAGCGCCTGCGTCGCCTGGCGCCGACGGTGGTGATCGAAAGCTTCCTGTCCAAACGTCGCGAAACCACCAAGGAACTGGCCGCCGGCCGTCTGGACTTTGCGGTGGACGCACCGCTCAACACCGACCCGCAAGTGCGTCACGTCAAGCTGATGGAAGACCGCTACGTATGCGCCATGCGCAAGGGCCATCCTATGGCGACAAAGGACAAGCTGACCCTGGACGATTACCTGGGGCTGACCCATATCCATATTTCCAGCCGCCGCAACGGCCTGGGCCATGTCGACCTGGCCCTGGGCAAGATGGGCCTGCAGCGCAAGATCGCCCTGCGTTCCCAGCATTACCTGATGGCCTCGCAAGTGCTGCAGCAGACCGACATGGTCATGACCGTGCCCGAACGCTTCGCCCGACGCCACGAACTGCACTGGTTCAATTTGCCGGTCAACGACGTACCCGCGGTGGAAACGCACTTGTACTGGCACGAAAGCACCGACCAGGACCCGGCCAACCGCTGGATGCGTGAACAGATGATCGAGCTGTGCCAGCAGGTTACCGCCCATGAGAAGAAGCTCGATGGCAAGCAGGCTTGACCCGCACAAGAGAGCTTGCTGCAGCAGGCAGGCTTGTTGTAGTGAGCAGGCTTGCCCTACGCCGGGCTGCAAAGCAGCCCTTGACGTTAACGTAAACCAGCCACTAGCCTAACGCCCAAGCCACCCCTTGAGCACCGTCATGAGCACCACCTACAGCATCTCCGACCTCGCACGCGAGCTCGACATCACGACCCGCGCCATTCGCTTTTACGAAGAGCAAGGCTTGCTGGCCCCGGAACGCCGGGGCCAGGAGCGCATTTACTCGGCGCGTGACAAGGTCAGCCTCAAGCTGATCCTGCGCGGCAAACGCATCGGTTTCTCCCTGGCCGAATGCCGCGAACTGATCGAACTCTACGACCCCACCAGCGGCAATCACATCCAGCTCAACAGCATGCTGGCGAAAATCGCCGAGCGCCGTGAACAGCTGGAACAGCAACTGCTGGATATCGAACAAATGAAACTGGAACTGGACACCGCCGAAGAGCGCTGCACCCAGGCCCTTGCGCACACCATGAGCCAGGCCGGCCATTGATCAGAAGGTAACCGTCATGTCCCTCCCCTCACACGTACGCCTGGTGGAAGTCGGCCCGCGCGACGGTCTGCAGAACGAAGCCCAGCCCATCAGCGTGTCCGACAAGGTGCAGTTGGTGGACGCGCTCAGCGCCGCCGGTTTGAGTTATATCGAAGTCGGCAGTTTTGTCTCGCCCAAGTGGGTGCCGCAAATGGCCGGTTCGGCCGAGGTGTTTGCGCAGATCCAGCGCAAGCCCGGCGTAACCTATGGCGCGCTGGCGCCGAACCTGCGCGGCTTTGAAGATGCGCTGGCGGCCGGGGTGAAGGAAATCGCGGTGTTTGCGGCGGCGTCCGAGGCGTTTTCCCAGCGTAATATCAATTGCTCCATCAGCGAAAGCCTGGAGCGGTTTGTGCCGATCATGCCGCGGCCAAAGAACACGGGGTGAGTGTGCGCGGGTATGTGTCCTGCGTGCTGGGTTGCCCGTACGAAGGCTCGGTCGCCCCGGAGCAGGTGGCGGTGGTCGCACGGGAGCTGTTTGCCATGGGCTGCTATGAGGTGTCCCTGGGCGACACCATCGGCACGGGTACCGCAGGCGACACGCGCCGGCTGTTTGAAGTGGTGAGCGCACAAGTGCCACGGGACAAGCTGGCCGGCCACTTCCATGACACTTATGGTCAGGCGATTGCCAACGTCTACGCCAGCCTGCTCGAAGGCATCCATGTGTTCGACAGCTCGATCGCGGGCCTGGGCGGCTGCCCGTATGCCAAGGGCGCCAGCGGTAACGTCGCCACCGAGGATGTGGTGTACCTGCTCGATGGGCTGGGCATCGACACCGGTATCGACCTGGAGGCGCTGATTCTCGCGGGCCGGCAAATCAGCCAGGTACTCGGACGCCCCAGCGGCTCACGGGTGGCCAAGGCGCGTAACGCCGTGTGAGTAGAGCGCCTGTGACAATGTGTTACCGCGCGCCTACACATCGAGTAACACGGGAACATATTTTCTCGTGTTTGCTGCGAGGCATTTCCTCACAAAAATACAACTCATTGATTTTAAACACTTTTTAAAAGTTGGCACGGCTTCTGCTATCTCTATGGCATAACAAGAATAAAAAGCGCCAAACCTAATAAAAATAAGACGAAACGACTCTGACATAACAAAAACAACACGGCAGAGACGCAGCTAACAGATTTTTTTGGAGAAGATGTGCTTCGCAGGGTACGGCTCGCCGAAACCCGCAACCGGATAGAGAAAAATAAAACTACCTCAGGTAGCTACCCACTGGTTGGATCGTTTACGAAGAAGCAGATCAGCGCTCAAAAAAATACGTTTGCTCTTGACCCCGAATGGGGGTCGACAAAAACAGCGGTAAAGGGTCACGGCTGCCAAAAACAACAATAGGCCGCCCCTCAATAATAAAAAAAGAGCACGCAACGACAAATTAAAGGGGACCTCCGGGTCCCCTTTGTGCTTTCTGCGCTGGGTGCTTCAAAGCTGCGAGCCCTGCTCCGCCGCGTGGTTATTGAGCACTTTTCGCGTCAATCGTTTTAGCCCCAGGTTTGCCTCTCTGCTTCGTTCGATGCTGAGCGCGTCCATCTGCTTTACATAAAAGTCACTTTGCATCGAGCCATCGACCAGCATTTCGTCGCGGCTCATGCCCAGCGCGCTGGGCCCTCTTGCAACCTCGACAGTTCATACAACGCATCGCTCTTTTCATCTATCAGCTTGATGCCGGGGGCTGTCAGCGCTTGCAACTCATCGCTGTAGTGGGTGCGCAGGTACCCTAGGCTGTGGCACCGGCACACAAGCGGCACACGAGTATCGCCCTGCGCATGCTCAAGTGTGTCAACCGCGGCGGAGTTCGTTCAGAGTGATCTCACGCATGCGAAACTTCTGGATCTTGCCGGTCACCGTCATCGGGAATTCATCCACGAACTTGAAGTACCTCGGCGTCTTGAAGTGCGCAATGCGGCCCTTGCACCAGTCCTGAAGCTCCAGCTCGTTGACGCCATGGCCGGGATGGCACTTGACCCAGGCGACGATCTCTTCGCCATAACGTTCATCGGGAATGCCGATGACCTGCACGTCGGCCACCGCTGGATGCGTGAAGAAAAACTCCTCCAACTCCCGTGGATACACGTTCTCGCCACCGCGAATAATCATGTCCTTGTTGCGCCCGACGATGCACACGTAGCCCTGCTCGTCCATGGTTGCCAGGTCACCGGTGTGCATCCAGCCGGCCTCGTCGATGGCGTCGCGAGTGCCTTCGGGGTTGTTCCAGTAGCCGAGCATCACGCTGTAGCCGCGGGTGCACAACTCGCCGATCTCACCGCGCGCGAGCGTGTTGCCCGCGGCGTCGATGATTTTGTTTTCCAGTTGCGGCTGAGTGCGGCCGACGGTGGTGACACGGCGTTCCAGGTCGTCATTGGCACCGGTTTGCAAGGATACCGGGCTGGTTTCGGTCATGCCGTAGGCAATCTGCACTTCGCTCATGTGCATTTCGTCGATGACACGGCGCATGACTTCGATGGGGCACGTGGCGCCCGCCATGATGCCGGTGCGCAGGCTGGATAATTCAAACTCGCCACGTCGTGGGTGGTCGAGCAAGGCGATAAACATGGTGGGCACGCCGTATAGGCCGGTGGCGCGTTCTTCGGCGACGGCGGTGAGGGTCAGCAGCGGGTCGAAGCCATCATTGGCGTAGATCATGGTGGTGCCGTGGGTGATGCAGCCCAAATTCCCCATCACCATGCCGAAACAGTGATACAGCGGCACCGGGATCACCAGGCGATCCTGCGCGCTGAGGCCCAGGCTTTCGCCGACCATGTAACCGTTATTGAGGATGTTGTGATGACTGAGGGTGGCGCCCTTGGGGAAGCCGGTGGTGCCGGAGGTGTACTGGATATTCACGGGCTGGTCGAAATGCAGGCTGGCCTGGCGGCTGTGCAATTGCTCGGGCGGCACGCCTGCGCCGAGAGCCGCCAGTTGCGCCCAGGGCATAAAGCCCGGGGGCGGGCTGGGATCAAGGCTGATAAGGCCGCGCAGGTCTGGGTTCAGCGCCTGCAACATGGCGTGGTAGTCGGAGGTCTTGAACGACCCGGCGCACACCAGCCACTGGCAGCCGGACTGTTTGAGCACGTAATCCAGCTCGCTGCTGCGATACGCCGGGTTGATATTCACCAGGATCACACCGAGCTTGGCACTGGCAATCTGGCTGATGCACCACTCGGCACAATTGGGCGCCCAGATACCCAGGCGGTCGCCGGCCTGCATGCCCAGCGCCAGGAACGCACGGGCGTGCAACTCAACCGTTTCGGCCAGTTGCCGCCAGGTATAACGACGCGACTGATGGCGCACCACCAGGGCTTCACCTTCCGGGTACCGCGCGACGGTTTTATCAAAGGCCTGGCCAATGGTCATGGCCAGCAAGGTCTTGTCCTGAGAGCCACGGCTGTAGCTCGGGTGTGGTTGATCCATAACGACCCCTGTTGTCTTTTTTGTAGGTTGACGTAAACGTAAACTACGATTGACAGCGCGCTAACGCAAGCTTACGTTAACGTAAAGGTGAGCGCCCTCCCCTAGCGCGTGCTCCACACAACAACAACGCTGACATTAAGGTGCCTGTCCATGAATTACCCGTCCCTGAACTTCGCCCTCGGTGAAACCATCGACATGCTGCGCGACCAGGTGCAGTCCTTCGTGGCCAAGGAAATCGCCCCCCGCGCGGCACAGATCGACATCGACAACCTGTTCCCCGCCGACCTGTGGCGCAAGTTCGGTGACATGGGCCTGCTGGGCATTACCGTGCCGGAAGAATACGGTGGCGCCGGGCTGGGTTACCTGGCCCACGTGGTGGCCATGGAAGAGATCAGCCGTGGCTCGGCCTCGGTGGCACTGTCCTACGGCGCGCACTCGAACCTGTGCGTGAACCAGATCAACCGCAACGGCACCCACGAACAGAAACTCAACTACCTGCCCCAACTGATCAGCGGCGAACACGTCGGCGCCCTGGCCATGAGCGAGCCCAACGCCGGCTCCGATGTGGTTTCGATGAAACTGCGTGCCGACAAACGCGGCGACCGCTACGTGCTCAACGGCAGCAAGACGTGGATCACCAACGGCCCCGATGCCAACACCTACGTGATCTACGCCAAGACCGACCTGGAAAAGGGCCCGCACGGCATCACCGCGTTTATCGTCGAACGCGACTGGAAAGGCTTCAGCCGCAGCAACAAGTTCGACAAGCTGGGCATGCGCGGCTCCAACACCTGCGAGTTGTTCTTCGATGATGTGGAGGTACCCGAAACCAACATCCTCGGCGCACTCAACGGCGGCGTGAAAGTTCTGATGAGCGGCCTGGACTACGAACGCGTGGTGCTCTCCGGCGGCCCCACCGGGATCATGCAAGCCTGCATGGACCTGATCGTGCCCTACATCCATGACCGCAAACAGTTCGGCCAGAGCATCGGCGAATTCCAGCTGATCCAGGGCAAGGTCGCCGACATGTACACCCAACTCAACGCCAGCCGCGCCTACCTCTACGCGGTGGCCCAGGCGTGCGAGCGTGGCGAAACCACGCGCAAGGACGCGCCGGGGTGATCCTCTACAGCGCCGAACGCGCCACGCAAATGGCCCTGGATGCGATCCAGATCCTGGGGGGCAATGGCTACATCAACGAATTCCCCGCCGGACGCTTGCTGCGCGACGCCAAGCTGTACGAAATCGGCGCCGGCACCAGTGAGATTCGGCGGATGCTGATCGGTCGCGAACTGTTCAACGAAACCCGCTGAGGGAGCGCGCCATGGCCACCTTGCACACCCAGCTCAACCCGCGCTCGGCGGAATTCGCCACCAACAGCGCGGCGATGCGCCAGCAGGTCGACGCCCTGCACACCTTGCTTGCCCACGTGCAGCAAGGCGGCGGCGCCAAGGCTCAGGAGCGGCATACTTCACGGGGCAAATTGTTGCCGCGTGAGCGCATCAATCGCCTGCTAGATCCGGGCTCGCCGTTTCTGGAACTCAGCCAACTGGCCGCCCATCAGGTGTACGGCGAAGACGTGCCCGCCGCCGGGGTAATCGCCGGGATCGGCCGCGTGGAAGGTATCGAATGCATGATCGTGGCCAACGACGCCACGGTAAAAGGCGGCTCGTACTACCCGCTCACCGTAAAAAAACACCTGCGCGCCCAGACCATCGCCGAGCAGAACCGCCTGCCGTGCATCTACCTGGTGGACTCCGGCGGCGCCAACCTGCCGCGCCAGGACGAAGTGTTTCCCGACCGCGAGCACTTCGGCCGGATCTTCTTCAACCAGGCCAACATGAGCGCTCAGGGCATCCCGCAGATCGCCGTGGTGATGGGCTCGTGCACCGCCGGCGCGCCTATGTACCGGCCATGGCGACGAAGCGATCATGGTGCGCCAACAGGCCACCATCTTCCTCGCCGGCCCGCCGCTGGTGAAAGCCGCCACGGGTGAAGTGGTCAGCGCCGAAGACCTGGGCGGTGCCGATGTGCATTGCAAGGTCTCCGGCGTGGCCGACCACTACGCCGACAGTGACGAACACGCCCTGGCCCTGGCCCGGCGCAGTGTGGCCAACCTCAATTGGCGCAAACAGGGCCAGTTGACGCAGCGCGCGCCGGTGGCGCCGTTGTACAGCGGCGAAGAGTTGTACGGCGTGATCCCGGCCGACGCCAAACAACCCTTCGACGTGCGCGAAGTGATTGCGCGGCTGGTGGACGGTTCGGTGTTCGATGAGTTCAAGGCGCTGTTCGGCACCACCCTGGTGTGCGGCTTTGCGCACCTGCAGGGCTACCCGATAGCGATCCTGGCCAACAACGGGATTCTGTTCGCCGAAGCCGCGCAGAAAGGCGCGCACTTTATCGAACTGGCCTGCCAGCGCGGGATCCCGCTGCTGTTCCTGCAGAACATCACTGGTTTTATGGTCGGCCAGAAATACGAAGCCGGCGGCATCGCCAAGCATGGCGCCAAACTGGTCACCGCCGTGGCCTGCGCCAGGGTGCCGAAGTTCACCGTGATCATCGGCGGCAGTTTTGGCGCCGGTAATTACGGCATGTGCGGCCGTGCCTACGACCCGCGTTTTTTATGGATGTGGCCCAACGCGCGCATCGGCGTGATGGGCGCCGAGCAGGCCGCCGGCGTGCTGGTGCAGGTCAAGCGCGAGCAGGCCGAACGTGCCGGTAACGGCTTCAGCGCCGAGGAAGAAATCGCCATCAAGCAGCCGATCCTCGATCAGTATGAAACCCAGGGTCACCCCTACTATTCGAGTGCGCGCCTGTGGGATGACGGGGTGATCGACCCGTTGCAGACCCGCGACGTGCTGGGCCTGGCCCTGTCCGCCGCGCTGAACGCCCCCATCGAGCCGAGCCGCTTCGGCGTGTTCCGCATGTAAATGGAGCTGTACCCCATGAGCGATTTCAACACCCTCGAACTGATCACCGACCGTCGTGGCTTCGCCACGCTGTGGCTCAGTCGCGAAGCCAAGAACAACGCGTTCAACGCCGAAATGATCCGCGAACTGATCATCGCCCTCGATCAGGTACAAGGCGATGCCTCCCTGCGCTTTCTGGTGCTGCGAGGGCGCGGCAAGCACTTCAGCGCTGGTGCGGACCTGGCCTGGATGCAGCAGTCGGCCGAGCTGGATTATCACACCAACCTGGACGACGCCCGCGAACTGGCGGAGCTGATGTACAACCTGGCCAAACTGAAAATCCCTACCCTGGCGGTAGTACAAGGCGCGGCCTACGGCGGCGCGCTGGGCTTGATCAGTTGCTGTGACATGGCGATTGGCGCCGATGACGCGCAATTCTGTTTATCGGAAGTGCGCATCGGCCTGGCACCGGCGGTGATCAGCCCCTTCGTGGTGCAGGCCATCGGCGAACGCGCGGCACGCCGTTATGCCCTGACCGCCGAACGCTTCGGCGGCCAGCGTGCGCGGGACATCGGCCTGCTGGCGGAGAGCTACCCGGCGGACGAGCTGAACACGCACGTGGAGCAGTGGGTCACCAACCTGCTGCACAACAGCCCGGCCGCAATGCGTGCCAGCAAGGACCTGCTGCGCGAGGTGGGTAACGGCGCCCTCACCCCTGCCCTGCGCCGCTATTGCGAAAATGCCATCGCGCGGGTTCGCGTCAGCGCCGAGGGTCAGGAGGGCTTAAGGGCCTTCCTGCAAAAACGTGCGCCGAGTTGGCAGTCGCAGGAGCCGCGTTCATGAACACATTGACCACTGTACTGGTGGCCAACCGTGGCGAAATCGCCTGCCGGGTGATGCGTACCGCCAAGGCCATGGGCTTGACCACCGTCGCCGTGCACAGCGCCATCGACCGCGATGCACGGCACAGCCGCGAGGCGGATATCCGCGTCGACCTGGGCGGCAGCAAGGCTGCCGAGAGCTACCTGCAGATCGACAAACTGATTGCCGCCGCCCAGTCCAGCGGTGCCCAGGCGATTCATCCGGGCTATGGCTTTTTGTCGGAAAACGCCGCCTTTGCCCGTGCGATTGAAAGCGCGGGCCTGATCTTCCTTGGTCCACCCGCCTCGGCCATCGACGCCATGGGCAGCAAATCCGCCGCCAAGGCGCTGATGGAGACCGCCGGTGTGCCACTGGTGCCGGGTTATCACGGCGAAGCCCAAGACCTGGAGACCTTCCGCGAAGCCTGCGCGCGCATTGGCTACCCGGTGCTGCTCAAGGCACGCCGGCGGCGGTGGAAAGGGCATGAAGGTGGTCGAGCAGGTCGACCAACTCGCCGAAGCCCTGGCCTCGGCGCAGCGTGAAGCGCTGTCCTCCTTTGGCAATGGGCAGATGCTGGTGGAAAAATACCTGCTCAAGCCGCGCCACGTGGAGATCCAGGTATTTGCCGATCAGCACGGGCATTGTTTGTATCTCAATGAACGCGATTGTTCGATTCAACGTCGCCACCAAAAAGTCGTCGAAGAAGCGCCGGCGCCAGGGCTCAGTGTTGAACAACGCCGGGCCATGGGCGAAGCCGCCGTACGCGCGGCCCAGGCGATCGGCTACGTAGGTGCCGGCACCGTGGAGTTCCTGCTGGACGCACGCGGCGAGTTTTTCTTCATGGAGATGAACACACGGTTGCAGGTGGAACACCCGGTGACCGAGGCGATCACCGGCCTGGACCTGGTGGCCTGGCAGATTCGCGTGGCCCTGGGTGAGGCGCTGCCGATCACCCAGGAACAGGTGCCGCTGATCGGCCACGCGATTGAAGCGCGCTTGTATGCCGAAGACCCAGCCCATGATTTCCTGCCCGCCACCGGGCACCTGGCGCTGTACCGCGAGTCTGCCGCGGGCCCTGGCCGACGGGTGGACAGTGGCGTCGAGCAAGGCGATAGCGTGTCGCCCTTCTACGACCCGATGCTCGGCAAGCTGATTGCCTGGGGCGAGGACCGCGAACAGGCGCGGCTGCGCTTGCTGAGCATGCTCGACGAATTTGCCGTCGGTGGGCTGAAGACCAACCTGGGCTTCCTGCGGCGCATCATGGCCACCCGGCGTTTGCGGCGGCCGAACTGGATACCGGGTTTATTCCGCGTTATCAGGATCAGTTGCTACCCGTGCCCGGCGAGTTGAACGACGCGTTCTGGCAGGCGGCGGGCTCGGCGTTTATGCAGAGCTTGCCGGTGGGGGATGGGCCATGGGCGGATACACGCGGTTTTCGCGCCGGTTTGCCCGCTGAGGTGTCGTTGCATCTGAGCTGCAATGGGCAGGATCGGCTGGTGACCTTGGCGGGCACTGCGGCGCAGTTGCGCGGTGAGCAGTTGCTGATCGAACGTGAAGGCGTGCGGCGTTCACATCTGGCAATACGCAGCGAAGGCTCAGTATTCCTGCGCTGGGACGGCGAGATGCACGGCGTCAGCCTGTTCGACCCGATTGCGGCGGTGGACGCCAGCCAGGCTCATCAGGGCGGCCTCACCGCACCGATGAACGGCAGCATTGTGCGCGTGCTCGTGGCGGTGGGCCAAGCGGTCCAGGCCGGCGCGCAACTGGTGGTCCTGGAGGCGATGAAAATGGAGCACAGCATCCGCGCGCCACAGGCTGGGGTGGTCAAGACGCTGTTCTGCCAGGAAGGCGAAATGGTTGCAGAGGGTTGCGCATTGGTGGAGCTGGAAAGTGCCGATTAGAACTTCGCGCAAGCCTGCACCACCACGCCAAGGATGCGGCAATCGGCGGTGAACCGCTGTTTCGGATAGGTGGGATTGAGCGGTACCAGGTAACGCTGGCCGCTTTCTTCGAGCAACTGACGGAAGGTGGCCTGGGGACCGTCGGCCCATTGGGCGACCACCAGTTTGCCGGGTTCGGCGATAAGGGCTGGGTCCACCAGGATCAGCATGCCTGCCGCGATGCTCAGCCCAGTGGGCGCGGTCATGGCATCGCCTGTCACCGGTAGCCAGAAGGCATCACCCCGAGCGTGGTAATCGCTCAGTTCGAAGCGCGCATCGCCATAGGCCGGGCGCTCATCGCGCACTTCGCACAGAGCGTCCCAGTCACTGACCGGGTAACGGAAATACGGGTTGTACTGTTTGACCAAGGCCGGTGCGTCGTCGGCCCTTTCTCGCACCTGCTGCACCACCTCCAGGTAGCCCAGCCCCAGAGCCTCCAACACCCGGTTCATGTCCTCCAGGCTGGGTACGCGGCGCTTGTTGAGCCAGTGGCCGACACCGCCCTGGGACATCCCCAGGCGTTCAGCCAGCTCACCTTGCGTGACCTTGCGGTCTTTCATGTTGGCCTTGACCAACGCTATCCAGTTATCCATGGACGCGACGATACGTCAGCCAATTTTCAGGGCAATAAACAGTTTGTAGTAATCCATAAAACGACATAAATACGATACGTACTATCATCAGGCATAAGGTTTTCGACACCCACCCAGAGTACCGCCCCTTATGACGACGAGCCCGTATCTCCTGCCCGAAACACTCGAAGACAACGACCTGCAACACCTGCGCAGCAGCGGCGCCGCCAAGCGTGCGCTGGACTTTTACTTGAAAGAAGAAATGTCGGCCGCGACGGCGGATCAGACCCTGTTCGCCATCAAACCCGGCATCAGCCAGGAAGAAGCCCTGGTGCATGCCTCCGACCTGCTGCGCAGCGCAGCGGCAACGGCCTATGAGTCGGCGAGCAGCCATCAGGGCAATCAGCGCGACCTGGCGTTTTCAGTGGTGTATTTGATCGATATGGCGAAGGCGATGGTGGAGCGGTCGTTGCAGCCGCCGCCGAGTCAGGCGAACGTATAACGACGCGAAAGAAAAATATTTCTATCCGACGGATAAAAACATTTGACTTGCAAATGATAATGATTATTATTGGGCTCAGCTGATCGCGAGATCAGTCGATAGGCCAAGGGACCTTAGGTCGGACTCTTGGAATATCTCCTCATCAGGCTAATCACGGTTTTTGACCCGGCTCTTTGGCCGGGTCTTTTTTTTGCCAGTTTCCCTGGCATGGCTTCAGGCTAATGAAGACTGTGTGTTGCTTGATGACACGCATGGTAGCAAAAGACCATCGCCCAAAGAAACCCAGCCGAGCGCTCTGGCTCACATCTCTGCGAAATAGCGCTTGAGAATCAATCTCATAGAACCTAAGCTGCGGCCGCGTCAGGGATGATGCCCCCTCCTGCGCAACAATTTTGCGTCCAGCCTTTACCAGCGTCCTGTGTAATATAGCCGCCACAACTCATATTCAGGCAACCAGACTATGACCGTGGCCTTGACCTCCATCAAGATCAGCACCAACTTCGACAGTGGCAATATCCAGGTGCTCGACGCCAGCGATGCCTATCAGTTGCTGCTGGCAATCAAACCCGATACCCGCAGCCAACATTTCCAATGGTTCCACTTCAAGGCCGAAGGCATGCATGTGGGCCACACCCACACTTTCCGCTTGAGCAATGCCGGTAAGTCTTCCTATAGGCATGCGTGGAGCGGCTACAAGGCTGTCGCGTCTTACGACCACGTCAACTGGTTTCGGGTGCCGACGGTGTTTGACGGCGAGATCCTGCACATCAGCCTGCAAACCCGCGAGAAACATGCGTGGTTCGCATACTTCGAACCCTATAGCCGCGAGCGCCACGACGGGCTGATCGAGCAAGCATTGAAATACGCCGGCACCCAGCTGCTGGCCACCGGTAAAAGCGTCGAAGGCCGCAGCATCCAACTGCTGCGTCGCGGCAAAGGTGGCGAAGGCCGACGCAATATCTGGATCATCGCCCAGCAACACCCCGGCGAGCACATGGCCGAATGGTTTATGGAAGGCATCATCGAACGCCTGCAACAGGATGGTGATGCCCAGATGAAAAAACTGCTGGCCGTCGCCGACCTGTACCTGGTACCAAACATGAACCCCGACGGCGCCTTCCACGGCCACCTGCGCACCAATGCCGCGGGCCAGGACCTCAACCGCGCCTGGCAAAGCGCGAACCCGCAAACCAGCCCCGAAGTACTGTTCGTACAGCAACAGATGGAAAAGTACGGCGTCGACCTGTTCCTGGATATCCACGGCGACGAAGAAATCCCCTACGTGTTCACCGCCGCGTGCGAAGGCAACCCCGGTTACACCCCACGCATCGAAGCCCTGGAAAAACACTTTCGCCGCCACCTCAGCGCACTGACCCGCGATTTCCAGACCACCCACGGCTACACCCGCGACCTGCCGGGCGAAGCCAACATGACCCTGGCCTGCAATGCCGTCGGCGAGAAATACGACTGCCTGTCACTGACCCTGGAAATGCCCTTCAAGGACAACGACGACGCCCCCAACCCCCACACCGGTTGGTCAGGCGAACGCTCCAAGCAACTGGGCAAGGATGTGCTGAGCTCCGTCGCCGATATCGTCGGTGCCCTGCGCTGATAGTGGGCGTACCCCGTTGAATCAGTGTGGTGCAGGAGTTGACCACACTGACTTGCTCAGCCCTTGGTACCGGTCATGCTCTGCAGCACACCGTCACGCCGAATCCACCCATGGAACAGCGCCGCGGCCAGGTGCACCAGCACGGTCAAAAACAGCAGGTAGGCCAAAAACCCGTGGGCCTTGCGCAGCAGTGCAAACAACGGCGCATCAGCGCCCACCAATGCCGGCAACTGCACCGAACTGCTGAGCATCACCGGGTCGCCCGCCGCCGAAATCATCGCCCAGCCCAGCAGCGGCAATACCAGCATCAATGTATACAGCAGCACATGGGACGCCTTGGCGGCCAGCCGTTGCCACAGGGGCAGATCAGACGGCAACGGCGGTTGGCGAGTGGAGAAACGCACCACCAGACGCACGATCACCAACGCCAGGATCGCGATGCCCAGCGGCTTGTGCAGGTGGATCAACCATTCATGCCGCTCGGAAACGGACGCCGCCAAACCCGCGCCGATAAACAGCATGGCGATGATCATCAGCGCCATCAGCCAATGCAGCAGCCGCGCCAGGGGCGCGAAAAACCGTGGTTGTGCATTCATGGTTTCGACTCCTGAGGGGCGCTGTGCAACGGGCTGACTTCACCGGCACGGCGCAGGTAGGAACTGGCATACGCGGCGGAACGAGCGGCCAGCAGCGGGTCATTGGAGGCTTCGATACCGCTGGGCAAGATCAGCGGATCGAAGTTGATGTCGCGGCAGTCGCCGTCAGCCTGGGGCTGGCTGCTCTGCACCACCAGGGTGCCGGCGTTCAACAGTTTGTGCTCGCCGGCCCAGGTCTTGCTGGCGTCGTCCAGCGGGTCGCCGGGGTTGGCCAGGGTCATGTTCAATTGCCAACGCAACGGCCCGGCGGCCAGGTGTTGCACCAGGTCTTTTTCGAGGAAGTCTGCGCCGGCCGGCGCGGTATCGCCCAGCGCATCCTGACGCTGTGGTACCACGCTCCAGCGCACCGCCTGGCGCTTGCCATCGGCACTGACCAGATAGAACGCGTTAATGCCGTTATAGGTCTCGGTGGCGTAACTGGCAGACGGCTTGGCGGTCTTGACCCACGCCAGGAAGGGCGCAGTCTCCGGATGCGCGGCAAAAAACGCCGGCATGCTCAAAGGGTCCGGCTTGCCGGTGGCCGGGTCCGGCGCGCCCGCTTTGAGCAACTGGTAAAACGCCTCGGGCGTGCCCACCGGAAACACCGGCATACTGTTCATTCCCGTGCGCCATTGCTGGCCGTTAGCCTGGCTGAATTGCACGGCAAAACTGCGGATCGGCACACTGCTGTCCGGCGCATACGGGTTACCGCTGGGTAAGGCGAACCGGCCGATCAACGCGGTCCTGGCCTCGCTGAATACCTGCGCACTGGAATACGCACGGGCCTCGGGGCTGCTCTCGAAATATCCGGCCACGCACACGCCCTTGGCATGGTTGCGCCGAAAGCCCGGGTGCACGCCGTTATTGGTTTCCAGCGCGTTGACCAGGGTTTTCGGACGCAGGCGCTGTGGGTCAAGCGTGCCGTTGACGTAGGCAAATGCCCCCGCAACAACGGCAACCACGGCACCGATACCGGCGAGCCGCGCGATCAGGCTCGCTTTGCTCAACGGGGGACGCGGCGGTGATGAGTGATCTACCATAAACAAACTCCAGGGCCAGTGGCCTTAGGGGTGAACATAAGGTCGGTGTATTGAGACGAACACCACCCCACCCTATTCCCTGGGCGCGGATTTATTTTTCGTGGCCTGGAATAACCGCCGGCGCCGGCGTCTCTCTAGTCCCAGCGTAGTGACCAGCCAGACACCCCATGCATGAACTCGACGAACCGTTACGTGAACTCATCCCCAGGCTGCGGCGCTTTGCCGTGTCCCTGACCCGTAACGCCAGCAGTGCCGACGACCTGGTGCAATCGACCCTGGAACGGGCGATCACCCACTGGGCGGACAAACGCATCGAAGGCGACCTGCGCGCCTGGCTGTTCTCGATCCTCTACCGCCAGTTCCTCGATGCGCATCGGCGCACCCGGCGCTATGCGCGCATGCTGGAATTCTTCACCGGCCGCGAGGATACGCAGCCGTCGGTCGAGCGTACGGTGATCGCCCAGTCGACCCTGCAGGCGTTCGATCAACTCAACACCGAACAACGCGCGTTGTTGCTGTGGGTATCGGTCGAAGGCTTGAGCTACAAGGAAGTCGCCGAAATACTCGACGTGCCGCTTGGCACCGTGATGTCACGCCTGTCCCGAGCCCGCCAAGCCCTGCGGCAACTCAGCGACGGCGAAATTGCCAGCCCTTCCCTGCGGATACTCAAATGATCAACCTGCCCCCCAGCGAACGCGACCTGCATGCCTACGTCGACCACCAACTCCTGGAGAGCGATCGTCGTGTCCTCGAAACGTGGCTGGCCGCGCATCCCGACGTCGCGACCCAAGTGCATGCCTGGCAGCAGGATGCGCAGTTGCTGCGCGCGTCATTGAGCGGCGCCCTGCAACAGCCGGCCAACCCCAACCTTGAGCCGGCGCTGATTCGCCAGCGCATCCGGCACCGATCGCGCCGCCACTTCGCCACGGCCGCCGTGCTGCTGATCGCCGTGAGCCTTGGCGGCCTCGGCGGCTGGCACGCCCGTGAAGCCACGCAATCATCCCTGCTGCCGATGGCCGACGCGATGCAAGCGTTCCGCCTGTTTGCCCAGGACGGCGTGCTGCCCGCCGATTACAACGCCGAGGACAGCAGCACCATGCAGGCCTGGCTCGACCGCTATTTCAACCAGGCCCATCGCCTGCCGGACTTGAGCCCATCGGGGTTCAAGCCGGTCAGCGGGCGTTTGCTCAGCACCGAGCAAGGCGCTGCCGCCATGGTGCTTTACCAGGACGCGCAAGGTCGGCACATCAGCTTCTATATCCGTCCACCGGGCCCGAACAACGGTTTTCTACCGCGTGGCAGCCGCACCGCAGATGGGCTGCAAGCGCAATACTGGTCCGGCGGCGGCTACAACTATGCGGTCGTCAGCCCGGCGGACCAGGTGCCCGCACACTTATTGCAGTTCTAGACGCGCGCTGCTGTGTTGGTCAAATCAGCGCGAGCGCCCTAAAGTAAGCGACCACCGCATTACAGAGTGACTCGCATTGGCCGTGCTTCCCCTGCTCCGTCGTTTACTCGGTAAACCCGCCGCCGCCCACGACGACTCGCCCATCCAGGCATTTTTTGAGAACCAGGCCCGGCAACAGGGTTACACCCTCAGCGCCGGCCAGGCCCGGGCAATCGCCGTCATGGCACGCGAAACCCGGCACCGGCTCGCCCGCCGGCCCACTCGAAGCCTGTACCTGCACGGACCGGTGGGACGTGGCAAAAGCTGGCTGCTGGACGGTTTCTTCCAGGCGCTGCCCATCGCCGAGAAACAGCGTGTGCATTTCCATGAGTTTTTCGCGCGCTTGCACCGCGGCATGTTCGCCCACCGGGCCGGGGACGATGCGCTCGCCATGACCCTCGATGAGTTGCTCGACGGCTGCCAGGTGCTGTGTTTCGACGAGTTCCACGTCCACGACATCGGCGACGCCATGCTGATCACGCGGCTGTTCAAGGCCCTGTTCCGGCGCGGTGTCTGGGTGCTGGTCACCTCCAACTATCCGCCTGAGGGCCTGTTGCCCAACCCTCTGTACCACGAGCGTTTCAAGCCGGTGATCGACTTGATCGCCGCGCGCATGGACGTCTTGGAAGTCAGCTCCCCCGAGGATTTTCGCCGCCTGCCCCAGGCCCACGCCACGCAACGCTTTACCATGGGGCAGTATGTGTGGCCCGGCACTGCGGCCCAACGTGCGACGCTCGGCCTCCCCGCCATGGATGGCCCGGCGCACGCCCTCGCGGTGGGCAACCGGCAGTTGGTCTGCCGCTACCATCAGGCGCAGGCTCGAACGGTCGCGTTCACCTTCAGCGATCTCTGCGAACAACTGACGGCCGTGATGGACTACCTGCTGCTGTGCGAAGATTTCGACCACTGGATCATCGACGGCCTGCCGCACCTGGCCGAGTGCCCGATTGCCGTGCAGCAGCGCTTTATCAACCTGGTGGACGTGCTCTACGACCAAGACAAGCACCTGGTGCTGATCGGCGAACAGCCGCTGGCACAGGCGATGAGTGGCGAGGCCATCGACCTCGCCCGCACCGCCAGCCGCCTGAACCAATTGCAACAGGCCAGCCCGCAACCGGTGCCCGACCCGGTATCATGAGCGCCCTTTACGCCCCCTAGCCGAGTGACCGCGCCGCTGATGCATACCCTCGCCCAACTCAAGTCCGGCCAATTGGCCGGTATCCAGCGCCTGGACCTGTCCTGCGGGCTCACCGAGTTCCCCCGGGAAATCTTCGAACTGGCCGACTCCCTGGAAATCCTCAACCTCAGCGGTAACGCCCTGAGCCGGTTGCCCGACGACCTGCATCGCCTGCCACACCTGCGGGTACTGTTTTGCTCGGACAACGCCTTCACCGAACTGCCCGAATGCCTGGGCCAGTGCGCGCAACTGAGCATGATCGGCTTCAAGGCCAACCAGATCAGCCACGTGCCCGCCGCCGCGCTGCCGCCATTGCTGCGCTGGCTGATCCTCACCGACAACCGTATCAGCCAATTGCCCGATGAATTGGGCGAGCGCCCACTGCTGCAAAAACTGATGCTGGCCGGCAACCAATTGGCACATCTGCCGCCGAGCCTGAGCCACTGTCACCACCTCGAATTGCTGCGCATCGCGTCCAACCGCTTCACCCATCTGCCGGCGTGGCTGTTGACCCTGCCCAGCCTGACCTGGTTGGCCTATGCCGGTAACCCGGTGGAAATGGCGGTGGATGTGGCGGTGGACGACGCCACGCCGGACATCCCTTGGGCCGAGCTGGAACTGGCCGAAGTGCTGGGCGAAGGCGCTTCGGGCGTGATTCGCAAAGCGCTGCGTAAATCCACGGGCACGCCTGTTGCCGTCAAGCTCTACAAAGGCACCATCACCAGCGACGGTTCGCCGTTGCACGAAATGCAAGCCTGCATCGCCGCCGGGCTGCACCCCAACCTGATCAGGGTGCAGGGCCGCGTCATCGGCCACCCCGATGACCAGGCTGCGCTGGTGATGGACCTGATCGACCCAAGCTACCGCAACCTGGCGGCCCTGCCGAGCCTGGCCTCGTGTACCCGTGACATCTACACGCCCGATACGCGTTTCAGCGCCGAGGTGGCCTTGCGTATGGCGCGCGGCATCGCTTCGGTGGCCGCGCACCTGCACCGGCACGGCATCACCCATGGCGACCTCTACGGCCACAACATCCTGTGGAATGAAGCCGGGGATTGCCTGCTCGGGGATTTTGGCGCGGCGTCGTTCCATGCCACGGCGGACACCCTCGAAACACGGGCGTTGCAGCGCATTGAAGTGCGGGCGTTCGGGGTGTTGCTGGGGGAGTTGCTGGAGCGGGTTGAGGGGGGCATGGGCGACGAATTGCTGGAACTGCAAAGAACCTGCTGTCAGCCGGATGTGCTGGCGCGACCGAGCTTTGAAGAGATCGAGGTCTTGCTCGAATCCTGCCAACACCCCTGAAACCAATGAGGGAGGGGCTGTGCCCCTGCCTCATTTGAACAGTGTCTAATCAGTTATAAATCAGCCCGCCAAACCGACGAACATATCCTGCACGTCATCATGGTTGTCCAGGCCTTCCAGGAACGCCTCGACTTCAGCCATCTGCTCATCGGTCAAACCGCTCACCGGGTTTTTCGACAGGTAACCAAGCTTGGCCGACAGCACGGTAAAACCCTGCTCCGGCAGTGCTTTCTGGACCGCGTCCAGGTCGGTGGTCTCGGTGATAAACAGGGTCGTCCCCTCTTCCTCACCGGCTTCAAAGTCCTGAGCTCCGGCTTCGATGGCGGCCATTTCCGGATCGGCGTCCGGCGTGTCCGGCGAGGCTTCGATCAGACCCACATGGTTGAAGTCCCAGGCAACCGAGCCCGAAGCCCCCAGTTGACCCTTGCGGAACGCCACGCGGATCTCCGCCACGGTGCGGTTGATGTTGTCGGTCACACATTCAACGATCAGCGGCACCTGGTGCGGGGCAAACCCTTCGTAAGTCACACGGTGGTATTGCACGGTCTCACCGAGCAGACCGGCGCCCTTCTTGATCGCGCGGTCCAGGGTTTCCTTGGGCATCGAGGCTTTTTTGGCCTGTTCCACCACCAGCCGCAGGTGGGCGTTGGTCGCGGTGTCGGCACCGTTGCGGGCGGCGATGGTGATTTCTTTCACCAGCTTGCCGAAGATCTTGCCCTTGGCATTGGCTGCCGCTTCTTTATGTTTGACTTTCCACTGTGCGCCCATGACTCACTCTCTGATATCCATAGCGCCGAGACGTCTACTGGCCGGCGCTTTGGGGGCAGAGTTTATAGCGCGAGAACGCATCGTTCCACCAAAAAACCCTCAGGGCGCCAACTCGAAAAACGCCTGGATCAAGCGCAATGAGCGACGCCGCTCCATGCAACCGAGCAAATGCCGATTGACCAGCCCGGCGCCCTGGATCGCTATCGCCAGCACGCGAGGGTCCGGGCTGACCTCCATCGACGACACCACCCCCACCCCCAATTGCGCCGCGACGGCTTCGGTCACCGCCTCACGGCTGTCCAGTTCCAGCAGCACGTTGGGCTGCACACCGGCGGCCAGGCAAGCCCCATCAAAGGTGCGACGGGTGATGGAGCCAGGTTCGCGCAGCACCATGATCACCTCGTGCAGTTGCGCCAATTCAATGCCCTTGTCCGCCGTCGCCCATGGATGCCCGCTGGGCACCAGCGCACAGATCCGCGACTCGTTCAAGGGCTGCAGGTGCAAGCCATTGCGCGGTTCCACCTCGGTGAGCACCGCCACATCCACGTGCTCGGACAACAACGCGGCCAGGGTTTCCTGGGCATTGCCCAGGCGCAGGTTCACGGTAATGCCTGGGTATCGCGCGCGCAGGCGCGCGATCAATGGCATCACCAGGTGCGGACCGTCCGCCGCCACTTCCAGGCGCCCGGTGAGCAATTGGCGATTGGCTTCCAACAGGGCCTGCGCCTCGTCCACCAGGCCGAAGATCGAGCGGGTGATCGCCGCCAGGCGCACGCCTTCCTCGGTCAATTCCACCCGTCGCGCGGTGCGGCGCAGCAGCGGGATCTGGTAATGCTCCTCCAGGGCCTTGATATGCCCGGTCACCGCCGGCTGGCTGATAAACAGCCGCTTGGCGGCCTGGGTAAAGCTGCCCTCGCGGGCCACGGCATCGAATGCGCGCAGTTGGAACAGGTTCATTGTTATCGGCCTCACTGATAGCTCGCATAACAACAAACAATTTGATTGATAACAAGCCAAACTGCAATTTAGGCGCCGTAGAGTCAACCCGTTGTTTTGCGAGGACACCCGATGACCACCGCCGCGCCCATCCTGCTCACCCCCGGGCCGCTGACCACGTCTGCTCGAACCCGTCAGGCAATGACGCAGGATTGGGGCTCATGGGACGAGGATTTCAACCAACTCACCGCCAGCGTCTGCGAGCAACTGCTGGCGATCCTCCATGGCGCCGACAGCCACCACTGCGTGCCGTTGCAGGGCAGCGGCACGTTTGCCGTCGAAGCGGCCATCGGCACGTTGGTCCCACGCAACGGCAAGGTACTGGTGCTGATCAACGGCGCCTACGGCAAGCGCCTGGCGAAGATCTGCGAGGTGCTCGGCCGCGACTTCAGCACCTTTGAAACCGCCGAAGACGAACCCACCACTGCCGCTGATGTAGACCGCTTGCTGCATGCCGACTCGACCATTACCCATGTCGCGCTGGTCCACTGCGAAACCAGCACCGGTATTCTCAACCCGCTGGCGCACATCGCCCAAGTGGTGAACAACCACGGCAAACGGTTGATCATCGACGCCATGAGTTCCTTCGGCGCGTTGCCTATCGATGCTCGCCAAGTGCGGTTCGACGCACTGATCGCTGCCTCGGGCAAGTGCCTGGAAGGCGTACCGGGCATGGGTTTCGTCTTCGCCGACAAACAGGCGCTGGCCGCCGCCCAAGGCAATTGCCATTCCCTGGCGATGGACCTCTTCGACCAGCACAGCTATATGGCCAGGACCGGCCAATGGCGCTTCACCCCGCCGACCCACGTGGTCGCCGCCCTGCACGAAGCGCTGCGGCAATACGCCGAAGACGGCGGCCTGCCCGCACGCCATCGACGCTACGCCAACAACTGCCAGGCGTTGCTCGACGGCATGGCCGGGCTGGGCTTGCGCAGCTTCCTGCGGGCCGATATCCAGGCGCCGATCATCGTCACCTTCCATGCCCCGCAAGACCCGCACTACCGCTTCAAGGAATTCTATGAACGGGTCAAGGCCCAGGGTTTCATTCTGTACCCCGGCAAATTGACGCGGCTGGAGACGTTCCGCGTCGGTTGCATCGGCCATGTCGACGCAGCCGACATGCGCGCCGCCGTTACCGCCATCGCCCAGGCACTGCAAGCGATGGGCATCCCCCTCTCACCCTTTGGATCGCACCCATGAACTATCAAGCCCCCAACACGCTCCAGGCCGTGATCCTCGATTGGGCCGGCACCGTGGTCGACTTCGGCTCCTTCGCGCCCACCCAGATCTTTGTCGAGGCCTTCGCCGAGTTCGGTGTGCAGGTCTCTATCGAAGAAGCCCGAGGCCCGATGGGCATGGGCAAGTGGGACCACATCCGCACCCTGTGCAACCAGCCGCAGGTCGCCGAGCGCTACCGCGAGGCGTTCGGCCGCACGCCCACCGACGACGACGTGACCGCGATCTACCAGCGCTTCATGCCGTTGCAGATCGAAAAGATCGCCGAGCACTCCGCACTGATCCCTGGCGCCCTCGACACCATCGCCCAGCTGCGTGCGCACGGTCTCAGAATTGGCTCCTGCTCCGGCTACCCCAAACAAGTGATGGACAAGGTCGTGGCACTGGCGGCCACCAACGGCTACATCGCCGACCATGTGGTGGCCACCGACGAAGTGCCCAACGGCCGACCCTGGCCGGCCCAGGCGCTGGCCAACGTCATCGCGCTGGGCATAGACGATGTGGCGGCATGCGTGAAGGTCGACGACACTGTGCCGGGCATCCTCGAAGGCCGTCGCGCCGGAATGTGGACCGTGGCACTGACCTGCTCCGGCAATGCGCTGGGCCTGACCTATGAGCAGTTCCGCGCCCTGGATAACGCCACACTGGCCAACGAGCGCAAGCGCATCGAGGCGATGTTCGAAGGCTCACGCCCGCATTACCTGATCGACACGCTCACCGACCTGCCGACGGTGATCGCCGATATCAACCAGCGCCTGGCCCGCGGTGAAATGCCGCAGAGCCACTGATAGAGGTCAAAACAGCGGCATTCGCACCGGGCAATCCGATCAAAACAGGCATACAGTTAAAACACTGCGTCACCAAAGAACGCAATGCTGTTCCGTGAAAAATCTGTGCCTGTGGCGAGGGCGCTTGCTCCCTCACCACAGGCTTGCCCTGATGAAATGAGGAAACCCAGCGATGCCGTGGAAAAATTCCGATACGCGCTACAGCACCATGTCGATTGCGCTGCACTGGTTGATGGTGGTGCTGCTGGCGGTGGTCTACGCCTGCATTGAGTTACGCGGCCAGTTCCCCAAAGGCAGCGGCGCCCGCACGCTGATCGTCGAGATGCACTTCATGCTCGGCCTCACCGTGTTTGTGCTGGTGTGGCTGCGCCTGTTTGCACGCAGCCTGGGGGTTGCACCGAAGATCGTACCGGCGCCGCCGCAATGGCAAAGCCTGTTGGCCACGCTGATGCACCTGGCGCTCTATGCGTTGATGATCGGTATGCCGATCGCCGGTTGGTTGGTCGTCAGCGCCGAAGGGCATTCGGTGCTGTTCTACGGCATGGAGTTGCCGCCGTTGATTGGCGAGAACAAGGCCCTGGCCAAGCAGATTGAAGGCTGGCATGTGTGGTTCGGCAAGCTCGGTTATTGGCTGATCGGGCTGCATGCATTGGCGGGCATCTTTCACCATTACGTGGTGCGCGATAACACCGCCTTGCGCATGATGCCGGGCAAGCGCGCTAGCCTGTAAACCCTCGGCGACCTTGCAGGCCACCGGTGTGCACGAAGATCAGGCGAGTGTCGGGCGCGATACGTCCGGCCTCGATCTGTTGTTTCAACGCCAACAGGGCCTTGCCGGTGTAGAGCGGTTCCAGTAGCAGCCCGCAGGCTTGCTCGGTGGTATCAATGAAATCGAGCAACACCGGATCGACCTTGGCGAAACCGCCGCGGCTGGCGTCCACCAGTTCGTAGCCGCCTGACACCAGGGCGCTCACGTTCTGCGCCACCCCGTGATCGTCCGGCACAGCCAGCGCGCCGTACACCGGATGCACGCCCGCCTCGGCCAATACCAGCCCGGCCAGCGTGGTGCCGGTGCCCGCTGCCAGCCACCAGGCGTCGTAGGCGGGCCAGCCCAGGTTGCTCAATTGCGCGCGGGCCTGTTCGACCAGCACCCTGCAACCCGTTGCGCCGGCCAATCCGCCGCCCCCTTCGGGCACGGGAGACAGGTGCGGATAACGCTCACGCCAAGGCGCCCAGAAACCCGGCTCATGACGCGCGCGATAGCCGCCGTAACCCAGCCAATGCAGCTGCATGCCGAACGCTTTCAAGTCCAGGACAGTGGGTGTGTCTTGTGGATGGCCGCGCAGCAGGCCGACGGTGGGAAAACCAAAGCGTCTCCCCGCCGCCGCAAGCGCGTGCAGATGGTTGGAGTAGGCACCCCCCAGGCTGATGATGCCGTGGGCATCGGCCTGTCGGGCCTGGGCCAGGTACTCGGTGAGCTTGAACCACTTGTTGCCGCTGATCAGCGGGTCGATGCGGTCCAGGCGCAGCACGGCCAGTTCGACCCCGTTCAGCCAGTCCAACTGCAAGGGTTCAAGGGGAGCCTGGGGCAGCCAATCGAAGGGACCCATTGGGGGCGCATCTGCATGAAAAAAGGTGCGGTAGTCTAACACCGCACCTTTGGTTGACCGTTCGCTCTTTACAGCTCGGCGGCAAGGCGCGAGCCCTGGTTGATGGCGCGCTTGGCATCCAGCTCGGCCGCCACGTCCGCACCGCCGATCAGGTGCACGTTCTGGCCGGCCGCGACCAGACCGTCGTGCAGTTCACGCAACGGATCCTGGCCGGCGCAAATCACGATGTTGTCCACCGCCAACACCTGTGGCTCGCCTTCGGCGCCGATGCGGATATGCAGGCCGTCGTCGTCGATTTTCAGGTACTCGACACTGTTGAGCATTTGCACCTGCTTGTTCTTCAACCCGGTGCGGTGGATCCAGCCGGTGGTCTTGCCCAGGCCGTCGCCGACCTTGGACGCCTTGCGTTGCAGCAGGAATACCTCACGCGCCGGCGCATGGCGCTCGGGCTTGATCCCGGCCACGCCGCCACGGGCTTGCAGCTGGGTGTCGATGCCCCACTCCTTCCAGAACGCTTCGCGGTCCAGGCTGGTGGACACGCCTTGATGCACGAGGAATTCCGACACGTCAAAACCAATACCACCGGCGCCGATCACCGCGACACGCTTGCCCACCGGCTTGCGTTCAAGGATCACGTCCAGATAGCTCAGTACCTTGGCGTTTTCCACGCCTGGAATGGCCGGTGTGCGCGGCGCAATGCCGGTGGCCAGGATGATTTCGTCGTAGCCACCGGCCGTCAGTTGCGCCACATCCACCCGGGTCTCGAGGCACAGTTCGACATGGGTGGTCTGCAACTTGCGTTTGAAGTAGCGCAGGGTTTCGAAAAACTCTTCTTTGCCCGGCACACGCTTGGCGATGTTGAATTGGCCGCCGATTTCGCTGGCCGAATCAAACAGCGTCACTTGGTGGCCCCGCTCGGCCGCGACCGTCGCAGCGGCCAGGCCGGCAGGGCCGGCGCCGACCACGGCAATTTTCTTGATCTGTTGTACCGGCAGGTAATTCAGTTCGGTCTCGTAGCACGCGCGCGGGTTAACCAGACAGGTCGTCAGCTTGCCGCCAAAGGTGTGGTCCAGGCAGGCTTGGTTGCAGCCGATGCAGGTGTTGATTTCATCGGCACGGCCGGCGGCGGCCTTGTTGACGAACTCCGGGTCGGCCAGGAACGGCCGCGCCATGGAGACCATGTCCGCATCGCCTTCGGCAAGGATCTGCTCGGCGATTTCAGGGGTGTTAATGCGGTTGGTGGTGATCAACGGGATCCGCACCGCACCGCGCAATTTGGCGGTCACTTTGCTGAACGCGCCACGCGGCACCTTGGTGGCAATGGTCGGGATACGCGCTTCGTGCCAGCCGATACCCGTGTTGATAATCGTCGCGCCGGCCTGCTCGATGGCCTTGGCCAACTGCACGATTTCTTCCCAGGTGCTGCCGCCTTCCACCAGGTCGAGCATCGACAGACGGAAGATAATGATGAAATTCGGGCCAACCGCTGCGCGCACACGGCTGACGATTTCCACCGCCAGGCGCATGCGGTTTTCATAGCTGCCGCCCCAACGGTCGGTGCGGTGGTTGGTGTGGGCGGCCAGGAACTGGTTAATGAAATAACCTTCGGAACCCATGATTTCCACGCCGTCGTACTCGGCCACCTGGGCCAAGAGCGAGCAGGTGACAAAATCCCGGATCTGCTTTTCGATGCCCTCTTCGTCCAATTCCTTGGGCTTGAACGGGTTGATCGGCGCCTGGATCGCGCTTGGCGCCACCTGCTTGGGGCTGTAGGCATAACGGCCGGCGTGAAGGATCTGCATGCAGATCTTGCCGCCCGCCGCGTGCACCGCCTGCGTGACGATCCTGTGCTTCTGCGCTTCTTCGTCGGTGGTCAGCTTGGCCGCGCCGGCGTACACCCCGCCTTCATCGTTCGGGCCAATGCCACCGGTAACCATCAGGCCCACACCGCCACGGGCGCGCTCGGCAAAATAGGCGGCCATGCGCTCGAAACCGCCAGGCTTTTCTTCAAGGCCGGTGTGCATCGAACCCATCAGGGTACGATTGCGCAAGGTGGTAAAACCCAAGTCCAACGGGGCCAGCAGATGCGGGTAGGCAGCAGCGGTCATGGTACAGCTCCACAACGGATCATCACGGGACGTGGGACGTTCGAATGACGCCCCATCGGTTTATATCCCACAGACTAAGAGTCGATGCCCTACCGCTCAATGACCGAAACTCACAACTTATTGATCCAAATGCACAGCACCCCTTGGCAAGCCGCTGCCAGAGCCCTACCCTAGTCAACGAACCCTGCACCCGGTCTGTTGTCTGTTGCCCCATGCGCAAACTTCTCGCTTTTACCGTCACCCTGGCTCTGGTTGCCGCCGTTGCCGCGTATCTGGTCTGGACTCAGGAGCGCCCCGTGGCGCATTACCTGTCGGACCTGCGCAGCACCCTCGCCGTCAACGAGGGCCAGCCTGCCGACCGCGGCAACCTGCTGGGCATCCAGCCGGAGCTGTTTCCCGCCGACTACCAGAGCCTGGAACGCCTGCACCTGAAACTCGCCGCCTATCTGCAGAACGCACGGGACCAAGGCCTGATCAATGACAAGACCATCGTGGTGCTGCCCGAGCATATCGGCACCTGGCTGATGCTGACCGGCGAAAAAAACGAGGTGTACCAGGCGCTGCACGCCAAAGACGCCATGCACTGGCTATCGATCAGCAACCCGCTGCAGTTCCTGCGCGCCTGGATCAGCGCTACCGGCGATGACCGCACCAACGACGCCTACCTGCGCATGAAAGCGCCGGCGATGGCACGCGATTACCAGGTGCTGTTTGGTGGGCTGGCCAAGGAGTTCGGGGTCACGCTGGTAGCCGGCTCCATCACACTGCCCAATCCCAGTGTGAGCCAGGGGCAACTGCAGGTCGGCCACGGCGCGCTGTACAACGCCAGCGTGGTGTTTGCGGCGGACGGTCTGCCGGTCGGCGATCCGCAGCGCCAGCTGTACCCGATCTACGATGAGCGTGGGTTTATCCAGCCTGGCGACGAAAACATCATCAGCGTGGTCGATACCCCAGCCGGTCGCCTCGGTGTGCTGGTGGGCAGTGACAGCTGGTACCCGGACAACTACCGCAAGCTCAACGAGCACGGCGCGCAATTGATCGCGGTACCGGCCTTTGTGCTCGGCCGCGAGACCTGGGACCGCCCGTGGCGCGGCTTCAAAAGCGTGTCTACGCCTCAGGAAATCAGCCTCAAACCCGAAGAACTCAGCGAAGGCCAAGCGTGGCGCCGCCTCACCTTGATCAGCCAGCCGCCGGTGAGCCAGGCAGGCGCCGGCGTGAGCGTCTTCCTGCGTGGGCAGTTCTGGGACCTGGGCACCGCCGGGCAAAGCTTTCTGAGCCACAACGGGCAGATCAGCGCCGACGGCGACGCCCGTGGCGCACGCTTACTGAATATCTGGCTGTAACGCCGTGAAGCCGGTGCGTCTGGGAGATCTGTCGGTGGGTTTCGTGCACACCCTGGCCGATGCCGTCGCCAGCCATGGCCTGGACCCACGACCGTTGCTGCTGCAATACGGTCTCGACCCTGCCCGCCTCGCCGAAGCCGGCGCGCGTTTGTCGATCCCGCGCTACATGCGCCTGGGCCATGCGGCGATTCAACTGACCGGCGACCCAGCGTTGGGCCTGCGTATGGGCCAATTCAGCCGTTTGAGCCAGGCGGGCCTGGCCGGAGTCACCGCCGCCCAGGCACCCACCGTACGCGAAGCCGCCCGCACACTGACGCGCTTTGAGCCGCTGTATGGGTCCAACTACCGTGGGCAATCGAGTTTTCATGAGGACACGGAAGGTGCCTGGCTGCGGTTCTATTCCATCAGCCCCTATAACGCCTACAACCGCTTTGTGGTGGATTCGGTCCTGTCCAGCTGGCTGCATCAGCTCTCCAGCCTGGCTCGACAACCGGTACAGGCGCAGCGGATCGACATTGAATTCGACGCCCCGGACTACAGTGAACACTACAGCCTGTTGGGCACCAGCCCGATCCACTTCGGCGCCGCTGCCAATCAACTGCGCCTCGGCCAGCTAACCCTGGCCCTGCGCAACCCGGACCATTGCCCGAGTACCTGGCAACTGTTGCTGCAACTGTGTGAACGCGAACTGGAGCAACTGACGCGCACCCGCAGCCTGCGCGAGCGCATTACCCGACTGCTCGGGCCGATGCTCCATGGCGGCCGGGAACCCGACCTTGAAGAAGTGGCGGCACGCTTGAAGCTGCCGACCTGGACACTGCGCCGCAAACTGGCCGAGGAAGGCACTCAGTTCCGCGCGATTCTCAACGATACCCGTCGCGACCTGGCCATGACCTACATTCGCGATACGGAACTGGCGTTCGGCGAGATCGCCTACTTGCTCGGTTTTGCCTCGGCCCAAGCGTTTCAACGGGCATTCAGGCGGTGGAATAACCAGACCCCAGGCGAATTTCGCCGCAGTCAACGGCATTGCGCCTGAAGTCGGTCTTACAGCTCGGTGGCGTCGTCGGCCGGATCCAGCGGATCCCATTCAAAGGCCTGGTACTCCAGCAGTTCTTCCTGATAATCGTCCATCGCGGACTCCTCTTCTTCGTTAAAAGCGGTTGCAGGATTAATGACCTGCACAGCCAGCCTAAAGTGCCGTCATGACGAAAAAAAGTCTGCGTCATGACATTCCTGCCCTTCGGGAGTAAACGTAGCAGTGTTATCCGGATTTAGGTATCTACATCACTTCAACAGGATGACGCGTAGCAAGGGTTTGATCGCGGCGGTGCGACGATTCGAAACGCCAGCTCCCACAGGGACTCTTCGTTGTGCTTCAGGACTTGCGTCGACTGCGAGTCTGCGCACCCGCGTCCATCGCCAGCCCCGCCGTGCGCTCCAGCGCATCGGCAAACCCTTCTTCGCCACCCAACTCAAGGACACCGGCGAGCGTGCCATTTCCACCACCATGGCGTTCGTACGCATCCTCGGCACCCTGCTCAAAGACCCCCAGGTGGGCAAGCTGATCGTGCTCATCGTGCCGGATGAATCACGCACCTTCGGCATGGAAAGCCTGTTCCGGCAGATCGGCATCCACTCCGCCGTAGGCCAGCTTTATACGCCCCAGGACGCCGGGCAATTGAGCTACTACAAGGAGAGCAAAGACGGACAGATCATGCAGGAAGGCCTGAGTGAGTCCGGCGCAATTTCCTCGTGGATTGCGGCGAGTACGTCCTACAGCAACCACGGCCTGATGACCGTGCCGTTCTATATTTTCTATTCGATGTTCGGCTTCCAGCGCGTCGGGGACCTGGCCTGGGCGGCAGGCGATGCGCGGGCGCGTGGCTTCCTGCTGGGCGCTACGGCCGGGCGCACCACGCTGATGGGCGAAGGCTTGCAGCACGACGATGGGCATAGCCATATCCTGGCCTCGGTGATTCCGTGCTGTGTGTCCTATGACCCAACCTTTGCCTACGAACTGGCGGTGATCATTCGCGAAGGCATGCGGCGCATGTATGTGGAGCAAGAGGACATTTACTACTACATCACCCTGCTCAACGAAAACTACCCCCACCCGGCGATGCCCGAAGATGTGGAAGAAGGCATTCTCAAGGGTATGTACCCGCTGAGCGTCGCCCCGCAGGCCCAGGTGCAACTGATGGGCAGCGGCTCGATCCTGCGCGAAGTGATCGCGGCGGCGCGATTGCTCGCCGAGGATTTCGCCGTGTACAGCAACGTGTGGAGTGCGACCAGCCTCACTGAGTTGCGCCGAGACGGGCAGGCGGCCGAGCGCTGGAACCTGTTGCACCCGGAAAGTGCGCCACGCGTGAGTTATGTGGAGCAAGGCCTGGCCGGACACACGGGGCCGATGGTGGTGGCGACGGACTACATGAAACTGTTCGCCGACCAGATCCGCCCTTTCGTGCCGAACCGACGCTTTGTGGCGCTGGGCACCGACGGCTTCGGGCAATCGGATACGCGGGAAACCTTGCGCGAATTCTTCGAAGTGGATCGACACTTCATCGCACTGGCGGCGTTGAAGGCGTTGGCCGATGACGGCGTGATCGGTCGCGATAAAGTCAGTGAGGCGATCAAACGCTACGGGATCAACGTCGACAAAGTCGACCCCGCGGCGGTCTGATTTATTGTGCAGGCGTCGGCAGCGGTGGAATCGCCTCTGTCGGCGCAGGCAGGTCCGGATTGGTCGGCGCCGGTGCAGGTGTTGGTGCCTCGGTCGGTGTCGGTGTCGCTGTCGGCTCTGGCTGAGGCGCGATCGGCGCAGGCTCGGCCGGCGGTGCCAGAGGCTGGGAAGCGGCGGGGTCCTCCTTCGGCGCTTCAACCTTCTCGGCAGCCGGTGCGGCCTTGGGTTCCGGCACACCCAGTTCCGCCTTCGGCTGCTCGGAAATATGCGCGGCCTTCTTTACTTCCTGAGGCAGGAACACGTCCACCAGCGCAAAGTAACGCTCGTAGAACTTCGGTGCCGAAACGGTCTCGCTGGCCACTTTCACCATCGAGTCATCGGTGGAGCCGATCGGCATCGACACCGAGCCCAGCACGCCCACACCCAGGCTCGCCGAGTTGTTGACCTTCTTCAACGCGTAGCGGTCCTGCAAGGCGTTGGCGAACATCGTTGAGTGATGGGTGCCTTTGCCGTCGTCGGCGCACACCACGTTGAAACTGATCTGCAGATGGGTTTCGCCGGTCTGCTGGAAACTCTTGTTACCCACCACCAGCTTCGGATCGCTGCTGGTAATAATGTAGCCCTGGCTCAGCAAGGCACGCCGGGCAGCTTCGCACGCAGCGGTATCACTGACCGGGTAATCCCGGGAAAACGTACCGGAGTCGTCGAAGTTCTCATGTTCGTAAATAGCGGTCTTGGGTGACGAGCAGCCCGCGGCGCCCGCCAACACCAGCGCCACCCCGAGGCTGCGCAAGTAAAATGATGTCGACATTGATAATCCTGAGGAAAACGGTCTGGCCGGTATTGTGCAACAGAAAGCGGCCTTGGCGCGCGCATTCCTGTCGGTAAAACGTCACAGGCGTATGCGACGGGGCCTGCAGGAACAGCTGCCACCTGCGGGGTGCTCTACCATCCTGGACAACGGCGCAAAAAAAGCCCCCGGACTTTTCAGGCCGGGGGCTTTTTATTCAAACCGCCATCAGTACTTCTTGATGTCAGCCTGGGTTTCCAACTGCTTACGGTAAGCCGCGAAGTCCTGCTGGCCGACACGGGAAGCGAGGAAGCGGCGGTATTGTGCCTTTTCTTCGTCCGTTGGGGCGCTCGCTTCGTTCACGCCGTTCAAGCGCACGATCACCAGGCTGCCGTCAGCCAGGGTCACGGTGGTAAAGGTCGGCTTGTCCTTGGCCGCAGGCTTGGGCATGCGGAACAGGGCTTGCAGCACGGCAGGATCAACCGCTTCAGCATTACGGCTAGCCGCTTCAGTGACTTTCCAGGCCTGGCCATCGACCGGCTGATTCAGCGGGGTCTTGCCATCACGCAGGCTGGCGATCAGCTCGTCAGCGTGAGTCTTGGCCGCCGCGCTGGCGCGTTCCTTGGCCATCTGGGTGCGGATCGCCGCTGCAACGCTTTCCAGCGGCAGTTGTGCAGGCTTGCGGTGCTCTTTGGCACGCAGCACGATGATGGTTTCCGGATCCAGCTCGATGGCGGTGCTGTTGGCTCCCTCATCCAGCACTTCCGGGCTGAACGCAGCGGTGACCACGGCACGGTTGGCCGCAACACCTTCGCCACCTTCACGGCCAAATGGCACGGAGGTATGCACGGTCAGCTTGAGGTCGGACGCGGGTTGAGCCAGGTCGGACGCTTCGAATGCCGCATCTTCCAATTGCTTGGTTGCTTCGACGAAACGCTGTTCGACCTGCTGGGCCTTGAGTTCACGCGTCAGCTTGTCTTTCAGGCTGGCAAACGTCGGCACTTCAGGTGCTTCAACGCCGAGCAGCTTGATCAAGTGCCAACCGAAGGTACTGCGTACCGGCGCCGAGACCTGGTCCTGCTTCAACGCGTACAGGGCGGTTTCGAAATCCGGGTCGTAGACGCCAGGGCCGGCAAAGCCAAGGTCGCCACCATTGTTGGCCGAGCCTGGATCCTGGGAGAACTCCTTGGCCAGGGCGTCGAACTTCTCACCCTTGGCCAGGCGTGCCTGGATTTCTTCGATCTTGGCCTTGGCTTGCGCCTCGGTGACCTTGTCGTTGACTTCAATCAGGATATGCGCGGCACGACGCTGCTCAGCGAGGTTGGCGGTTTCTTTCTCGTAGGCGGCCTGCAGCTCATCATCCTTGACGGTGACCTGGTCGAAGAAGGACGACTTCTTCAATTCCAGATAGTCGATGACCACCTGGTCGGGGGTCATGAACTCTTTGGCGTGTTGGTCGTAGTAAGCCTTGACCTCGTCGTCGGTGAGTTTCACCGCCGCAGGGTTGGCCTTGAGGTTCACGGTGGCGAAATCGCGGGTCTGTTTTTCCAGACGGGCGAATGCCAGCACTTCGGCATCAGTGACGAAACCGCTGCCCGCAATACCTGCGCGAACCTGGCCGATCAGCATTTCCTGGGTCAGCATCTGACGGAACTGCAGACGGCTGTAGCCCAACTGACGGATCACCTGGTCAAAGCGTTCGGCATTGAACTTGCCGTCCACCTGGAATTCCGGCGTTTGCAGGATCACCTGGTCCAGCGCAGCTTCAGAGAAGCCGAACTTCGAATCGGCGGCGCCTTGCAGCAGCAGTTTGCGATCGATCAGCCCCTTGAGGGCCGCATCGCGCAGCAGTTTTTCGTCCAGCAGCGAAGCATCGAAATCCTTGCCGAGCTGTTGCATCAGCTGGCGACGTTGCATATCGACGGCCTGGCTCAGCTCGGGCTGGGTGATGGCTTCACCGTTGACCTTGGCCACGTCCTGCTTGTTAGTACCCGAGGCCTGGAAAATGGCTTCGATACCGGTGAACGCCATCAATGCGACGATGATCCCGATAATGGTCTTGGCAATCCAGCCTTGTGAATTGTCCCTGATATTTTGCAGCATGCGTCCCCCAGAAACGGTTGAACTTCAAAAATAGGCAACCGTGGAGCGTGGGTAGAGTCCGGATAGAAGAAAGGCGCATCCGAGGATGCGCCTTCTCGTAACTGGCGGAGCGGACGGGGATTTGAATTCTCACCCCCGGCGTGGCGACCCAATGAATACGTGGGTCAGCTACCGCTCCGCTGCCAGGCCAGACCTGCGTCCGACCCGGGTAAGCAAAGGCTTGATCGAAGCTTAGTTAACGGCTTCTTTCAGGGCTTTACCGGCTTTGAAACCTGGTTTCTTGGCAGCAGCGATTTGCAGTGCTTTGCCAGTCTGTGGGTTACGGCCAGTGCGAGCTGGGCGGTCAGTCACAGAGAAAGTACCGAAGCCTACCAGTACCACGGAGTCGCCGGCCTTCAGAGCGCCAGTGACGGATTCGATTACTGCATCCAGCGCACGGCCAGCAGCAGCTTTCGGGATATCAGCGGATGCAGCGATAGCATCAATCAGTTCCGACTTGTTCACTCTAAGTCCCCTTATATTTCTATTGAGTATGATTCTAAGTTTTTTGGTAAACAGCAAAAAATCAGTGCTGAATGGCCTACAGACACTTAAGAGCCGCTTTATAACAAGGGCTCTAAAAAACTGTCAAGGAAGCCCCCAGGCTAAATCGCATTAATGCGTGCTAATTCTTTCCTTGGAATCAGACTCTCGCTTTTCGTCCTTAGCGACTATCTCCGGAGCCACATCCGGCAAGGGCTCCGGCGCGTATTGCAGCGCAATTTGCAGGACCTCGTCAATCCATTTAACCGGTTTAATCTGCAGATCCTGCTTGATATTGTCAGGAATTTCCTTCAAGTCGCGAACATTCTCTTCAGGAATGATCACGGTCTTGATGCCACCACGGTGTGCCGCCAGCAATTTCTCTTTCAGGCCACCGATGGCCAATACCTGGCCACGCAAGGTGATTTCCCCGGTCATCGCGACATCGGCGCGCACCGGAATGCCGGTCAGGGCCGACACCAGCGCGGTGCACATGCCTACACCTGCGCTAGGGCCGTCCTTGGGCGTAGCCCCTTCCGGCATGTGGATGTGGGTGTCGTGCTTCTCGTGGAAGTCCAGGGGAATCCCCAGGCTACGGGCGCGGCTGCGCACCACGGTCTGCGCGGCGTGATGGACTCGACCATCACGTCACCCAGGGAACCGGTCTTGATCAGTTGGCCCTTGCCCGGGATCACCGCGGCTTCGATAGTCAGCAATTCGCCGCCCACCTGGGTCCACGCAAGCCCTGTCACCTGCCCTACCTGATCCTGTTGCTCGGCCAGTCCGTAACGGAATTTTTTCACACCCAGGAAGTGCTCCAGGGAGTCGGCAACGACCTTCACGGAGAAGCGTTTTTCCAGCGCATGCTCCTTGACCGCCTTGCGGCAAATCTTCGCAATCTGGCGCTCGAGGCCCCGTACGCCGGCCTCGCGAGTGTAGTAGCGCACGATATCGCGGATCGCCTCGACCTCAAATTCGATCTCGCCCTTCTTCAGGCCATTGGCCGAAATCTGTTTGGGCGCGAGGTATTTGACGGCGATGTTGATTTTCTCGTCTTCGGTGTAGCCCGGCAGACGAATCACCTCCATCGGTCCAGCAACGCTGGCGGAATGTTCATGGAGTTGGAGGTGCACAGGAACATCACGTCAGACAGGTCGTAGTCGACCTCCAGGTAATGGTCATTGAAATTGTGGTTCTGCTCCGGGTCGAGCACTTCAAGCAGCGCCGATGCCGGATCGCCACGCATGTCGCTGCCCATTTTGTCGATTTCATCGAGCAGGAACAGCGGGTTGCGCACGCCCACTTTTGTCATCTTTTGAATCAATCTACCGGGCATAGAACCGATGTACGTACGGCGGTGCCCCCGAATTTCTGCCTCATCACGCACGCCACCCAGGGCCATGCGCACAAACTTGCGGTTGGTGGCACTGGCAATCGACTCGGCCAGCGAGGTTTTACCCACACCAGGAGGACCGACCAGGCACAACACCGGGCCGCGGATCTTCTTCACGCGCTTCTGCACGGCAAGATATTCGAGGATGCGCTCTTTGACTTCTTCGAGGCCATAGTGGTCGGCATCGAGGATTTCTTCGGCACGGGTCAGGTCCAGACGCACCTTGGTCTGGGCTTTCCACGGCACTTGCACCAGCCAGTCGATGTAGGAACGCACCACGGTGGCTTCAGCCGACATGGGCGACATCTGCTTGAGCTTGTTCAGCTCGGCAGTGGCCTTGGTCAGAGCATCTTTGGGCAGACCAGCGGCGTCGATGCGCTTTTTCAGCTCTTCGATTTCGTTGTGGCCTTCCTCACCGTCGCCAAGCTCCTTCTGAATGGCCTTCATCTGCTCATTCAGGTAGTACTCGCGCTGGCTGCGCTCCATCTGCTTTTTCACACGACCACGGATGCGCTTCTCGACCTGCAACAGGTCGATTTCGGCATCCAACAATGCCAGCACGTGTTCGACACGGGTCGACAGGTCGATGATTTCGAGGATGTCTTGCTTCTGCTCGATCTTCAGGGCCATGTGCGCGGCCATGGTATCGACCAGGCGGCTTGGCTCATCAATGCTGTTGAGCGACGAGAGGACTTCAGCCGGGACTTTCTTGCCCAACTGCACATACTGCTCGAACTGCGAGAGCAGGCTGCGTACAAAGACTTCGGACTCGCGCTCAGGGGCCTCGACCTCGTCGATCAACGCCACTTCGGCGCGCAGGTGGCCATCCACCTCCATGAAGCGCTCCACCGCGCCGCGCTGCTCACCTTCGACCAGCACCTTGACGGTGCCATCCGGCAGTTTGAGCAGTTGCAGAACAGTGGCAACGGTGCCGACGCGATACAGGGCGTCTTCGCCCGGATCATCATCAGCTGGATTCTTCTGGGCCAACAGCAAAATCTGCTTGTCGCCCGTCATCGCGGCCTCGAGGGCTTCGATAGACTTCTCGCGCCCCACGAACAGCGGGATAACCATGTGCGGATAGACGACGACATCACGCAACGGCAGGAGAGGCAATTCGATGGTTGTCTTCATGATTTCGCCTCTATGACAGTTGAAAAATAAGCATGAAGCCAAGATGGGGGCTGCATGCAAAAAAAACAAGCTTATTGCCAGCAGTTAAATACAGTAAAAAATTCTGAAAAAACAAAGGGGCCCCTGAAGGCCCCTTGTCTGTACCGAAACTGCGCAGCGCTTACGCGTCTGGCGCAGCCTTGGCGGTCGGCTCACTGTTTTCGTAGATATACAGTGGCTTGGACTTACCTTCTATAACGCTTTCGTCGATCACCACTTTACTCACCTCCGACTGCGAGGGGATTTCGTACATGGTGTCGAGCAACACGCCTTCGAGAATGGAACGCAGGCCACGTGCACCGGTCTTGCGCTCCAGTGCCCGCTTGGCCACCGACTTGAGTGCATCGGTACGGAACTCGAGGTCCACGCCTTCCATTTCGAACAACTTGGCGTACTGCTTGGTCAGGGCGTTTTTCGGCTCGGTGAGGATCTGAATCAAAGCAGCCTCATCCAGCTCGTCCAACGTGGCCAGAACCGGCAGACGGCCAACGAATTCCGGGATCAGACCGAACTTGACCAAATCGTCAGGCTCGACTTCACGCAGGGACTCGCCCACCTTCTTGCCTTCTTCCTTGCTGCGCACTTCTGCACTGAAACCAATGCCGCCACGGGTGGAACGTTGCTGAATAACCTTTTCCAGCCCCGAGAACGCACCACCACAGATAAACAGGATGTTACGCGTGTCTACCTGAAGGAATTCCTGCTGCGGGTGCTTGCGACCGCCTTGTGGCGGTACGGAAGCAACCGTGCCTTCGATCAGCTTCAACAGCGCCTGCTGCACGCCTTCACCGGAAACGTCCCGGGTGATCGACGGGTTGTCGGATTTGCGCGAAATCTTGTCGATTTCGTCGATGTAGACAATACCCATCTGGGCCTTCTCTACGTCGTAGTCGCACTTCTGCAGCAGTTTCTGAATGATGTTCTCGACATCCTCGCCCACGTAGCCAGCCTCGGTGAGGGTGGTGGCGTCGGCGATGGTGAAGGGAACGTTGAGCAGACGAGCGAGGGTTTCTGCAAGCAGGGTTTTACCCGAGCCTGTAGGACCGATCAGCAAGATGTTGCTCTTGCCGAGTTCGACTTCGTCGCCTTTCTTGTCACGCTGGTTCAGACGCTTGTAGTGGTTGTACACCGCTACGGCCAGAACCTTCTTTGCACGCTCTTGACCGATGACGTATTGGTCAAGGATGCCGCTGATTTCTTTAGGCGAAGGCAATTTATGCGCGCTGCTCTCGGCCTGGGCTTCCTGCACCTCCTCACGGATGATGTCATTGCACAGGTCGACGCATTCGTCGCAGATAAAGACCGAGGGGCCGGCAATCAATTTGCGTACTTCATGCTGGCTTTTGCCACAGAAGGAGCAATAGAGCAGCTTGCCGTTGTCCTCGCCGTTGCGGGTGTCAGTCATTCGTTCGATCCAAATCCGATAGGCTTGCAACACAAGATGAAGGCTAATGCGGGCTTTTTCAAGCCCGCCAGTGATCGGATAATCCGACCTGCCCTATTTTGAGCTGCTTATATTAAGCGGGGCGCTTGTCGATCACTGCGTCGATCAACCCGTATTCACGTGCGGCTTCGGCGCTCATGAAGTTGTCGCGGTTGGTGTCGCGCTCGATTTCTTCCAGCGTGTGCCCACTGTGCTTGGCCATCAGCGTGTTGAGGCGCTCGCGGATGAAGAGGATTTCCTTGGCGTGGATTTCGATGTCCGACGCCTGGCCCTGGAAACCGCCCAGCGGCTGGTGAATCATCACGCGCGAGTTCGGCAGGCAGTAACGCTTGCCCTCGGCACCGGCGGTCAGCAGGAATGCACCCATGCTGCAGGCCTGACCAATACAGGTCGTCGATACGTTCGGCTTGATGAACTGCATGGTGTCATAGATCGACATGCCCGCTGTTACCGAACCGCCCGGTGAGTTGATGTAGAGATGGATGTCCTTGTCCGGGTTTTCCGCTTCAAGGAACAGCAGTTGCGCACAGATCAGGTTGGCCATGTAGTCCTCTACCGGACCCACCAGAAAGATCACTCGCTCCTTGAGCAGGCGCGAGTAGATATCGTAGGCGCGTTCGCCACGAGCGGACTGCTCGACAACCATCGGGACCAAGCCGCCAGCGGCCTGGATATCAGAGTTCTGCTGAATATAGGAATTACGGAACATGCTCTGCAGTTACTCCCAAATAGTCATGTCTTGAAAACGCATAAGCCAGCGCGAGGCTGGCTTATGGTTATATTTCCAACGAGTTGGACAATCAGTCGGCTTGTGCTGCTTGCGCCGGTTTGACTGCTTCTTCGTAAGAGACCGCTTTATCGGTCACCTTAGCCTTCTGAAGAACAGTATCCACAACTTGTTCTTCCAGCACAACCGAACGTACTTCGTTCAGTTGCTGGTCGTTCTTGTAGTACCAAGCCACGACCTGCTCAGGCTCCTGGTAGGCCGAGGCCATTTCCTGGATCATTTCGCGAACGCGGTCTTCGTCAGGCTTGAGGTCGAATTGCTTGACCACTTCAGCCACCACCAGGCCCAGCACAACGCGGCGCTTGGCTTGTTCTTCGAACAGCTCGGCCGGCAACTGGTCAGGCTTGATGTTGCCACCAAACTGCTGGACCGCTTGAACGCGCAGGCGATCCACTTCGTTGGACAGCAGAGCTTTAGGCACTTCGATCGGATTGGCGGCCAGCAGACCGTCCATCACCTGGTTCTTGACCTTGGACTTGATAGCCTGACGCAGTTCGCGCTCCATATTCTTGCGAACTTCGGTGCGGAAGCCTTCGATGCCGGTTTCTTTGATACCGAACTGTGCGAAAAATTCTTCGTTCAGTTCTGGCAGCTTAGGCTCGGAAACGCTGTTGACGGTCACGGTGAACTCGACGGCTTTGCCGGCCAGGTCCAGGTTCTGGTAGTCAGCAGGGAATTCCAGCTTCAGGACACGCTCTTCGCCGGCTTTAGCGCCAACCAGGCCGTCTTCGAAACCAGGGATCATGCGGTTGGAGCCCAGCACCAGTTGAGTGCCCTTGGCGGAACCGCCAGCGAACACTTCGCCGTCAACCTTGCCTACGAAATCGATGTTCAGTTGGTCTTCGTTCTGGGCTGCACGGTCGGCCACTTCGAAACGGGTGTTCTGCTTGCGCAGGATTTCCAGCATGTTGTCCAGATCGGCATCAGCAACGTCGGCGCTCAGGCGCTCGACTTCGATACCTTCAAAACCGGCAACCTGGAACTCCGGGAACACTTCGAATACGGCAACGTATTCCAGGTCCTTGCCAGCTTCCAGGGACTTAGGCTCGATCGAAGGCGAACCCGCTGGGTTCAGCTTGTGCTCAACCACTGCTTCGTAGAAGGAAGCCTGGATGACGTCACCCACAGCTTCCTGGCGCGCATCGGCACCAAAACGACGCTTGATTTCGCTCATCGGCACTTTGCCTGGACGGAAACCAGCGATCTTGGCCTTCTGGGCAGTCTGCTGCAGACGCTTGTTGACCGCAGTCTCGATACGCTCTGCTGGCACGGTGATGCTCAGGCGGCGCTCGATAGCAGTAGTATTTTCAACAGAAACTTGCATGGATATTCCTCGTTGCACAGACGTTAGCCGGCCATTTCCGACCCCAATCAAGGGCATGCATTCTAGTGGGTCAAACTCAAGAAGTCACCCTACTGGAAATACGCCCGAAAACAGCCGGCAATTTATCGGTACGAAGGCACTGATGCACCTCGCCCCGGTGACAAAAACCAGCCAATCACGCCAGGGCTCTGCGCCGCCCCTTCTATATATAGAAGAAGTCGTCATCCATCTCCCTGACAGCCAACCCTCAAACGGGGCCAGCAGGCAGCGCGGCATCATCGTGCTACATAATAAATACGACGAAACGCCCTGCCGTTGCGACCCAATACCTGCAGCCGCGAATATTCAAACCGCCAAAACCAAAAAAGGCGCCAGACTGTTAAATCTGGCGCCTTTCGAATATGGGGTGGACGAAGGGGATCGAACCCTCGACAACGGGAGTCACAATCCCGTGCTCTACCAACTGAGCTACGCCCACCATATTGCGTTAACAAAGAAACCAAACCACTTCTTTGTTTAGCCCTGCCCCGCCTGTCGACCGAACAACGCTTTAATTGGTGCGGATGAAGAGACTCGAACTCTTACGCCTCGCGGCGCTGGAACCTAAATCCAGTGTGTCTACCAATTCCACCACATCCGCGCATGAAGCTCTTAAAGCAAAGGCGCCAGATAATTAATCTGGCGCCTTTTCAGAATATGGGGTGGACGAAGGGGATCGAACCCTCGACAACGGGAGTCACAATCCCGTGCTCTACCAACTGAGCTACGCCCACCATCTAGCGCTACTTGTGCCAAAGCTGCCTAATGGCGCACCCGGCAGGACTCGAACCTGCGACCATCCGCTTAGAAGGCGGATGCTCTATCCAGCTGAGCTACGGGCGCCTTATTAATCTGTACTCTTGGAGGATTACAAACTAAGTGCTTTCCAGCCTTGCAAAATAACCATTCTGCTCGACCTTCTTAACCAGTGCTAGGCTGTGCCCGACAAGTGCGACGAATAGTATAGAGGGCCTCGAAACCCGTCAAATCTTTTTTGAAAAAAATTCATTTTATTTAAGGGGTTAGGCCAATTTGCAGACCAAGCGCCTTTGCCCTCACGTCATGGCGTGCGAGAATGCGCGCACTTTTCTTCCCCCTCTCGATGGTTAATCACGCGTAATGACTGCACAACTTATCGACGGCAAATCAATCGCCGCCAGCCTGCGCCAGCAGATCGCCAAACGAGTCACCGAGCGCAGCCAGCAAGGCCTGCGCACGCCTGGCCTCGCGGTGATCCTGGTCGGCAGCGATCCTGCCTCTCAGGTTTATGTCTCGCACAAGCGTAAAGACTGTGAAGAGGTTGGCTTTATTTCCAAGGCCTACGACTTGCCTGCCGAGACCACCCAGCAGGCCCTGACCGACCTGATCGACAGCCTCAACGATGACCCGGCGATGGATGGCATCCTCCTGCAACTGCCGCTGCCCGAGCACCTGGACGCGTCCAAACTGCTGGAGCGCATCCGCCCGGACAAAGACGTCGACGGCTTCCATCCTTACAACGTCGGTCGTCTGGCCCAGCGTATCCCGCTGCTGCGCCCCTGCACGCCGAAAGGCATCATGACCTTGCTGGAAAGCACCGGTGTCGACCTGTACGGCCTCGATGCCGTGATCGTCGGTGCGTCCAACATCGTCGGCCGCCCGATGGCCATGGAACTGCTGCTGGCCGGCTGCACCGTGACCGTCACCCACCGCTTCACCAAGGATCTGGCCGGTCACGTCGGCCGCGCCGACCTGGTGGTGGTGGCTGCCGGCAAGCCGGGCCTGGTCAAGGGCGAATGGATCAAGGAAGGCGCCATCGTCATCGACGTGGGCATCAACCGTCAGGCTGACGGCAAGCTGGTCGGCGACGTGGTGTACGAAACCGCCCTGCCCCGCGCCGGTTGGATCACCCCTGTGCCGGGCGGCGTAGGCCCGATGACCCGCGCCTGCCTGCTGGAAAATACGCTGTACGCCGCAGAGACCCTGCACGGTCAATAACCAGACGTACTTAAAAAGCCCTGCCTTAGCGCAGGGCTTTTTATTGCCCGGGAAAAACCCATTTTTTCTTAGTTTTTAAGCACTTTCGTCTGGATGTAGAAGCACATTCGACAATTTCTGATCCATACTCCTAAAATGTAACGTCATTTTTCACAAAATCCGTTTTCCAACGGTATTCATTACTTTTTTAGCGAGTTCATCCGCGTGAAAATTCGTCTTTCCATTGTCAGCCTGTTTTTTGCCTTCACCGGCACCTTTGCGCACGCCGCCGAATCCACCCTGGCGCCGCGTGATCCCTCCAAGCTGCAGATCGCGTCCGGCAGCGCCATGCTGGTCGACCTGCAGACCAACAAAGTCATTTATGCCAGCAACCCCGACGTGGTGGTGCCGATTGCATCGGTGAGCAAATTGATGACCGGCCTTATAGTGCTTGAGGCCAAGCAGAACATGGATGAGTACATCGACATCAACATCACCGACACCCCGGAGATGAAAGGTGTGTTCTCCCGCGTGAAAATCGGCAGCCAGATGCCGCGCAAGGAAATGCTGCTGATCGCCCTGATGTCCTCGGAAAACCGCGCCGCCGCGAGCCTGGCTCACCACTATCCAGGCGGCTACGCAGCGTTCATCGCAGCCATGAACGCCAAGGCCAAGGCCCTGGGCATGACCAGTACCCACTACGTCGAACCTACCGGCCTGTCGATTCATAACGTGTCGACCGCCCGTGACCTGAGCAAGCTGCTGGCCTATGCACGCAAGTTTCCGATGCTCAGCCAACTGAGCACCACCAAGGAAAAGACCGTTTCGTTCCGCAAGCCCAATTACACTCTGGGTTTCTCCAACACCGATCACCTGATCAACCGCGCCAACTGGGACATCAAGCTGACCAAGACCGGCTTCACCAACCAGGCCGGCCATTGCCTGGTGCTGGTGACCAGCATGGGTAACCGCCCGGTGTCGCTGGTGATCCTCGATGCCTTCGGCAAGTTCACCCACTTTGCCGATGCCAGCCGTATTCGCAGCTGGGTCGAAACCGGCAAGGGCGGTTCGGTGCCGGATGTGGCATTGCGCTACAAGGCCGACAAGAACCTTAAAAGCCGTCCGAATACCGCGGAAGTTCGTCGCTGACCGACACATCTATTGAACCCAACAGGTCCAATGTCAGCGGGAGGGAGCTTGTTCCCTCCCATTCTCACTTATGTTCCGCCAGCACCTTGAGCGCCTGCGCCGCCGCCCGCTCCTGCCCGGCCTGGGCCGTCGCATTCGCCGCCTCGCGCCAGCGCTGCGCATCCACATTCGCCGGCAACTGGCTCGGCCGCTGGGTAAGAATCGCCCAGTGTCCGGCGCTCGCCCACTTCGATTCAAAGTCACTGAAGCTCATCAACAAACGCCGGTCCATGCCCGAGCGCAGCAGCACCGTGCTTTTCTGTTGGTTGAAACCCACCACGACCACGTAGCGCGCGTCAGACCACAGCCCACCGCCCAGACGCGCCATCACCGGATAACCCGCCGCCACTTGCGCCAGTACCGCCGTCAGTTTGGCATCCAGCGGGTACACCATCAGCCCGTATTCACGCGCCAGCACCTGCATGTTGCGCTCCAGGTCCGCTTCGCCGCCCGGTAAACGCAGCGGTTTATCCAGCAAGCCCGGTGTCATCACAATGCCTTGTTGCGACAGCATGCTGGCCAAAGCCGTAGGACCGCTCTGATAAGCCTCGCTACGAAAGGTCGGCACACCGTTGAGTTCGACGCGTTCAGGCAGGCCGGGCAGTTTCGAAGGGTGCCCGGAACAGGCGGCAAGCCCCAGGGTGCAGGCCAGCAACAGGGAAGTTGTAACGTTCGACCGTAACCGCAATTTTTTACTCTCTTGATCAACTGCCGGTAAGGGCACTGATCATAGGACGCTCCGTCACGCGGGTATAGCCCAAAGCCATGGTTCACCGTGCGGCATAGAGCAAACAAGTTGGACGAACACGACCATTGGTCAATAGCAGGCAACCGTCAGGTAGCTAGACTGTCCATTGAGAAGACTGTGTGTGCCCCGTGCGGGGCGAAAGGAGGCCAGAATGAGCCTTGTAACAACGATTTTCATGTTGATCTGCGGGTGGCTGGCGGTCGCCGGCGCCATGTTGTGGGGGGTGTTGCGCATCAGCCGTCGGCACCATCACCCCCACGTCAAATCCGCCAAGCCGCATAAGGCGACGGCGCACCATGCCTAGCCAGGCATGCAATTGAAGTCCTGCGTCGCCGCGACTTCCTTGCCGTGGCCATCCTTCAAGGTTGCGCGCACGGTGGTGCCCAGGCTGGATTCTTCCAAGGTGTAGTGCTCACCCGCCTTGAAATGCTTGTACTCGACGCGGCCCTGGCAATCCTGCTGGTTGTCGTCACCGGGTTCCTCCTGAAACAACGTCACGTCCAACCGGTGATCGCCCGGCGGCACTTCAAAGAAGCGCCCGTCATCCACGCGCTTGCCATCCAAGCGTTCGGCCATCAGGTCGTTCGGTGCTTCCTCCTTCAAACCAATCCAGGCTTCGCTCGGGTCCGCCTTGGGAATCGGGCCGGCGCACGCCGACAGCAGCAGGACGGCACCGAGTGCGGGAATCAACAACAAGGGTTTAAGTGACATGGCAGGGCTCCAAAAAGACGATGTGTCCGATGGGCGACAAGCTTGGCGAGCGGCCCTGTGCAGAACAAATGAATACCTATGAAACGATCTTCAGCCTTGACCTAAATGTTCCTTCACCTGGCTGAAAGGTGCGTGTTAGGTGGGTCGGTCAAGACTGCCGGGGTTTGCAATCCTGCTTTTTCCGGAGATCACGCATGCTCGGGCTGGTAAAGACCGCACTGCAAAAGCCTTACACGTTTATCGTGCTGGCTATATTCATCTGCATCGTCGGGCCGATGGCGGCCCTGCGTACCCCCACTGACGTTTTTCCCGATATCGGCATCCCGGTGGTCGCCGTGGTGTGGCAGTACAACGGCCTGTCCCCGGATGCCATGGCCGGTCGGGTGATCTACACCTACGAACGCTCCCTGAGCACTACCGTCAACGACATCGAACACATCGAATCGCAATCGCTGCCCGGCATGGGCATCGTCAAGATCTTCTTCCAGCCCGGCGTGGACATCCGCACCGCCAACGCCCAAGTGACCGCTGTGTCACAAACCGTGCTCAAACAGATGCCGCCGGGCATCACGCCGCCGCTGATCCTCAACTACAGCGCGTCCACGGTACCGATCCTGCAAATGGCGTTTTCCAGCCCCAGCCTGTCGGAAGCCAAAATCCGCGACCTGGTGCAAAACAACATCCGCCTGCCCCTCAGCGCCCTGCCCGGCCTGGCCATGCCCACCCCCATGGGCGGTAAACAGCGCCAGATCACCCTCGACCTCGACCCCCAGGCGCTGGCCGCCAAAGGCTTGTCGGCACAGGACGTGGGCAATGCCCTGGCGTTGCAGAACCAGATCATCCCGGTGGGCACCGCCAAACTCGGCCCCAACGAATATACGATCCTGCTCAACAACAGCCCCAAGGCCATCGATGAACTCAACGACCTGCCGATCAAGACCGTCGACGGCGCGCTGATCACGATCGGCCAAGTGGCCCATGTGCGTGACGGCTCACCGCCACAAACCAATATTGTGCGCGTCGACGGCCACCGCGCCGTGCTGATGCCGGCGTTGAAAAACGGCAGCATTTCCACCCTGTCGATCATCGACGGCATTCGCCAGATGCTGCCGCGCATCGACGAAACCCTGCCGCCATCGCTGAAGACCTCGCTGCTGGGCGATGCCTCGGTGTTCGTCAAGCAATCGGTCGGCAGCGTGGCCCAGGAAGGCATCATCGCCGCGCTGCTGACCAGTGCGATGATCCTGCTGTTCCTCGGCAGTTGGCGCTCCACCCTGATCATCGCCGCGTCGATTCCCCTGGCGGTGCTGTCAGCCATTGCACTGCTGGCGGCCACCGGGCAAACCCTCAACGTGATGACGCTCGGTGGGCTGGCGTTGGCCGTGGGGATCCTGGTGGATGACGCCACGGTGACCATCGAAAACATCAACTGGCATCTGGAACAAGGCAAGGCGGTGAAGACCGCGATCCTCGACGGCGCCGCGCAGATCGTCGGCCCGGCGTTCGTCTCGCTGCTGTGTATCTGCATCGTGTTCGTGCCGATGTTCCTGCTGCAAGGCATCGCCGGTTACCTGTTCCGGCCGATGGCGCTGGCGGTGATCTTTGCCATGGCCAGCTCATTCGTCCTCTCGCGTACCTTGGTGCCGACGCTGGCGATGTTCCTGCTCAAGCCACATATACCCGAGCAAGGCGCAGGTCATCACCCGGAAGATGCATTCATCAACCACCATGAGGGTGAGCAGCACAACAAACCGCGCAACTCCGCGCTGCAAGCGGTGCTGAATTTTCAGCAGGGCTTCGAGCGCCATTTCTCGAATATCCGCGATACCTATCATGGCCTGCTCACCCTGGCGCTGGGCCAGCGCCGCCGCTTTATCGTCGGTTTCCTGGCCTGCGTGCTCGCCTCGTTCGCGTTGCTGCCGAGCCTGGGCCAGGACTTTTTCCCGGCCACCGATGCCGGCGCACTGGCCCTCCACGTTCGCCTGCCGCTGGGCACACGCATCGAAGAAAGCGCCGCCGCTTTCGACCGCATCGAAGCGCGGATTCGCGAGGTCATCCGCGCCGACGAGTTGGACACCATCGTCGACAATATCGGTATCCCGCTCAGCGGCATCGACATGGCCTACAGCAGCAGCGGGACTATCGGCCCGCAGGATGGCGACATCCAGGTCACCCTGAAACAGCACCACGCCCCCACCGCCGACTATGTGAAAAAACTGCGTGAAGCCCTGCCGCAAAGTTTCCCCGGCAGCCATTTCGCGTTCCTGCCCGCCGACATCAGCAGCCAGATCCTCAATTTCGGCGCACCGGCCCCGCTGGACGTGAAGATCTCCGGGCGCAACGACGCCGAAAACCGTGCGTACGCCGTCGAACTTGAACGCCGTCTGCAACACGTACCGGGCATCGCCGACCTGCGTATCCAGCAGTCCACCGGCTACCCGTCGCTGCAGGTGAATGTCGACCGCCTGCGCGCCGAAGGCCTGGGCATTACCGAGCGTGACGTGACCAACAGCATGGTGGCCTCGCTGGCCGGCAGCTCCCAGGTCGCACCGACGTTCTGGCTCAACCCGGCCAACGGCGTGTCCTATTCGATCGTCGCCGCCACCCCGCAATACCGCCTCGACAGCCTGCCGTCGCTGGAAGCCTTGCCGGTCACCGGCGCCGATGGCCAATCGCAGATCCTCGGCGGTGTGGCCAGCATCTCTCGGGTACAAAGCCCGGCGGTGGTCACCCACTACAACATCGAACCGACCCTGGACCTGTACGCCAACGTGCAAGGCCGCGACCTCGGCGGCGTGGCCCGCGACGTGCAAAAGGTGCTGGATGACACCGCGCACCTGCGCCCCAAAGGCGCGACGATCAGCCTGCACGGCAGATCGATGCCCTGCATGAAGCGTTCAGCGGCCTGAGCCTGGGCCTGCTCGGCGCGGTGGTGCTGATCTACCTGCTGATCGTGGTCAACTTCCAGTCGTGGGTCGACCCGTTCGTGATCATCACCGCATTGCCGGCCGCGCTGGCGGGGATCGTATGGATGCTGTTCCTCAGCGGCACCTCGCTGTCGGTGCCTGCCCTGACCGGCGCGATCCTGTGCATGGGCGTGGCCACCGCCAACTCGATCCTGGTGGTGAGCTTTTGCCGCGAACGCCTGGCCGAACATGGCGATGCGCTCAAGGCCGCCCTGGAAGCCGGCTATACGCGCTTTCGGCCGGTGTGCATGACCGCCCTGGCGATGATCATCGGCATGTTGCCGCTGGCCTTGTCCGAGGAACAAAACGCGCCGCTGGGTCGTGCGGTGATCGGTGGTCTGATCTTCGCCACCGTCGCCACCCTATTGTTTGTTCCCGTGGTCTTCAGCCTGGTCCACGGGCGTCACCCTACTCGCGCAGTTGTTGGAGAAACCCCACATGTCGTCTGATCACACCCCCTCGCGCAAGCGCCTGATGCTCCTGGGTATCGGTGGCCTGACCCTCGCCGCCCTGCTGGTCGCCAACGGCCTGCACGCCCGCACCTTGCACGAACAATCCGTCACTGCCTGGACCGAAACCGCAGCCGTGCCCCAGGTAATGGTGTTCCAGCCCAAACAGAACGCCGCCGGCGATACCCTGCGCTTGCCCGCGCACCTCGAGGCCTGGAGCAAGGCGCCGATTCATGCACGGGTCAGCGGCTACCTCAAGGACTGGAAAGTCGACATCGGCAGCCCGGTCACCGCCGGGCAAATCCTCGCCGAAATCGACAGCCCGGACCTGGACCAACAGCTTGCGCAAACCCACGCAAGGCTGGTGCAGGAACAGGCCAATGCGCGCCTGGCGCAAACCACCGCCACGCGTTGGCAGAACCTGTTGGCCAGCCATTCGGTATCGCGCCAGGAAGCCGATGAAAAAACCTCCAACGCCGCAGCCGCCAAAGCCAACGCCGAAGCCGCCGCGGCCGACTTCGCGCGGCTCTCGGCACTGGAAAGCTACAAGACGATTCGTGCGCCGTTCACCGGCACCATCACCGCGCGCAACACCGATATCGGTCAGTTGATCAAGGCCGATACCGACAGTGATCCGGAGCTGTTCAACATTGCCGACACCCACCAGTTGCGCCTGTACGTGCCGGTGCCGCAGAACTACGCGGCGGTGATCCACCCCGGCCTGGAAGCCGAGCTGACCGTGCCCGAACACCCCGGGGAGCATTTCAAGGCACGCCTGATCGGCGACTCCACCGCCATCGACCGCCGCTCCGGCACCCTGCTCGCGCAGTTCGTGGTCGACAACCCCAGCGGTGAGTTGCTGCCCGGTGATTACGCCGAAGCCACCCTGCCGATTCCAGCCGATACCCACGGCGTGAGCATTCCGGCCAGCGCCTTGATCTTCCGCGCCCAGGGCACTCAGGTTGCGGTGTTGGATGCGCAGAATCATGTGCACCTGCAAACCATACACATCGGCCTGGACCTGGGCGAACGCCTGGTGATCGACCAAGGTTTGAAACCCGCCGATCGCATCGTCGACAACCCGCCCGACGCCCTGCGCGAAGGCGATCCGGTGCAACTGGCCGACGCCTCGGGAGGTGCGCATGCGCCCAAGGCTTAAACCTCTCGCGGCGCTAGTGCTGCTGGCGCTGCAAGGCTGCTCGATGGCGCCGGCCTATACAGCACCGTCGGTTGAACTGCCCGCCAGCTATCGCGAACAGACCAGCGACGGACCATGGCACAGCGCGCAACCGTCCGACTCACTGGCGCCCGCCTGGTGGACGCTCTACAACGATTCGCGCCTCAACAGCCTGCAACAGCAATTGCTCAAGGCCAACCCGGACTTGGCGGCGGCACTTGCGCACTTCGACGCCTCACAGGCCTACGCCAGCCAGCTGCATGCTGGGTTGTTCCCGCAAATCACCGCCAGCGCGCAGCCACTGCGCCAGCGCCAATCGGACTCGCGGCCATTGCGCGGCAGCACCCAGCCGTCGGTATACAACAGCAACAGCGCCGGTTTTTCGTTGAGTTACGACCTGGACCTGTGGGGCAAAATCCGCAACCAGGTGGCGGCCGGCGATGCCCAGGCGCAAGCGAGCGCCGATGACCTGGCGGTGGCGCGCTTGAGCCTGCAACACCAATTGGCGAGTTTGTATGTGCAGCTCAATGGGTTGGATGCGCAGAGCCGAATCCTGAGCCGTTCGCTGGAGGATTTCAGCCAGGCGTTGCAACTGACCCGTAGTCGGTACGAGGGCCAGATCGCGTCGGAACTGGACCTGACCCGTGCACAAAATCAACTGGCCGAAGCCAAGGCGCAGCTGGATGAAGTGCAGGGGCAACGCAACCTCACCGAACACGCTATCGGCGAGTTGGTGGGCGTGGCGGCCAGTGATTTTTCATTGCCGCCAAGCCAGGGGTTGATGGCGTTGCCGGGAATCCCTTCACAACTGCCAAGCCAGCTGCTGCAACGTCGCCCGGATATCGCAGCGGCGGAGCGACGCGTGTTTGCCGCCAACGCCACGATCGGCGTGGCCAAGGCCGCATGGTTCCCGGATTTCAGCTTGACCGGCTTGATCGGCGGGCAGACGCAGGGCGTGGGCAATCTGCTGTCCGCCGGCAATCGGTACTGGGCGCTGGGGCCGCTGATGAATCTGCCGATCTTCGACGGCGGGCGCCTGAGCGCCAATGAACGCCAGGCCAGGGCCGAGTTTGAAGAAGCGTCGGCGCAGTACCGCAGCCAGGTGTTGAAGGCCGTGCGCGAGGTGGAAGACAACCTGGCGCAACTGCGCGATTTGCAGCAGCAAGCACAGGACGAGCAAGCAGCGGCGGATGCGGCGCAGCACACCCAGGCATTGGCAATGAACAGCTATCAGGCGGGCGCGGTGAGCTACCTGGACGTGGTGACGGCGCAGACGGCGGCATTGCAGGCGCAGAGGACATTGCAGGCGGTGCAGACGCGGCAGTTGCAGGCGAGTGTGGGCTTGGTCACAGCCCTGGGCGGCGGTTGGCAGCCTGGCGCCGACCCGATGGCTCCGTAGCTGACCCACCGCAATCGGGGGCAAGCCCCCTCCCACACTGTCCTGCGCCAGACACACATTGTATGAATGCCGTAGATCCAATGTGGGAGGGGGCTTGCCCCCGATTGCGCCCTTCCAGACACATCCTGCCAAAAGCCTGCCGATCAATCCCTTGCCCTCCAACCTAGCCTCTTGAAACCCCCAAAAAAGAGGCCAAGGAATGCCTGACCTACCCGCTTCTCACCGCCTGCGCATCGGTCGCTTCAGCGAACCAAACCGCATCTACCTCATTACCACCAACACCCACGAACGCATCCCCATATTCAACGACTTCCACCTCGGTCGCCTCGTGGTCTGGCAATTTCGTCTCGCCCAGTACCAAGGGCTGGCGAAGTCCCTGGCATGGGTGATCATGCCGGACCATTTTCATTGGCTCATCGAACTACGCAAAGGCTCGCTGGCGGATCTGATGCGGCAGGTGAAATCCAAAAGCACGCGGGCCGTCAACGGCGCGAGCGGTCGCAAGGGCCGGCTTTGGCAAGAGAGCTTTCATGATCGAGCACTGCGCAAGGAAGATGATTTGGTGAAGATGGCTCGGTATGTGGTGGCCAATCCATTGCGAGCAGGATTGGTAAAGAAGATTGGCGACTATCCATTGTGGGATGCAATCTGGATCTAACGCCAACGAGCAGTCAATGTGGGGGCTTGCTCCCGATGGTGTGTCAGCTGGATATGAGCTGACTGACACACTGCCATCGGAGGCAAGCCTCCTCCCACACTTTTTTCCCGCATTTCAGGCCGCGAGCTTGCCGCTGGCGATTGCAGCAGAAGCGGCAACCATGGCACGCAACAACACCGCGCACCCCGCCGCCAGGTCATCCGGGTTGGCATTCTCGATTTCGTTATGGCTGATGCCGCCTTCACACGGCACGAAAATCATCCCCGCCGGGCCCAGCTCGGCGACGAAGATCGCGTCGTGCCCCGCCCCGCTGACGATGTCCATGTTCGACAAGCCCAAGCCATTCGCCGCATTCCGCACGGCGTCCACGCAGCCTTTGTCGAAGTAAAGCGGCGGGAAATCGGCGGTGGGTTCCATCTCGAAGCTCAACCCATGCTTGGCACAGGTGTCGTCGATCACCTTGCGCACCTGGGCGATCATCGAATCCAACCGCGCCGGTTCCAGGTGACGGAAATCCAGGGTCATACGCACCTCACCGGGAATCACATTGCGTGAACCGGGGTACGCCTGCAGGCAACCGACCGTGCCGCACGCATGGGGCTGATGCCCCAACGCCGCCGCATTCACTGCCGCAACCACCGCCGCCGCGCCTACCAGGGCGTCCTTGCGCAAGTGCATCGGCGTCGGTCGCATGGGCTTCAACGCCGCGCAGTTTCAGGTCGAACCATTTTTGCCCGAGGGCGCCGAGCACCACGCCGATGGTTTTTCTCTCATCCTCAAGAATCGGCCCTTGTTCGATATGCGCTTCGAAATACGCACCGACTTTATGCCCACTGACGGGACGCGTCCCGCATAGCCAATCGCATTCAGTGCCTCACCCACGCTGACACCGTCCACATCCCTCTTGGCCAAG
>NZ_JAFHKI010000199.1 GCF_016937615.1 Pseudomonas lactucae | reverse complement strand
CCTCCCACATTTGAAGGTATCCACAGATCAAAGTGTGGGAGGGGGCTTGCTCCCGATGAGGCCAGTGAAGCCAACACACATGCCGCTTAGTTGAATTCATCCCCCACCGGATACCGGCTGTCATTCAGACTCTCTTTGATCTTGCGCAAATGCGGCTGGAAATCCACTCCGCGACGCAAGGTCATGCCGGTGGCCAGCACGTCCAGCACCGTCAATTGGATGATCCGCGAGGTCATCGGCATGTAGATATCGGTGTCTTCCGGCAGCGGAATGTTCAGGCTCACCGTACTAGCCTTGGCCAGCGGCGAGTTCTCGGCGGTTACGCCCAGCACGGACGCACCGTTTTCGCGGGCGATACGCGCCACTTCCACCAGTTCACGGGTACGCCCGGTGTAGGAAATAATCACGAACAGCTCGCCGGTATGCGCGACCGACGCGATCATGCGCTGCATCAGCACGTCGGCGTGCGCGGTGACCGCCAGGTTGAAGCGGAAGAACTTGTGCAGCGCATCCATGGCCACCGGTGCCGAAGCACCCAGGCCGAAAAAGTGGATCTGCCGCGCCTGGATCAACAGGTCCACGGCCTTGCTGATAAGGGCCGGGTCCAGCGCCTGGCAGGCACTGTCCAGGGAAGCGATGGCGCTGCCAAAGATCTTCTGGGTGTAGGCCTCGGGGTTATCATCGGCTTCCACGGCGCGGCTGACATACGCGGCACCACTGGCCAGGCTTTGCGCCAGTTGTAATTTGAGTTCAGGGTAACCGCTGACACCGAACGAACGGCAGAAACGGTTGACCGTCGGTTCACTGACCGAAGCGGCTTGGGCGAGGGCGGCGATAGAGAAGCGGGTCGCCTGCTGCGGGTTGAGCAGGATGACCTCGGCGACTTTTTTCTCGGCCTTGTTCAATTCTTCGAGGCGGTTCCGGATCTGTTCCAGAAGATTTCGCACGCGGTCCATTCAGTCTTTCCTTCGGGCGACGATGCAAATAAAAGGCGGCAGCCAATCGACGAGTGGCTTTTCGCGGTGGCCTATCCTACTGAGGGTAGCTGAACACCACCACACGGAATGCGTATTTCGGGAAAATGTTGTGGTTATTACTACATTTTTCCTTGAGTGATGCCTTGAAAAAAGGTATTTGTAGCTTAACTTGATAAAAGAACAAACATCATGCCTTTGATAACCGTAGAACCCTGCACCTTTGCCCTGTTTGGCGCCTTGGGTGATCTGGCGCTGCGCAAGTTATTTCCTGCCCTCTATCAACTCGATGGCGCCGGGCTGCTGCACGAGGATACGCGCATCCTGGCCCTGGCCCGTGAAGCCGGCTCCGAACAGCAGCACCTGGCCCATATCGAAAAAGAACTGCGCAAATACGTCGGCAAGGAACTGGAAGAAACCATCGTCCAGCGTTTCCTGGCGCGACTGACCTATGTGCACGTCGACTTCATGAAGGCCGATGACTACGTGGCCCTGGCTGAAAAAGCCGGCACCGAGCAACGCCTGATCGCCTACTTTGCCACACCGGCGGCGGTGTACGGCGCGATCTGCGAGAACCTGTCCAAGGTCGGCCTGGCGGAAAACACCCGTGTGGTGCTGGAAAAGCCCATCGGTTCGGACCTGGAGTCCTCGCGCAAGGTCAACGACGCCGTGGCGCAGTTCTTCCCGGAGAACCGCACCTACCGCATCGACCACTACCTGGGCAAAGAAACCGTCCAGAACCTGATCGCGCTGCGTTTCGCCAACAGCCTGTTCGAAACCCAGTGGAACCAGAACTACATTTCCCACGTGGAAATCACCGTGGCCGAGCAGGTCGGTATCGAAGGCCGTTGGGGTTACTTCGACAAGGCCGGCCAACTGCGGGACATGATCCAGAACCACCTGCTGCAACTGCTTTGCCTGATCGCCATGGACCCGCCGGCCGACCTGTCCGCCGATAGCATCCGGGACGAGAAGGTCAAGGTGCTCAAGGCCCTGGCGCCCATCAGCCCGGACGGCCTGACCACCCAGGTTGTTCGCGGCCAGTACATCGCCGGCTACAGCGCCGGCAAACCGGTGCCGGGTTACCTGGAAGAAGAGAATTCCAATACCCAGAGCGACACTGAAACCTTCGTCGCGTTGCGGGCCGATATCCGTAACTGGCGTTGGGCCGGGGTGCCGTTTTATCTGCGCACCGGCAAGCGCATGCCGCAAAAACTGTCGCAGATCGTCATCCATTTCAAGGAACCGTCCCACTACATTTTCGCCCCCGAGCAGCGCTTGCAGATCAGCAACAAACTGATCATCGCCTGCAGCCGGACGAAGGGATTTCCCTGCGTGTAATGACCAAGGAGCAGGGCCTGGACAAGGGCATGCAACTGCGCAGCGGCCCGCTGCAACTGAATTTTTCCGACACTTATCGCAGCGCACGCATCCCCGATGCCTACGAGCGTTTGTTGTTGGAAGTGATGCGCGGCAATCAGAACCTGTTTGTTCGCAAAGATGAAATCGAAGCCGCGTGGAAGTGGTGTGACCAGTTGATCGCCGGGTGGAAGAAATCCGGTGATGCGCCCAAGCCGTATGCGGCGGGGTCCTGGGGGCCGATGAGCTCCATTGCACTGATCACGCGGGATGGGAGGTCGTGGTATGGCGATATCTGAATTGAAACTGCCTCAGGGCGTGACTGCCCATGAGTACCGTTCGCCGGTGCTGCTGGCAGAGGGCCTGGCCAATGACGTGGCCGAGCAACTGCGCGGGGCTATCAGTGCCCGAGGCGAAGCGACCCTGGTGGCGTCCGGTGGCCGTAGCCCCGTGGCGTTTTTTCAGCACCTGGCCAAGCAAGGCCTGGACTGGTCCAAGGTCACCATTACCCTGGCCGATGAACGCTGGGTGCCGGTGGAGCACGCCGACAGCAATGCCGGTTTGTTGAAGCAGCACCTGTTGCAAGGCCCGGCTGCCAAGGCCCGATTCCTGAGCCTGTACAGCGCCACGCCAACCCTTGAAGACGCCGCCGAGCAGGCCGATCGCCTGCTGGCCGAACTGCCGGCCATTGATGTGCTGGTGCTGGGCATGGGCGATGACGGTCACACCGCCTCGCTGTTTCCCAACAGCCCTAATCTCGCCGAAGCACTGAAGGCCGACGGTACCCGCCGTTGCTGGCCGATGCTCGCGCCTACCGTGCCGCACCAGCGCCTGACCATGAGTCGCGCCTTGCTGGCCACGGCCAATTACACCGTGCTGTCGATTTCCGGCAGTTCGAAGTTGACGACCTTGAGCGCCGCCCTGGCCAGTGACGATGTTGCTGCCATGCCGATTCGCGCGTTTTTGCAACCTACATTAGAGATTTACTGGTGCCCATGAGCCAAGGATCAGCCGCTATGAAAAGCCCTCAACCCACCGTGTCCATGGCGGACAAAGTTGCCCTGATCGACAGCCTCTGCGCCAAGGCGCGGATCCTGCCGGTGATTACCATCGCCCGTGAACAGGACATTCTGCCGCTGGCCGATGCCTTGGCAGCCGGTGGCTTGACTGCATTGGAAGTGACCCTGCGTTCCGAGTTCGGCCTCAAGGCCATCCAGGTATTGCGTGAGCAGCGCCCAGAACTCTGCACCGGTGCGGGCACCGTACTCGACCGTCATATGCTCGACGCGGCTGAAGTGGCGGGCTCGCAATTTATCGTCACCCCAGGCATCACCCGCGATCTGCTGGAAGCCTCGGTGCACAGTCCTATCCCATTGCTGCCTGGCATCAGCAATGCCTCCGGCATCATGGAGGGCTATGCCCTGGGTTACCGCCGCTTCAAGCTGTTCCCGGCCGAAGTCAGCGGCGGCGTGGCGGCCCTCAAAGCGCTGGGCGGCCCGTTCGGCGAAGTGAAGTTCTGCCCGACCGGCGGTGTCGGCCCGGCCAACATCAAAAGCTACATGGCGTTGAAAAATGTCATGTGCGTGGGCGGTAGCTGGATGCTTGATCCGGAGTGGATCAAGAACGGCGACTGGGCCCGCATTCAGGAAGTCACCGCACAGGCGTTGGCGCTGCTGGATTGATCTGATCTACCGAATCGTTGTTGCTGTGCTTAACGGCATTTTTGCGGTGCACTTGGTCGGTGTACCGCTTTTTTTTGCCTGTAGAAAAATCGAGAGCGCCACATTTTCAATGTGTGTTCAACTGGGTAATGGCGCAGACCAGCAGATTCATGTCCGCCGCAGACGTCACCAACCCCGGCGTCACCCGAATGCAGGTACCAAACGCCGCCCCCGTGCGCGTCGTGGCAAACAGGTCGTATTCCTTGAGCAACCGATCCACCATGACTTGCTGATCGCGCCCAGTGAACTTGAACGCGGTAAGCGCGCAGTACAACCGCGGATCATCCGACGTCAGTACCTCAATCCCTTCCAATCGCCGCACCTGCCTGACCCACAAATCCCGCAGGTAATTGACCCGCGCGCCTTTGGCCGCCGCGCCACCCAATGCCCGGTGTTCTTCAAACACCAGCGGCAGGGTCATCAGCGCCGGAAAGTTCGGCGTGCTGTAGGACGTACGTGCGCGTACATCGGTGGCGGGGTAGTGGAACTCGCCCATGTCCGGGTCGATGTCCTTCAGGCGTTCGGGGGCGATATAAAGAAAGCCCAGGGTCAGCGGCGCACCAATCCATTTGTGCAGGTTGAAGCCGGCGAACTGGATACCCAGCTCCGCCAGGTTGAACTCGAGTTGACCCAGGGCATGGGCGCCGTCGAGGATCACGTCGATGCCATGCTCCCGCGCGGCCTCGGCAATCGCCGCAACGGGCATTACCAGGCCGGTGCGGTGGGTGACATGGGTCAGCGCCATGAGCTTTAAGCGTGGATGTTGTATGAACGTATCGCGATAGGTCTGTACCAGGCTGTCGAAACTGGCCGGATGCGTGTGGGACATCTCGATTACGTCCACGCCGCGAACACCGGCCAGCCAGCGCATGGCGCCCTTGACCGTGTCGTACTCCAGGTCACTGATCAGCACCTGATCGCCCGGTTGCAGGCGGTTGTAGTTGCGGATCAGCGATTGCAAGGCTTCGGTGGCGTTGCGGGTGAAAGCGAGCGCCTGCGGCTCGACATCGATCAAGGCGGCCAGTTGGCGGCGGATCTCGTCGTTTTCGCCTCGCTCAAAGCGCTGGCGCACATGCACCGCGTTACTGCGGTTGATAAACGCCACGTGTTCCAGGTATTGCGCCTGCACCGCACGGCTCATGCGGCCGAAGTAGCCGTTTTCCAGGTTGATCGGGCCTGGTTCCAAGTCATAGCGCCGAGCGATGGCCTGCCAGTGATGTTCGTTGTCTGCGTTCCTTGGCATGGCGGGGCTCTTAGTCAATGGCGTGGGGCGGGTTTGCCGTGTTTCGCGCGCAGCGGTTCGAGTAATTCGGACAGGCCGTTGTGGTCGATTTCCTGCATCAATGCCAGTAAACCGCCCAGCTCACCGTGGGGGAAACCTTCACGAGCAAACCAGTTCAGGTAGGGGCCCGGTAGGTCGGCGATGATCCGGCCCTTGTATTTGCCGAAGGGCATTTGGCGAGTGATCAGCAGTTCGAGTTTTTCGGGGTTCATGGGACATCCGCTGCGTCAGTCGAGACCTTGGAAAATACAGGCATTCTGCATGAAGGCCAAATGACAGATCATGCAAATAACGAGCATACAGATGGTTCAATAATTCGTAACTTATTGATTTTAAGCATTAAAATTGTTTTTAAAAACCTGGCACGAGCGCTGCAACTACTAAGGCAAGCTGAAACAAAGCTTCTTTTAAGTTACCTCTTCAACCTGCCAAAGGAATTGAAAAATGACTGACATCAACAAAGAATCGATCTCCGTACTCAATGACCTGATCGAAACCAGCATCGACGGTCAAAAAGGTTTCAAGGAGTGCGCTGAGGACATCAAGCACCCAGAGCTCAAGGCCCTATTTGCCAAGCGTTCCGCTGACTGCGCGACGGCCGCCGCCGAGCTGAAAACCGCCGTGCGTGCCCTGGGTGGTGATCCTGAAGATTCCGGCAGCATGGCCGGTGCATTGCACCGTGGCTGGGTCGACGTGAAGTCGATGGTCACCGGTAAGGATGAAGAGGCTGTGCTCAACGAAGCCGAGCGTGGTGAAGACCATGCACTCAAGGCCTACCGTGAAGCGATCGAGAAGATCAACAAGCACAACCTGCTGGGCATTCGTGACCTGGTTGAGCGTCAGTACCACGGCGTACAGCGCAACCACGACCAGGTAAAAGCCCTGCGTAACCAGGCTCGCGCTCAGTCGTAAGCCTACGCGCTAAATGCTGTAAAAAATCTGCTGTAAAAAATGTGGGAGGGGCTGGCCCCCTCCCACATTTTTTTGTGTCGACCTTGAATCAGCCGATGCTGATCGGCGGCAGCTCGGTCAGGGTCACGACCTGCTGTTTGCGCGGCGCGAGGATCTCGGCTTCGCCATCCACCACCAGCTCATCGCGCTGGTTGAACACACGCGTGGCGATGCGTACGCGAAACTTCGGCAGCTTCTCGAGGATTTCCAGGCGCACGGTCAGGGTGTCGCCGATCTTGACTGGTTTCTGGAAGCTCATCTGCTGGCCGATATAGATAGTGCCCGGCCCAGGCAGCTCACAGGCTACGGCTGCGCTGATCAGGGCGCCGCTGAACATGCCATGGGCGATACGCTCCTTGAACATGGTCGCCTTGGCGTATTCGGCATCCAGGTGCACCGGGTTGTGGTCGCCCGACATGGCGGCGAACAGCTGGATATCGCGCTCTTCGACGGTCTTGCTGTAGCTGGCGGTCTGGCCGACTTCGAGGGCTTCGTACGGGGTGTTGGTTACCTGGGTCATCTAAAGGTGCATCCTGTGGCTAATCGGTAATTTAACTGGCTGATATTAAAGGTAAATTTATTCGCAGCGAGCCGGCCTGCGCAAGGTCAGGGCCTGGTCGAGCCACGTCAGCACATCCGCGGTGACTTCATCGCGGTTGGTTTCGTTGAACACTTCGTGACGCGCCTGCGGATAGATATTCAGTTGCAGGTGCTGACACCCGGCCTCACGCAATGCGTTGGCCAGACTGGTGAGACGTTTGCCCTCACTCACCGGATCACATTCGCCGCCCATGACCAGAATCGGCAGGCCCGGATCGATCTGCGCGAGGTTGGACGCTTTGCTGATTTGCTGCAAGCCGCCGAGCAAGTCGACCCACAGCTGGTTGGTGCAGCGGAAACCGCACAGCGGGTCATTGATGTATTTGTCCACTTCCGCCGGGTCGCGGCTGAGCCAGTCGAACGCCGTACGGTTGGGCTTGAACGCTTTGTTGAACGAGCCGAACGACAGGTAATCGATCAGCGCGCTGCGCCCGCGCAGCCCCTGGCGCAAACGTTCGGCGCGGGCGATCACGCGTGCGGCGCGGTACAGCGCCACCGGCTGGAAATTCGAACCGCTGAGAATCGCCCCATGCAGGCTCGCGCTGTGGTGCAGCAGGTAGGCCTGGGCGATGTAGCTGCCCATGCTGTGCCCCAGCAAAATGATCGGCAGCCCTGGGTGCTGCTGGCCAACGTGATGATTGAGGCTGGCCAGGTCGCCCACCACTTTGTTCCAACCATCCTCTTCGGCGTATAAGCCCAGCGTGCCTTCGTCGGCGGTGCGGCCGTGGCCGCGCTGGTCCAGCGCATAGACAGCGTAGCCGGCGGTACACAGGGCATCGGCCAGCCGCGCATAACGGCCGCTGTGCTCGGCCATGCCGTGGGACAGCATCAGCACGGCCCTGGCCGGACCCTCCGGCATCCATTGGTTGACGTACAGGCGGCTGTGGTCATTTGCGGTCAGCCAGTGGTCGCTGTGGTTCATGGCGGTTCCTTGTTTCAAGGTCTGCTCGGTCTCGTAGCAGTGTATAGCGCATCCGCTGAAACGCGGGGTATCTGCCTACGCATCAGCAGCTAGATTCACACAATCAATGACGGGCCCGGCTGTATTTGCCTGTTTGGCCATAGCTGCTAACGTCCCCAAAGCTCCGCTTTTTATAAGTTATAAGCGGCCAGACACATTCAGGTACCGAGGACAAGAATAATGCAACCTGATTTCTGGAATGACAAACGCGCGGCGGGCGTTCCCAATGCCATCGACCTCTCGGCCTACAAGTCGGTGATCGAAGTGTTCGAGCGCTCCTGCAAGACTTTCGCCGACCGTCCGGCCTTCAGCAACATGGGGGTCACCCTCACGTACGCCGAGCTTGAGCGCCAGAGTGGGGCGTTCGCCGGTTACCTGCAGCAGCACACTGACCTCAAGCCCGGCGAGCGCATCGCGGTGCAGATGCCCAACGTGCTGCATTACCCGATCGCCGTATTCGGCGCCCTGCGCGCCGGGCTCATTGTGGTCAACACCAACCCGCTGTACACCCCGCGCGAGATGCGCCACCAGTTCAAGGATGCCGGCGTGCGGGCGCTGGTCTACCTCAACCTGTTCGGTTCACGTGTGCAGGAGGTGTGCGCCGACACCGAGATCGACTACCTGATCGAAGCCAAGATGGGCGACTTTCTGCCAGCCGCCAAAGGCTGGCTGGTCAACACCGTGGTCGACAAGGTGAAGAAGATGGTCCCGGCCTATCACCTGCCACGCGCGGTGTCGTTCAAGCGTGCGCTGCGCATGGGGGCGGGCCTGGGTATAACGCGCCATCCCGTGAGCCTGGATGACATCGCGGTGCTGCAATACACCGGCGGCACCACCGGCCTGGCCAAGGGCGCGATGCTCACCCATGGCAACCTGGTGGCGAACATGCAGCAGGTGCGCGCGTGCATGTCGCAGACCGGCGAAGACGGCCACCCGCTGATCAAGGAAGGGCAGGAGGTGATGATCGCGCCGCTGCCGCTGTACCACATCTATGCGTTCACGGCCAATTGCATGTGCATGATGGTGTCGGGTAACCACAACGTGCTGATCACCAACCCGCGGGACATCGGCGGGTTTATCAAGGAGCTGAAAAAGTGGCGCTTTACCGGGCTGTTGGGGCTCAACACGCTGTTTGTGGCGTTGATGGACCACCCTGACTTCAAGAGCCTGGATTTCTCCCATCTCAAACTGACCAACTCCGGCGGTACCGCGCTGATCAAGGCCACGGCCGAGCGTTGGGAACAACTGACCGGCTGTGCGATTGGCGAGGGCTACGGCCTGACGGAAACCTCACCGGTCGCCAGCACTAACCCTTATGGCAACAAATCGCGCTTGGGCACCGTGGGCATTCCGGTGCCGGCGACGGCAATGAAGGTGATTGATGACGCTGGCGTGGAGCTGCCCTTGGGCGAGCGCGGCGAACTGTGCATCAAGGGCCCGCAGGTAATGAAAGGTTACTGGCAGCAACCGGCCGCCACCGCCGAGGCCCTGGACGCCGAAGGTTGGCTCAAGACCGGCGACATTGCGGTGATCGACGACGATGGCTTTGTGCGCATTGTCGATCGCAAGAAAGACCTGATCATCGTCTCGGGTTTCAACGTGTACCCCAATGAAATCGAAGACGTGGTGATGGCTCATCCGGGCGTGGCCAACTGCGCCGTGATCGGCGTGCCGGACGAGCGCACCGGGGAGGCGGTGAAGCTGTTTGTGGTGGCGCGTGCCGAAGGCGTGAGCCTCGAGGAGTTGAAGAGCTACTGCAAGGCCAACTTCACGGGGTACAAGGTGCCCAAGCAGATTGTGCTGCGCGATTCGTTGCCGATGACGCCGGTAGGGAAAATTTTGCGGCGTGAGTTGCGCGACATCGCCTGAGTTGAAATTGGGTCAAAAAATGTGGGAGGGG
>NZ_JAFHKI010000198.1 GCF_016937615.1 Pseudomonas lactucae | reverse complement strand
CGGGAGCAAGCTCCCTCTCCACAACAGGCTCCCTCTCCACAGCAAGTCCCCTCAACAGGTGCAGCCTCGACTCAGCGCTTCAGGGTTTTCAGCTCATTGAGCAAACCCAGAAGCGTCTGCAACTTCTCCTCGCCGAACCCCGCCTGCAAACGCTGGTAATTGGCCTCCATGCACTGGCTCATCGAAGCGAAACAGGCCTGCCCCTTCTCCGCCAGCCGCACCAGGACACGCCGCTGATCCTGGTGCGCCTTGCGCCGCTCCACCATGCCCGCCGCCTCCATGCGCACCAGCACCCCGGTCATGCTCGGCTTGAGGATGCAGGCCAATTCAGCCAGGCGATTGATCTCCAGCTCTTGATGCTGGCTCAGGATCCGAATGACCCGCCATTGCTGTTCGGTCAACCCATGCTGGTTAAGCGAGGGACGAAAAAACCCCATGGCGGCTTCCCGCGCATGGAGCAAGCTGAGGGTCAAGGATTGGCGCAATTGAGGCATATAAAGTCGGCGTCGTATTTAGTTAACAGATTAACAACATTCTAGCATCGGCACTTGTTCTCCGTGTGCAGCTTTACTCCTACGCAGGTTTCAGTGGCAGCCACGATCAAGCGCGGCGGCACACAGAATCAAGACACCTACCGCTCGGAAGGCACTTAATGGCCCCCCACAGACACAGAGCCTCTTGTCGGCTCTGCGGTGAGTCACCCTTCACTTTCCAGGCTGCGCCATGATCACTCTCGAAACGCCGACCTACTATTCGGCAACCAAGAAATACAACCTCAGTTTCCCGACCCTCGAACAGGACGTGGACGCCGACGTGGTGGTGATTGGAGGCGGTTTCTCCGGCATCAACACCGCGCTGGAACTGGCTGAAAAAGGCATCACCAACATCGTGGTGCTCGAAGCGCGTTACCTGGGCTTTGGCGGGACCGGCCGCAACGGCGGTCAGATCATGGCGGGCATCGGCCATGACCTGGAAAAGATCAAGCAGCAAGTCGGCGACGAAGGCCTGCGCCAGATCTTTGAAATCAGCGAGCTGGGCGCCGGCATCATCAAGGATCGTATCGCCAAATATTCCATCGACGCCGACTTCTGCCACGGCTACGGCTACATGGGCTTCAACGCCCGCCAGGAAAAAACCCTGCGCGCCTGGGAAAAAGACTTCAAGTCGATCAACAGCAAGGACGAAATCCGCTTCATGGCGGGGTCCGAGGTCAAGCAGATCATTGGTTCCGACGCCTACAGCAGCGCGTTGCTGCACATGGGCGGCGGGCATGTGCACTCGCTCAACCTGCTGCTGGGCGAAGCCAAGGCGCTGGCCGGGCATGGCGTGCGCATCTTCGAGCACAGCCCGGCCCTGGAAGTCAGCTACGGCGAGCGCATCACCGTGCGCACCGGCCGCGGCTCGGTCAGGGCCGCCAAGTTGCTGTGGGCCTGTGACAGCTTCCTCAACAAGCTTGAACCCGAGCTGCACAAGACCACCGTCAACACCTACGCCTTCCAGTTGATGACCGAACCGCTGTCGGACGAGATGATCAACCGCATCAGCCCGATACGCGGCGCCTACAGCGACATTCGCCCGGTGATCGACTACTACCGCGTCACCAACGAAAACCGCCTGCTGTTCGGCGCCGCCACGCCTTTCGTCGAGCACATCCCGCTGGACCTCAAGGCCTGGAACCGCAACCTGATGCTGAAAATCTTCCCGTACCTCAAGGACGTGAAGATCGACCTGGCCTGGGGCGGGCCGATGGCGACCGGGGCCAACCTGTTCCCGCAGATCGGCACGCTCAGCGGTCGCCCCAACGCCTTTTACGTGCAGGGTTACGCCGGCTTCGGCGTCACGCCCAGCCATATCATCTGCAAGGTCCTGGCCGAGGGCATGAGCGAAGGCTCTTCGCGCTATGACCTGATCAGTTCGGTCAAGCACGCGCAAATCCTCGGCAAGGACCATATCCGCCCACTGCTGCTCACCGCCGGCAAAAGCCTTCATCAACTGTCGGGCTACTTCAACGGTCGCCGTTGAGCCCCCGCTGTTTCATTCACAGGAGAACCGCCATGCCCGTTACCCCCCTGAAAAAAGACATTCAATTATCGGACCTCGACGCCTGGGGCACCGTTGCCGACCTTGGCTCCGAGATCCTTGAAGGCGAGGTCAAGGCCTTCGGCAAGATGACCTTCGGCGCCCCGACCGACCCGGTCAGCAGCGCCTATTTCGGCACCACCCAGGGCAAGTTTCGCATGGTCTACCCATTCGCCGAACAGGCCACCGTGGTCACCGGCGAAGTGGTGCTGACCGACGAAAGCACCGGCCAGAGCACCCGCTACAAGGCCGGCGACAGCTGGTTCGTGACCAAGGGCACGCCGGTGCTGTGGGAAGTGGTCAGCGAGAGCTTCGTGAAGCACTATTTTGCGGTAGTCTGATCGCTCCCGGCTGCCGGCGTGTGCCGGCAGCGTTGTTTCTGGCGCAGGTAACCGACCATGCACGCCATCCCCGCTCAGGAAGTCGCCGGCCATTGCCTGCAGGCTTTCACCCAACTGGTACCCGCCAGCCAGGCGGCGTTCTATTGCGTCGACCGCCACCTGCAAGCCCGCGACTTCAGGCTGCTGGGCATGAGCGGTGAGATGCACCGCGATTACCTGGACAACTACCGCCAATTCGACCCCCTGCAACCGCGCAACTGCCTGTCCACCGGGCTGGCCGTGGTGCCGCTGGGGTTGGCCATGGCCAGGCAGCCGCTGCGTGACAGCCGCCGCTACCGCGACTTCCTCGCGCGCTACGGGGTGGTCGATGTGGTGGAGATCGTCGCCCATCGCGCCGACCAGCCCCAGGCCGCCATCTCGCTGCTGCGCACGGCTGAACAAGGGGTGTTCACCCTCGACCAACTGGCCCAGTTGAATGCCTTGCAGGTGATGCTGCAAATGGCCGTGGCCAACATGCAACCGGCTGACGACGGGTTGGCCGGGCTCACGCCCAAGGAGCGCCAGATCGCCTGGCTGCTTCGCCAAGGCGCGAGCAACAAACAACTGGCCCAGGCGCTGGACGTTGGCCTGCCCACCATCAAGACCCACCTGATTCATCTGTTTCGCAAAACAGGCGTCAGCAGCCGCACCGAGCTGGTGGCCGCGCTGTTTCTTTAAGCGGGGTCAACCATTCGGTTGATAGGCGCACGCCCCTTCCCGCCGCATGCTCCGGGTTGTCAATTCAACCCACTGGAGCCATGCAATGACCACCCCATCCGACTGGATCACCGTAGGCGCCCTTGCCGACGGTTTTGCCCCTGAAGCCTTTATCCTGCCCAATCTGGCCGACCTCAACGGCAAGACCTTCACGCTGCACTTCGCCAATGGCTGGCAGATCGAGCACCGCTTTGAAACCGATACGCTGCACTGGAACGCCGCCGATGGTCACTCCAGCGGTTCGGCCGCCTACCGCGCCACCTCGGTGCGTCCGGGCCTGTACCTGGTCGACTTTATCAAGCACGAGGCCGGGCAGGCCTGGTCGATCAGCCTGGTGCTGGATACCGCCACGTCGTCGTTCACCGCCGTGATCGGCCGCATGCCGAGCCGCGAACAAACCGAGCAAGGCCTCTACAGCCGCGCCCTGGCCGGCAAGGCCCTGACCTCGGTGGACGTGGAATTTCTGCATGGCAGCCTGAATCAACCCTGGCAGGCCGGCCAGTGCCCGCACGCGCCGACCCAGGAGCTGACCGGGTTGCGCAACCTGTATCGCTACAGCCCCAGCGAAGTCTACGAGCACATCTACCTCAACGATCAGTTCTATTCCTGGCAGTGCCTCAAGGGTGTCGAACAGGGCCTGTGCGATACGACCGCTGCCACTACTACAAGATTGCCGACCAGCTGTACCTGTTCGTCTGGCGCGAAAAGATCATCCCCACCCTCGGGCTGGTACTGATCGACCTGCAACAGCACCGCAGCGACGGCAAGATCTTCGGCTATGCCGGTGCGTCCTTCGATGAGCTGTCGAACTTTCCGGTCAGCTCCTACTGCCAGGTCCTCAACCATACGGAGTATCCCGATGCCTGATCCTCGTACCGTGGTCATCACCGGTGCCGGCACGGCATCGGTGCCGCTTGCGCACGTCTGTACGCCGTCGAGGGCGCCAACCTGGTGCTGATCGGCCGGCGTCGCGAGCCATTGGAGCAGGTCGCCGCGCAAACCGGTGGCCTGGTGTTGGTTGGCGACGCGGCCTGCGCGGACACCTGGGACCGCTTCGTTGCACAGATTCATGCGCGTTACGGCCGACTCGATGTGCTGCTGGCCTGTGCCGGCGGGCATGGCGTGGGCAGCGCCAGCCAAACCAGCCCGGCCACCTGGGAAGCGGCGTTGCGCAGCAACCTGGACAGCGCGTTCTACAGTGCCCGCGCCTGCCTGCCGCTGCTGATCGAGAGCGCCGGCTGCATTGTGCTGCTGGGCTCCATCGCCTCGTTGGCCGCCGGGCCCGAAGTGTGTGGCTACACCACTGCCAAACACGCGCTGCTCGGGCTTAACCGCTCCCTGGCGCGGGACTATGGGCCACGCGGTGTGCGGGTGAATGCCGTGTGTCCGGGCTGGGTCACCACGCCGATGGCCGACGCGGAGATGCAGCCGCTGATGAGCTTCCACGGCGATACGCTGCAGCAAGCGTATGCCCGCGTGTGCGCCGACGTACCGTTGCGGCGTCCCGCCAGCGCCGAAGAAATCGCCAAGGTCTGCCGCTTCCTGGCAGGCCCCGATGCCTCGATCATCACCGGTGCCAGCCTGGTCGCCGACGGTGGTTCGAGCATCGTCGACGTGCCGACCCTGGCCTATGCCCATATGGAGCAGCCCCATGTCTGAAGACCTCGATTTCAGCGGTAAAAGCGTGCTGGTCACCGGTGGTGCGCAAGGCATCGGCCGGGCCATCGTCGAAGCGTTTGCGCTGCGCGGCGCGCGCGTGATGATCGTTGACCTGCGCCGGGCGCAAGCCCAGGCGTTGGCCGACGAATTGGGCGGGCGCGGGTGCCAGGTCGAGGCCATCGAACTCGACCTGGCCGATGCGACGGCGGTGTTCGCCGGGGTCAAAGGCATCGAGCGCGACTGGGGGCGCCTGGATATCCTGGTGCACAACGCCGGCTATTTTCCGTTGACGGCGTTCGAGCAGATCACCCCGGCCATGCTGGAGCGTACGCTGGCGGTCAACCTCTGCGCACTGTTCTGGCTGACCCAGGCCGCCTTGCCGATGTTTCAGCGTCAAGGCGGCGGTTGTGTACTGGTCACCTCGTCGGTCACCGGGCCACGGGTCGCCTATCCGGGGCTCAGCCATTACGCCGCGTCCAAGGCCGGGGTCAACGGTTTTATCCGCAATGCCGCGCTGGAACTGGCCGGCGATCGGGTAAGGGTCAACGGTGTGGAGCCGGGGATGATTGCCACGCCGGCCATGGGCAACCTGGGCGATGATCAGGTCAACGCCGACATCGCCAACCGCGTGCCACTGGGCCGCCTCGGCGCGCCGCAGGACATTGCCGGGGCCATGCTGTTTCTGGCCTCGGACCTGGCGGGCTACATCACCGGGCAGACCATCATTGTGGATGGCGGGTCGACGTTGCCCGAGGTGAAGTAAGGTCTGTCAGGCATGACTGGATCAACTGTGTGAGGGGCTTGCTCCCGATGAGGGAGTGTCAGTGAATACATCTGTCGCTGACCCACTGCCATCGG
>NZ_JAFHKI010000197.1 GCF_016937615.1 Pseudomonas lactucae | reverse complement strand
GTGCCGAGTGTTGGGGCAAGAGCCCTTTTGGTTACTTTTGGGGCTCTTTTCCAAAAGTGACCCGCTGTAAAAGCGGAACCAATAGTCGCCGTTACCGCAGCAACGGATATGTACCCGGTCAGATCCAACATCTTGCTCGGCTGTCACGCCCCGATGGCCTCATTTGCACCACCCAGGCTTTCTTTTCTGCACAAAAGCCTGTGTCCCTTCAATCCCTTCTTCACTGCTCACCGCCTCGGCAAACCACTGCGCCGCCTGGTCCAGCAGCGGCCCCAATGGCTGGTCCACGCTGGCCAGCAACAGCGCCTTGGTTCGTGCATTCGCCCCTGGCGCGCACTGCAGCACTTGCCCCAGCACTTCATCCAGTCGCTGCGCCAGTGCCTGCGGATCGCTTTCGGTAAAGTGCACCAGTCCCAATCGTTCGGCCTCAACCCCATCGAACCGCGCCGCTGTCAGCGCCAACCGCCGCGCCTGGGTCAGGCCGATGCGCTTGACCACAAACGGCGCAATCTGCGCCGGCAGCAAGCCCAGGCTGGTTTCCGGCAACCCGAACTGCGCCTTGTGATCGGCAATCGCGATATCACTCACGCATGCCAGGCCGAACCCGCCGCCCAACACCGCGCCTTGCAGCACCACGATCACCACCTGCGAAACCGCTTCCATTTCTTGCAGCAGGCTGCCAAACGCGCGGTTCAACGCGGCCAAATGGCCGCCCGCGGTGACCAGGTCCTTCACATCCGCCCCCGCGCAGAAATGCCCGCCCGCGCCGCTGATCACCAGGGCGCGCGTCTGGCTGTCCAATTGCGCCACCACCGCACGCAATTCGTTGACCATCTCCAGGCTCATGGCATTGCGGCATCCGTGCCGGTTCAGGGTGATGTGCAGCACGCCGTTATGGGGTTCGAGCAGCAAGGTGTTCATGATTTTTTCCCTGGCAGGGTGCCCATCAGCTTGCAGATGATGCCCAGCATGATCTCGTCGGCGCCGCCGCCGATCGACACCAGGCGCACATCGCGATAGGCCCGCGCCACCGGGTTGTCCCACATGAAGCCCATGCCGCCCCAGTATTGCAGGCAGCTGTCGCTGACGTCGCGGCCCAGGCGCCCGGCCTTGAGTTTGGCCATGGAGGCCAGGCGCGTCACGTCCTGGCCCTTGATGTATTGCTCGGTGGCCTGATAGACCAGCGCCCGCAGGCATTCGATTTCGGTGGACAGTTCGGCCAGGCGAAAGTGGATCACCTGGTTGTCGATCAGTGCCTTGCCGAAGGTCCGGCGCTCCTTGCAGTACGCGATGGTGCTGTCGATGCAGTGCTCCAGGCCCTTGATCATGTTGGCCGCGCCGAACAGGCGTTCCTCCTGGAACTGCAGCATCTGCATCATGAACCCCGCGCCTTCGTGGCCGATGCGGTTGCGCTGCGGTATGCGCACCTCGTCGAAGAACACCTGGGCGGTTTCGGAGCTGTGCATGCCGAGTTTTTCCAGGGGCGGGCTGACGCTGATACCCGGGGTGTTCATCGGCACCATGATCAGTGATTTGTTGATATGCGGCTTGTCGTCGGAGGTGTTGGCCAACAGGCAGATGAAGTCGGCGCTGGGCGAGTTGGTGATCCACATTTTGCTGCCGTTGATCACGTAGTCAGCGCCGTCCTTGCGCGCATGGGTCTTGAGCCCGGCGACGTCGGAGCCGCGCCGGTTTCCGAAACGCCGATGCAACCGACCTGTTCGCCGCTGATGGCCGGGCGCAGGAATTCGTCGCGCAGTTCATCGGAGCCGAAGCGGGCGAGGGCGGGGGTGCACATGTCGGTCTGCACGCCGATGGACATGGGAATGCCGCCGCAATGGATGGTGCCGAACGCTTCGGCGGCGACGATCGAGTAGCTGTAGTCCAGGCCCATGCCGCCGAATTTTTCCGGCTTGGAAATGCCCAGCAGGCCGAGGTCGCCGGCCTTGCGGAAGATCTCGTGGATGGGAAAGCGCCCGGCTTTTTCCCATTCGTCCACATGGGGGTTGATCTCGCGGTCGACGAAGGCGCACACGCTGCGGCGCAGTTCCTGATGTTCCTGGGTGAAGATCATTGTTGTTGTTCTCCTGTTAGAAACGCGCCACGCCGAAGCTGTTCGGTTGCAATTGCCGTACTTCGGCCTCATGGCAGATATCCAGCAAACAACCGAGCAACGTTCGCGTATCCCGTGGATCGATCAGCCCGTCGTCCCACAGGTTCGCGCTGCCATACAGCGCAGTGGATTGGCTGTCGAGTTTCTGTGCGGTGACCTGTTCCAGCATGTCCAGCATTTTGGGATCGGGCACCAGCCCGTCTTTCAACTGTTTGGCCTCGGTGACGATACGCAGCACCTTGCCCGCCTGCGCGCCGCCCATCACTGCCGTGCGGCTGTTGGGCCAGGCGAAGATAAAGCGCGGGTCGAGGCCGCGGCCGCACATCGCGTAATTGCCGGCGCCGTAGGAGCCGCCCACCACAATCGTGAGCTTAGGCACCCGCGCATTGGCCACCGCCTGGATCATCTTCGCGCCGTGCTTGATCACCCCTTGCTGCTCGGACTCGGTGCCGACCATGAAACCGGTGGTGTTATGCAGGAACAGCAGCGGTGTGCGGCTCTGGTCGCACAGCTGGATAAACTGTGCGGCCTTGCTCGCGCCTTTGGGTGTGATGGGGCCGTTATTGCCGATCACGCCCACGGCTCGGCCCTGGATATGCAAGTGGCCGCAGACGGTGTGGGAATCGAACTCCGCCTTGAATTCAAGCCAGTGGGACGCGTCGGCCAGGCGCGCCAGGATTTCGCGCACGTCGTAGGGCTTTTTCGGGTCGTTGGGGATCAATCCCAGCAGTTCGTCGATGGGGTACAGCGGTTCTGTGTAGGTGCGTCGTGGTGCTGGCGGCAGGCGGTCGTCCCATGGCAACAGCCCGACGATTTCACGCACGATGCGTATGCCGTCCGCGTCGGTTTCCGCCAGGTATTCGGCGGTGCCGGCGGTTTGCGCGTGCATCTGAGCGCCGCCCAGTTCTTCATCGGTGGCAATCTCGCCGGTGGCGGCCTTGAGCAGTGGCGGGCCGGCGAGAAACAGCTTGGCCTTGCCGCGCACCACCACCACATAATCCGATAGCCCCGGCTGATACGCCCCGCCCGCCGTGGCCGAGCCATGCACCACGGTGATCTGCGGCAGGCCCATGGCCGACATGCGCGCCTGGTTGGCAAAGCTGCGCGCGCCTTCGACGAAAATCTCGGCGGCGTAGTTGAGGTTGGCGCCGCCGCTTTCGGCCAGCGTCACCATCGGCAGTTTGTTTTCCAGGGCGATCTGTTGCAGGCGCAGGGATTTCTTCAGGCCGGTGGGGGAAATGGTGCCGCCCTTGATCGCGCTGTTGTTTGCCACCACCAGCATGCGCACGCCGCTGACGTAACCGATACCGGCGATCAACCCACCGCCGGCGGCGCTGCCGTCCTTGTCGTCATGCAGCTTGTAGCCTGCCAGGCTGGCCAGTTCCAGGAACGGCGCGCCGGGGTCCAGCAGCAGGTTCAGGCGTTCTCGCGGCAGCAGTTGGCCGCGCTGGTCGAACTTGGGCTTGGCTTCCTGGGCCTTGTTCAACAGGTTCTGCTCCAGGTGGCGCAGGTGCTGGAGGCTTTCCAGCAGGGCGTCGCGGTTCTGCGCGAACTGGGGGCTATGGGGGTCGATCAGACTTTCAATCACCGGCATGCGCTATTCCCCCGCCTTGAGTACATCCGGCAGGTACGCCCGGTGGAAACCGTTGAACGGCGCGCCTGGCGGCTGTGCCTTGTGCAGCGGCCAGGCGCGGCTGCCGAGGCTGGCGGCACCGTCGATGCGCAGGGTGCTGCCGCTGATGAAGGCGGCGGCGGGGCTGAGCAGAAACACGATGGCGGCGCTGACTTCCGATTCGGTGCCGATACGCTTGAGCGGCACATGTTCGCGCAAGCTCGGGATCAACGCTTTGAACGCACCCTCATAGGTGTCCATGCCGCTGGAGGCGATCCAGCCCGGCGCCACGGCGTTGACCCGCACACCGGCGCAGCCCCATTCGACGGCGGCGGTCTTGGTGAAATTGTCCATGCCTGCCCGCGCCGCGCCGGAGTGGCCCATGCCGGGCATGCCGCCCCACATGTCGGCGAGCATATTGACGATGGCGCCGCCGTGCTTATTCATCGATTGATTGAACACCTCGCGTGCCATCAGGAAACCGCCGACCAGGTTGTGCGCACCACGTTTCGAAACCCTTTTGGTTGATCGACGCCAGCGGGGCGGGGTATTGGCCGCCGGCGTTATTCACCAGGCCGTGGATTGGACCGTACTGTTGAATCAGATGGCTGACGAGGGTGGTGACGCTGTTTTCATCGCGAATGTCGCAAGCGCCCCACTGCGCGATACCGCCATCCTCGGTGATCTCTGCCGCGACCTTTTCCAGTTTTTCCGGCTTGCGCCCGACCAGGATCACCTGGGCACCAAGCGCCGCCAGCTCGTGGGCGGTGCAGCGGCCAATACCGCTGCCGCCACCGGTGACAATCACGGTATGCCCCTGGAACAGGTCGGCTTTGAAGATCGAGTCGAAAGCCACGGCAACGCTCCTTATTTGAATTGCTCGGCGATGTGTTGCGGCACGGCGATGGGGATTTCCAGCAATTGCTGGGCAAAGGCCTTGCCTTGGGGGTCGATGCGCAGGCTGGCGATACCGCCGCCGCCCAGGGCATTTTCCAGCAGGAAGTTCAGGCTGTGGCTGCCGGGCAGGTACCAGCGTTCGACACGCCCGTAGACAGGGTCGAGCACGTGGCCCATCCAGTCGACGACTACCTCCGGGGTCAGCGCTTCGGCGATCCACGGCAGGTACGCGGGATCGCGGGCGATCACGCCGATGTTGCTGTGGTTGCCCTTGTCGCCGGAGCGCGCCACCGCGAGTTTGACCAGCGGCACGCTGGCATCGGCGTGGCCCTCGGGCTTGGGCGCGTCTATAGGCGCGACCGGCGCTCGCAGCGCGGCGGCGCTGGGCAATTGGACGGGATGGCGTTGGCCCTGGTAATCGATGGCGACCGTGCAGTCTGCCTTGTCGATCAGGAACGAAAACAATCGAATCAATGGGTACACCGTCGGCCGTCCGCCGACGATGCCGGTGAGCCCCGGCGCCATGCCAGTGGCGGCCTGGGCGATCTCGCGAGCGAACAGCACCAGCGCCTGCTTGTTGGGGTGCCGCACGGCCAGCTTCACCACCACTTCACGGCAATCCTGACGCTGGGCGTGGGCGCCGTAGGTCGCTTCACTGCCGAGCAGTTCGATATTCACCTCGGTGTACGGTGCCCAACCGCGCTGGCTGAACAACGCCGAGGTCTTGTGGATGATTGCCTGGCTGACCCGCTCGGCCTTGGCCACCGCATCGATCCCGGCGATCAGGCAACTGGCGGTGCAACGAAAGCCATCGGGATACGTGGCGCTGACCTTGTAGTGAGCGGTCGGCGGCAAACCCTTGGCGCCGTGCAGGCGCACCTGGTGCCTGCCTTGCTGCTGCAGCTTGACCTGGCTGAAATCACAGATCACATCGGGCAATACATACGCACGTGGGTCGCCGATTTCATACAACAGCTGTTCGGCCACGCTGAGTTCGCTGATCAGCCCGCCGCTGCCGTCGACCTTGTTGACGGTGAACTGGCCGTCGGCGCTGACTTCGACGATGGGGAAGCCGATGTGTTCATAGTCCGGTACATCGCGCCAATCGGTGAAATTACCGCCGGTGCACTGGGCGCCGCACTCAATGATATGCCCGGCCAGTGCGGCCTGGGCCAGGCGGTCATAGTCGTGCCAGGACCAGTTGAATTCATGCACCAGCGCGGCACTAACCACGGCGCTGTCGACCACCCGGCCAGTGATCACGATATCGGCGCCCAACTGCAAGGCCTGGGTGATGCCCGGTGCGCCGAGGTAGGCATTGGCCGACACGCATATCGGCGGCAGCGGCGTGCCGTTGAACATGTCGGTCACACCTTGCAGCTGTTTGAGCTGGGGTTGCAGGTCATCGCCCAGCAGCACGGCGATTTTCAGCGGGACCCGCGCCGTGTCGCAGGCGGTTTGCAGGGCGGCCGCGCAGGCCAGCGGGTTGATGCCGCCGGCATTGCTGATCACGCGGATGCCCTGGCGCCGGATCTCGCCCAGCAGCGGGGTGAGCACCTCGACAAAGTCCGTGGCATAACCGGCCTGCGGATCTTTCATGCGCGCACCGGCCAGGATCGACATGGTGACTTCCGCCAGGTAGTCGAACACCAGGTAATCCAGCGCGCCGCCTTGCACCAATTGGGCGGCGGCGGTGCAGGTGTCGCCCCAGAAGGCGCTGGCGCAGCCGATACGAACCGTCTTGCTCATGAGAAATCCTTCCTCGAATGGCTGCGGTCGAGACTACCAAGCAAGCGCTTGGTTTGTAAACTGCCGATACAAGTTTTACCCAAGCGCTTGCTTGGCTCGCAGTCACAGCCTAAATTGCCGCCCAAGACGATAGTAGAGGTGAGGGCAGCATGGACGAGCAGAAAACCCTGGGGGTGATGCGCACCATGGTCGACGGAGGCCAATTGACCGACCCCGACAGTGCCCGGGGCAAGTTGCTGCAAACCGCGGCGCACCTGTTTCGCAACAAGGGGTTCGAGCGCACCACCGTGCGCGACCTGGCCAGCGCAGTGGGCATCCAGTCCGGCAGCATCTTTCATCACTTCAAAAGCAAGGACGAGATCCTGCGGGCGGTGATGGAGGAAACCATCCACTTCAACACCGCACTGATGCGCGCGTCGCTGCAGGAGGCCACGACTGTGCGCGAACGCGTGCTGGCGCTGATTCGCTGCGAGTTGCAGTCAATCATGGGCGGCAGCGGCGAGGCCATGGCGGTTCTGGTGTATGAATGGCGTTCGTTGTCGGCCGAGGGGCAGGCCCACGTGCTGGCTCTTCGCGATGTGTATGAAGACATCTGGCTGCAGGTGCTGGGCGAGGCCAAGGCCGCCGGATATATCAAGGGCGATGTGTTTATTGCGCGGCGCTTCCTGACCGGCGCCTTGTCCTGGACCACCACCTGGTTTCGCGATGAAGGCAGCCTGACCCTTGAGCAACTGGCCGAAGAAGCCCTGTTGATGGTTTTGAAAGCCGATTGAGGCGCAAACTATTAATTTGCCAGTGGAAAGTTGTCTCGGCAGACAAAAACGCCTAGCTTATCGCCATCAATGTGATGAACGGTGTGTGCCTTGATGTTATCGCCATGGCGGCTGGCTGCAGGACTTACCTTATGGGCACTGGGCACCGCGTGCTGGACGTCGGCTTCGGCTGCGCAACTGGTCCGCATCGGCGCGGCGCATTTCCCGCCCTACACCGTGCGCCCGGAGCAGGGCGCCGACACGGGGTTGTTACCGCAGTTGGTGGAGGCCCTGAACGCCTCGCAGACCGACTACCAGTTTGTGCTGGTGCCCACTTCGATTCCTCGGCGTTTTCGCGATTTCGAGCAGGGCCGGGTCGACATGGCCATTTTCGAAAACCCCGACTGGGGTTGGCAGAAAATTCCCCATACCAGTGTCGACATGGGCCTGGAGGACGCGGAAATCTTCGTCGCCCAGCGGGAGCCCGGTCGCGGCCAGGATTATTTCGTCAACCTCTCCGGCAAACGCCTGGCGGTGTTCAGCGGCTATCACTACGCCTTCGCCAACTTCAACTCCGACCCCAAGAACATGGCCGAGCATTTCAACGCGACGTTGACCTACTCCCACGACAGCAACCTGTTGATGGTCGCCCGTGGCCGCGCCGATATCGCCCTGGTGACCCGCTCGTACTTGAGTGACTTCATGGTGCGCAACGCTGACATGGCCGGGCAGTTCCTGGTGTCGGAACGCATCGATCAGATCTATCACCACTATGCCTTGCTGCGGCCCAAGGCGCCGATCACCGGCGAGGCGTTTTCCGCGATGCTCAAGCGTTTGCGCGATGACGGCCAGATGCTGAAGATTTTCGAGCCGTATCGCATTGATGTGATGCCGACGCGCTGAGCTGAGTGTCAGACCCTGCGCGCGAACGTATCGCTGTGGCTGCCCGACACCTTGCGGCAGTGCACCAGCGCATCGCGAATCATGAAGTTCACCAGGGTCGGCGAAACCCCCAGTTCCTTGGCGATGTCCTTTTGCGGCACGCCGTGCAGACGGTACATCTCGAACGCGTAGCGGGTGCGCTGCGGCAGCTCCGTCAAGGCGTTGGCGATGCTTTCCAGGGTATTGAAATTGATATGTGACGTTTCCGGTGACGCGCCGTGAATAACCACATTCAAGCCTTCCTCTTCTGTCCCGGAATATTTGAGCTCCAGGGCCTGCTTGCGGTAATGATCGATGGCCAGGTTGCGCACGATCTGGAATAGATAACTCAATTGGGCCTTGAACGATGAGGTGATCGTCGGCGCCGATTGCAGGCGGAAGTAGGCGTCCTGGACCACGTCCTCGGCGCGCGAGCGGCACCCGGTAATACGTGCCGCAATCTTCACCAGGATCAGTCGGTTATCGACGAATGCCTGTAGAAGGGGTGAGTCGCACCTGCCTGTGGATACTTGTTCCGTCATGGAAATCACCTGGTTGCCAAAGAGGTTAGGGGAGGGCGTCCTTGCTGAGGCCTCCTACACATCGGGCAACAAATTATGATGAATGATAATGATTGTCAAATGAGAAGACGAACTAATCTTATGCTTTCTTGTTCTGTGTGAGCGATGTCTCGCTCGCTGGTGGCGATTGATTATTGGCGGGTGTCGTCGGTTTTTCTGGGTGGCGGGCGCGGTGGTAAAAGGGCCAAGGGTCAGCGCCTGTCGGAGGACGACGTGGGTTTTATCGTGGTTCAAAGGCGTTGACGCCGGCCCGGTGCAACGCCGGGCGAGTGGCCGTTGGTAGATAAACCACGCGCCATTCGGCCGAACTGTCAATTCTGACAGTAGGCATGCAAGCGTAATACGAGCTCACTAAGGTCCCCCCTTGACCTGCCTGGTTGAGGGAAACGTTCCAGAGAACTCGGAGTTTCTGACCATGGCCAAACAAAAGCAATCAACGTCCAAACCCTCTGAACCCAACGCTATTGAAGTGGCGGCCCCGGTTATTTATAAGGGCGAAGACGGGACCCTGTATCCGCTGGATGTGAAGGACGGTCCGTATTTGACCACGGATTCGCGTATGGACGGTTCGCCCATCACCGTTCAGGTGCGCGTGAAGGATGCGGATGAGCCGGTGTTTGCAGACATTGTGGATTTAACGGGTAGCAGCGGAAGCCGAGACATTGCGATTCCGCTGGACTATCTAAGCGCCGGCATGGGTCGCACATTGTTGTTCTCTTATTCGGGCGTAGCGGGAGGCCAATATGCTGACTCGCTGGTCACCGAGGTGGCGGTACGTTTTTACGACGAAGTGGACCTGGAGGGTTATGTGCCCAAGTTTGTCCACTCCAAACTGGTTCACAACACACCGACGCTGGATATGAATACGTTCGAGGGCGATGAGACCATCCTGGCGTACGCCCATCCGTTGGTAAAGGCGGGCGATCAGCTCTTCGTCAACGTCGCGGGCGATCAGGACCAGACACCGTTTGCTTTCCATATCGTGGCTTATGCTCACGTGGTTACAGCAGCCGAAGCCATTCCCGGTGGTGTGATCAGCCTGAAGCTGTCACGCGGCTGGATGGCACGGCGGCGGCCGTGGGGCTCGCTGACGATTCACTGGGGCTGGATTTGCGACGGTACTCAACCGCAGCCTCCGGCCGACGTGGACCCGATCGTTGAAACGCGTCTTCCGGCAAACGCCCTTGAGGGGCGTCCGCGTCCTACCAGTGCGCTGATAGTCGCGCCGGGTCTTCAAAATTTACCGCCGCCGCATCTGCGCCAGTCGGTGGAGTGCAGCCCCGGCCAGTGGACGCTCAATCCGTTGCTCACCCCTCAAGGCGGCGATGTAGATGCCACGTATCCGGACATCACGGCAGGCGATCGCGTGTGTTTTTCGGTGAAGAGCGTTGGTTATCGACCTCAGCCACTGGGCTGCGTCACGGTCAAAGCAGGCGAGAGCTCTGTTTCCGTCAAGCTGGCGCCAGAGATCATCGCGCGTTTTTTCGATAAATCACTGACGCTGACCTACGACGTTTCCTTCAACGGCAATCCGCCGCAGCCGTCACCCGAGCGCGAGGTCAAGGTACTGGCGCCGCACCTGACCACGCCGGATATCGAAGAGGCAACGGCGGGTGTGGTGGACCTCAATACATTCCCCGGTAATGCAATCGGCGTAGTACCGATCTGGGACTATGCTCGTGAAGGTGACTGCTGCTGGATGTGGGGCACGGGCTTGCTTGAGGACGGTGACCCTTATCGATTTGACGTGTTGATGGATGAACCGTTGACGGCGAAGTGGCTGCGCGACGGGGTCGATACGCCGATGCCGCGCAGCGAGCTGAAAAAGCTGGCGGACTGCAGTGACTTCGAACTGCACTTTGCGGCGAGCTTTGACTGGCGGTGCGACCGTGCGACGGCTATAGAATTTCCCACCCGACGCTTCAACATCGTCCAGGAAAACCTGGTGTTGCGTGCGCCGACTGTCACCGAAGCGGTGGGCAATGACTTGACCGCCTGGAATGGACGCAATGGGGTACACGTCGAAGTGGACTACCTGGGCAACAGCGACCACCACACCCTGGCGGTGTGCTGGAAAAAGCCCAATGGTGCCTGCTGGCCGCTGGAAACCCAGTCCGGCAGCACGTCGGGACCGGTAAGTTTTGTTGTACCGCGTGAGGCGGTGATCGAGAGCATTGGTAAAACAGTGGACATTGATTACACGGTGAGCAGCGCATGCAAACAGGCGACTGCCGACGTTTTTAAACTGAGCATCAGCGTGCCGCATCGTCTGCCGACACCCGTGGTGCCGCAGGCTACGCCGCCGGCGGTTCAGGGTGGGATTCTGGATCTACGGACCTTTAAGGGCGATGCGGATATCGTCGTATACCACGATGAGTTTTCCCTCGCCTGGTGGTTTGCCCTGGCGGGGCAAAAGATCTGGTTGCAAGGCGTCGGGACCAAGTGGAATGGCGAGCCCCATACGTTCGATGTGCTGAAGGGCAAAACGATCACGTCTGACGAAGCCGAATCGGGCGTGTGGGCTGTTTTGGATCGCGCTGAGTTGAGGTCGTTGAAAGATGAAAGCGAATTGACGTTTCTTTGCAAAGTCACGCCTGACGAGAGTAGTCATGAACGTGACGCGGTGGCATTTCCTTCGCTGAGGCTTATCCTGCGTGATCCATTGGAGAGCGAGTCGGATAATTTTGAAGGTTATTCCACGAAGGAGTATTTAGGCCCGCCCTCTCTCATCGAAACACGCCTCCTGGACCTGGAGCTACCTGCCACCTCGCCTCGAGGTATTGGGATTCATGTTGTCCGTGGCAAGGGAGAAGAGGTGCCAGGCATGGTTGAGGGGAGGTCCCTGGCATTGCGGTGTGGCGGTCCTGACCAGTTACAGTTGGTGACCCTGCGATTGAAGAAAAACTGCGAGCGTATCAAGTTCGCCTATTCCGGGGTTAGTGTGGAAAGTGCCACGTTCACGTTCTTCGATCAGAACAACAACGTACTGGAAACCCGTGATGTTGTTCCGCCGTCATGGGTTGATTTCCAAGATGTTGAAAGACGGCTTGTCACGCATGTCAACGTGGTAAGCCGTATGCATGGTTGTCTGGACTCATTAACCATCTGGTATCGTCCGGAGGATAACGATAGTTGATGGGATAATTGCAGCGGTACTTGATCCGCCCCCGCAATATGCTCGCCGCGGTAGTCTGCATTTGTTTACAGGCTGCTGTCGGCGAGCATTTTTTCTGTGGGATCGGATGGTCTATTTCGGTCCCATAATCTTCACCAACTTATCCGGCGACGCGCCCCCTGCTGTTGCTGCAACCCACCCTTGTCATCCAGATAAAAAATCGCCGGCGTCGCCGACAATTCCAGCTCATCCATCAGCTTCATATTGGCATCAAGCTTGGCTTCGATATCCGCCGGGATCTTGGCCAGGGCCTGCAACTTGCTGCCTTTGCCGGCGGCCTCGTGTTCTTCCAAGGCTTTTTGCGGGTCTTTAGCGGCGAACAGGGCAGCCGACTTGGCGGCGCTGTCTTCGCGGATGATGCCGACCATGATGTGGCGCAACTGCACCTTGCCGGCTTTTACCCATGGCCGAGCCTGTTCCCAGAACATGTTGCAATACGGGCAGTTGGGGTCGCTGAACAGGTAGACAATGCGGGGGGCGTTCTTGTCGCCGTCCTGGATCCAACTACTGTTTTCCATCTTGGCCCAGACTTGCTTGGCCATGGGCGCGTACACCAGTTTTTCCAGGGGCTCCGTGCTCAGGTCATTGCCCTGGGCGTCGTAGAGGTTACCGGCAATCACGCTTTTGCCGTCGGCGGTCAGGTACAGGGCCATGCCTCGATTCTGGTATTGCGCGGCGTAGCCGGTGAGGCCGCTGGGAGCCTCGAACTTGCCGATGATTTTGGCGCCCTTGGCTTCGATCTGTTTGATCGGTGCCGGCCAGTCTTCGGCCTGGGCCAGGGTGGCAGCGAGCGTCAATGGCAGCAGGGTCAGCAGGTGGCGGAGGCGAGGCATGTCGGTTTCCTTGTGGCGGCAGGAGCTGGGGTGTCGAAGGGTTCCATGGCACGGGCCAGGCTGGCCTGGGACAACTCGCCCAGGTGGCTGTTGATCAGGCGTCCGTCGGCTGCGTAGAACAGCGTGGTCGGCAGGGCCATGGAGCCCACGGCCTGGCCGAGGCGGCCGCCGGCGTCGAACAATACGTTGTCGAGGGTCAGCCCCTGGGTCGCCAGGAAGGTACTGACGCTTTGCATGCTTTCGGCCTGGTTGACGAACAGGAAGGTCACGTCGGGGCGCATGCGCTGGGCACTTTCGAGTACCGGCATTTCGCGTCGGCACGGCGGGCACCAGGTGGCCCACAGGTTGATCACCAGGGGGCCGCCCTGGTAATCGGCCAGTTGCACCACCTCGCCATTGGCTGTGCGCAAGGTGATGTCCGGCAGGCGCGTGCCTTTTTCATAAACGCTCAGCGACAGGCTGGTCATGCCCCAGAACAGCAGGCCGGTCATCACCCCGGCGCTCAACGGCTTGCGCAGCGCCGGGCGACGCCAGCCGTAGGCCAGCGCGGCGACGATCAGCACGACGATACCCGGCCAGGCGAGAAAGCCACCGTCGCGCAGGTCGACCATCTGCAACGGGTCGTTACGGTAGTAACTCCAGTACATCGCCACGAAGCTGACGCGCGCGGCCAGCATGCCCAGCAGGAACAGGCTGAACAGCACCGATTCCGGGTTTTCACCGCCACGCTTGGCCACGCGCCAACCCACCAGCGTGGCGAGAATCAGCGCGCTGATGAGCAGGATGTGATTGAGCGCGATGGCGAAGGTGCCGATGGTCAGGGTCAGCATCAGAGGGCGTCTCGGGTCTGGTTCCAGCGTTGCAGGAAGGCGTCGGCATTGACCTCGCCGGTGATGCGCTGGGCGCGGCGTTCTTCACCGTCAGGGCCGATCCAGACGAAGCTCGGTGGCCCCGGTACTTTGTAGCGGCCCAGCAGTTCGCGGCTGGCGGCGTTGTCGGCAGTGACGTCCAGGCGCAGCAGGCGCACGTCTTTGAGGGCCTCCAGCACTTGAGGTTGGCCGAACACCTGTTTTTCCATGATCTTGCACGACACGCACCAGTCGGCGTAGTAGTCCACCAGCACCCACTGGCCCTGGGCCTTGGCGCTGTCGAGCTGGGTTTGCAGCACGGCGGGGTCGTTGATGGTCATGAAGGCTTCGTGGGCGGTCGGCGCGCCGGCTACCCGCGAGCCGCTGTAGACCTTCAGCGGTTGCCACAGGTCGTCGCTGCCACCGGCCGCGCCCACCACCAGCACTGCGCCCCACAGGCCCAGCACCAGGGAACCGGCGCCGAACACTTTGGCGGCCAGGCCATATTCACGGGCGAGTGTCCAGCCGCAGTAGGCCATTGCCAGGCCCAACGCGCCCCACAGGCCAATCCACAGGCTTTCGCCAACGACCGGGCGAATCATCAGCACCGCGGTGCCGAGGAACAGGAAGCCGAAGATGCCCTTGAGCACGTTCATCCACGTGCCCGGCTTGGGCAGGAAGCGATTGCCCACAGTCACCAGCAGCAACAGCGGAATACCGATGCCGATGCCCATGGCGAACAGGATCAGGCCACCGTGCAGCGCATTGCCGCTCTGGGCGATATACAGCAGCGCGCCGGCCAGCGGCGCGGTCATGCACGGGCCTACCAGCAGGCCGGACAGCGCGCCGAGTACACCCGCGCCGATGAGACTGCCGCCGCTCTGCTGACGGCTGACGTTGTCCAGGCGATCACGCAGAAACGCTGGCAGTTGCAGTTCGAAGAAGCCGAACATCGGCAGGGCAAGGATCACGAACAAGGCGGCGAAACTGCCGAGAATCCAAGGGGTTTGCAGTAGCGCGGCAAGGTTGGCGCCGAGCACGGCGGCCAGTACACCGAGTGCGGCATACACCAGGGCCATGCACACCACATAGCTGCTGGCCAGGGCAAACCCGCGGCGCGGGCTGGCGCCACTGCCGACGACCAGGCCGGCAAGGATCGGCAGCATCGGCAATGAGCACGGGGCGAACGCCAGCAGCAGGCCGAGGCCGAAGAACACCAGCAGGCTCCAACCCAGGCTGCGCTGTTGCAGGCCGCTGGCCAGGCTTTGGTCCTGGGCCTGCGCGGTGGCTGCGACGGCCGGGTTGCCGCCCAGGTCCACGCTGATCGACTGCGGCGGGTAGCACAGGCCCGCATCGGCGCAGCCCTGCCAGCCCAGCTTGATCTGGCCAGTGACACCGGCCGGTAGCTTCACTTCCAGGCCCTGGCGATACACTTGCTGCTCGCCAAAGAACTCATCGCTGTGGGCTTCGCCTTCGGGCAATGCGGGTTTTTCGGTCAGGCCATCGAACTTCATGCGCTGCTTGTACAGGTAATAACCGTCGGCAATCTGCCAATACAGCTGCGTTTCGCCACTTTCAAGGCGTTCGGAGGTAAAGGTGAAAGCCTTGCCCACCGGGAGGAAGTCGGGTTTGGTCTCGAAGGGATTGCCCGGCGCTGCCTGGGCGAATCCCGCGAACAACACCAGCAGAAAGGTAAAAAGATGCCGCATGGTCAAGCCTTAGTTCGATGCAAGTGAGGCACACAATGTGTGGCGTTGATTAACCGATGATTAACCGGGGACTATTCTAGAGTGTAGGGATTCTCTGGTGTTGCGAACTTTGGCGGCATAATGCGCGCTTAATCCTTGGCTTCTCTAATCTCCCCATCTTTCATGAAGGGTTCAGCATGCACGTACTGGTCTGTGAAGACGACGAACTGATCGCCAGCGGCATCGTGGCCGGCCTCGGCGCCCAGGGCTTTACGGTCGAGCGCGTCGCAACCGCCGCAGCCGCGCGCGCGATGCTCAAGGCAGCGACCTTCGACATCATGGTGCTCGATCTCGGGCTGCCCGACGAAGACGGCCTGAAGCTGCTGCAGCAATTGCGCAGCCAGGGCCTGGAAATTCCGGTGTTGATCCTGACCGCACGGGATTCGGTGACCAACCGCGTCGACGGCCTGCAAGCGGGTGCCGATGACTACCTGCTCAAACCCTTTGACCTGCGCGAATTGGCCGCACGCCTGCAGACCCTGCTGCGCCGCATGGCGGGGCGCAGCGTCAACTTGATCGAGCACGGCCGCCTGACCTACGACCCGAGCAGCCGCGAAACCCTGCTCGGCGGCCAGCCGGTCGACCTGTCGCGCCGCGAGCAGGCGCTGTTGCAGGCGCTGTTGCACAACAAGGGCCGGGTGCTGTCCAGCGAGCAACTCAAGGACAGTGTCTACGGCTTTAATGACGAGCTGGAAAGCAACGCGCTCAACGTGCACATCCACCATCTGCGGCGCAAATTGGGCAATGGCATCGTCGAAACCGTGCGCGGCCTGGGCTACCGCCTGGGCCCGGCGGATGATGGAGAAAACGCTTCGTGAAGAGCCTGCGCCTGCGCCTGACCTTCAAGCTCGGCGCCGCATTCGTGGTGATCTGGGCCCTGGCGGCGGCCTGGATGCTCAACGACCTGCGCAACCAGATGATGTTTTCCCTCGATCAGCGTCTGGTGGCCTCGGCGCGCATGGTGGCAGGGCTCACCGAGCAGATGCCGGGCCTGGCCAGTGTGAGCGGCGGTGCGCATTTGAATTCCGAGCACTTCAATGTGCCCGGCGGCATGGCCTGCCAGGTCAGCTCGTTGCGTGGCGAAATCCTCGCGCGCAGCCACACCACCCCGGACCAGGGCCTGGAGTCGCAACGCAGCGGCTTTCGCGATCAGATGATCGACGGCGTGGGCTGGCGCAGCTTTACCCTGTCCCGTGGTGACCTGTTGATTACCACCGCCGACCGCCAGGTGGAGCGCGAAGCACTGAACATGTCGATCCTGCTGGCGGCGTCGGTGCCGGTGGGTGTGGCCATGCTCGGCTGCCTGTGCCTGCTGTGGCTGGGCATTGGCCAGAGCCTGCTGCCACTCAACCGCATGCGTGACGCACTGATGCGTCGCAGTGCCGACTCCCTGGAGCCGCTGCAGATCCACCCGTTGCCCAGTGAGCTCAAGCCGCTGCTCGACACCCAGAACCAACTGTTGCAGCGCATCGCCAAAAACCATCGAGCGCGAACGCCGCCTCACCGGCGACGCGGCCCACGAACTGCGTAGCCCGCTGACGGCGATCAAGACCCACCTGCAAGTGGCGCGCATGACCGACGGCGCGGCCCGCGACCAGTCCCTGGCGCATGCCGAGGCGGGCGCCGACCGCCTGCACCGCACCTTGGAGCAATTGCTGCTGCTGGCGCGTGTGGAAGGCAGCCTGTCGTTTGACGATGGCGTGCAGTCCAGCGCCGAAGAGGTGGCCCGGCTGGCGATCCAGGATGCCAATGCGGGAGACAGCACCCGTATCGACCTGATCCTGCCGGACAACCTTTGCGCCACTCCGGTGGAAATGCCCGTGGGCCTGGCGGTTGCGGCGCTGCGCAACCTGCTGGACAACGCGCTGCGCCACACCCCGGCCGACACCCGCGTCGAACTCAGCGTGCACGCCACCGCTGAACAGGTGGTGTTCCGGGTGCGCGACCATGGCAAGCAGATTTCCAGCGAAGACCTGCAATACCTCACCCAACGCTTCTGGCGTAACGGCAACAGTGAAGGCTGCGGCCTGGGCCTGGCGATTGTGCAAGCCATCGTGCAGCGCTGTTCCTGCTCGCTGAAGTTCGACAGCCAGGTCGACGGCTTGCGCGTCGAGTTGGGCATGCCGCTGCGGCGCTGATTCTTTTCTTTCCAGTGCCAAATAGTTACCGCCCGCCTGACGTACGGATCGTCAGGATGGCGGTAATTTTTTTGCGCTTGAACGGGCCGAACGACTCGGCCTGTATTGAAAAGGACGGTTCTTATGTTGGTCATCGACACCAGTTTCCCTGCCCTGGGCTTCAACGAACGTAACGGCGAGCCGGTGCGCCAGTTGATCGTGCATTACACCGCCGCCCCTTTCGCGTCATCACTGCACACCCTGACCCGCGACGGGGTGAGTGCCCATTATCTGCTGCCCGACCCACATGAGCCCGGCTACCGCGCCGCCGGTTATGACGAGTTGCGCGCGTTTCGCCTGGTGGATGAGGACAAGCGTGCCTGGCATGCGGGCGTCAGTCAGTGGGGCGGGCGCGACAATCTCAACAGCCGCTCGATTGGCATCGAACTGGTCAACCTGGCACGCGATGACGGCGGCGTGTTTACCTTTCCTGCCTACCCTGAGGAACAGATCGACGTATTGATTGCGCTGCTTCGCGACATCCTCGGACGCTACCCGCACATCGGCGCCACGGATATCCTCGGGCATTCGGATGTGGCCTACGGGCGCAAGAGCGATCCGGGCCCCCGGTTGCCCTGGCGGCGCCTGTTCGAGGCGGGAATCGGCGCCTGGTTTGACGACTCGACGCGGGCCATGTACCAGCGCCGGTTTTGCCTGGGGCTGCCGCCGGAGGTGGAAGTGGAGCGCGCATTCCAGCGCTATGGCTATGCGCCGGCCAAAAATCGCCAGGGCTTTGAGCGCAGGACGCGGGCGTTCCAGATGCACTTTCGCGCGCGGGATTATCGTGGGGTTCTGGATGCCGAGACGTGCGCGATTCTGTATGCGCTGAATGAAAAATATCGAGGGCTGTGAAGCCGAGTGCGATGTAAATGTGGGAGGGGCCGGGATCTTCGGGCGAGCCCTGGCGGCCATCCTCTAATTTTTTCACGGCGTGGTACGTCTCTACAGATAGCAGCGTTGCGCGTGGTGCGCAGACAACCTTCAAACCCTGGAGAACAGCAATGACCTCAGTATTTGACCGCGACGACATCCTGTTTCAGGTAGTGGTCAACCATGAAGAACAGTATTCCATCTGGCCTGACTACAAGGCCGTGCCGGAAGGCTGGCGCACCGTGGGCAAGAGCGGCCTGAAGACGGAATGCCTGGCCTACATCGAAGAAACCTGGACCGACATGCGCCCATTGAGCCTGCGCCAGACGATGGATGGCACTGCGCTGGCCTGACTCATCCCCTGTGGCGAGGGAGCTTGCTCTCGCTGGAGAGCGAAGCGCTCCCAAAATCGTGGGGCCGCTTCGCAGCCCGCAGGAGCAAGCTCCCTCGCCACAACAAGCCGGTTCCTAAAGGTTCAAGCGTTCTTGTCTTTCTCCAACCCGCCCGTTGCCCCCGTCACCACCTGCACACTCAAGCGCGGCGTGGCCAGATCCAGCCCGGCCTCATCCAGTTGCCGCTTGAGCGCCAGGTTGAACGCCCGCGACACTTCCCATTGTTTGATCGGCGCCGTCTTGAACCGTGCGCGCAGGATTGCGCTGCCTGACTCGAAGCTTTCCACCCCCTGGATCTCCAGCGGCGACCAGATGTTGCGGCGCTGCAACGGGTCGTTGCGGATTTTCTGGCCGACCTCGCGGATCAGCTTGATCGCGGCATCGATCTCCATGTTGTAGGGGATCGCCACCCGGAAGATCGCGTAGCCGAACTCCCGCGAGTAGTTCTTGATGCTCTTGATTTCGCTGAACGGGATGGTGTGCACGATGCCGTCGATATCGCGCAGGCGTACGGTGCGGATGGTCAGGCCCTCGACGGTGCCCAGGTGCCCGCCGACGTCAACGTAATCGTCAATCGCCAGGGAATCTTCGATGATGATGAACAGGCCGGTGATCAAGTCCGCCACCAGCGATTGCGCACCAAAGCCGATGGCCAGGCCGATCACACCGGCACCGGCCAGCAGCGGAGTGACGTTCATGCCCATGTTCGCCAGGGCGACGATGGCGGCGATGATGAAGATGGTCACGAACAGCACGTTGCGGATCAACGGCATCATGGTTTGCGCCCGCGCGTTGGCCAGGCCTTTGCGCGAACGGGTGAGGGCGTGGTGGATCGCGGTGTCGCTGAGGATCCAGATCAACCAGGCAAACAGCAGCGTGCCGGCCAGCCCGAACAGCTTGACCGCGATTTCATGGCCCTCGCCTTCGGCAAAACCAATCAGCGACAGGCCCCACACCCGCAGGCCCAGCTCGATAAACACCAGCCACACCACCAAGTGGGCCAGGGTGTAGATGAAGCTTTTCAGACGTTCGGAATACAGCGCATGGCGCTTGTGCCGTTGGGGTTTGAGGGCGTGACGACGCACCAGGCCGTTGATCACCATGCACAACACCAGCAACACCGTGCACAACAACGACTGGCGCAGGGCGGTGCTGGTGTCGCCGGCGGACAGGAACGTGGCAAACAGTGAGATACCCACCAGCAACATCGCCGGCAGGTACCAGAAGGTGCCGATGATCGACAGCGTGTCGGTAAGGGCGCGGCGGGTGAGGCGCCGCGACAGCGGCTGGTTGCGTATCAGGTGCGCAATCGGCCGGCGGAAGCGCAGGATAAACACCCCGGTGGACAGCGCGGCCATCACATTGGCGACCGTCGCCGCCGTGTGGGCAAGGTGCTGGCCGAGTGCGCTCACCAGGCGCGGGTCACTGAGGGCTTCGCCGAAGGCGGCAAAGCTGCCGATCCACCACAGCGGACGGAAGGCCTGGTGACGCAGGATGTACAGCGCGCGATGGCGGTGCGGACCGTCCAGCAGGGAGAAGGCAATCACGCAGATCGCCGAGAAACAAGTACCGACCACCAACGCGTAAGCCAGCACCATCGCCAGGGATTTGCCCAGGGACGAGGGCAAGGCGTAGCTCAGGTAAACCGTGATCACCAGGGCGATCAGCCACGGCCCCAGTTTGCGCAGGGCGAAGCGCACCATGTCCCAGGTGCGCGGGTGTTGCGGCAGTTCTTCCGGCAGGCCGAAGCGCTCGCGCACGCGGTGGCTGAGCCAGATCAGCACGGCGGCCAGCAGGCTCCACAGCGCGAGGATCAGGGCGAAACCGAAGATGATTGGCAGCCACTCGTTGGCCGGCAGCATCAAGGCATTGAGTTCGTCCTTGGCCAGGTCGACCTCATTGGACCAGCGCCCCAGCGGGCTGTCGTTGCCCGAAAACTGCTATTCCAGGCCGGACAGCGTGCTGCCGATCAGCCCGAGCACGCCTTGTTCGGCGGCGGGCTGGGCCTTTTGCGTGGCGGCGCGCAGCTTTTTCAGGTCGCTGAGCAGTTGGCTGCGCTGCTGGTCGTTTTCCAGGGTCTTGATCACCTCATCCAGGGACTGCCCCAGGGGCGCCTCGGCTTGAGGTTGAGCCTTGGCGGTACCGCCCAGCAGTCCAGGCAAGCCCACGGCGTGGGCAGGCGAAGTGGGAAGCAGGGTGAGCAGGGCGATCAGCAGGTAGCAGGGCAGGGCGAACAGACGGGAGAGCACGAGGCGGTCAACCTTGAAGACGACAGGTCGACCGAGTGTACGAGGGCACGCGTCATTCGGCCAGTTTGGCGAGGATCTTGTACACCACAGTGCCCAGGATCAGCAGCATGCCGACCCACATGCCGAACACGCCGAGGGGCTTGTCGCGAAAATTGAAGCCGACCGCGAGCAGGAACATGCCGACCAGAATGGGGATAAGCAGGGCGTGGAAGGCGGACATGGAGATCATGGGGCGACGGCCTTGTCGGAGTGGGAATACTGACAAGTCTAGGTCGAATTATGGGAAGTGCAGCTGATGCAGGTCAGATGTACGCCGAACTAAATGTGGGAGGGCGGTGCGACGATTCGCCTTGCCCCCTCCCACACTGGAGATCAGGGCAGATCGTGGCTCGCGTAGAACGCCCCCAACACCTTCACCAAGTGCGCCAGATCATGGCTGCCGCACAGTTCGCGAATCGAGTGCATGGCAAACGTCGGCAGGCCGATGTCCACGGTGCGCACGCCCAGGTGGCTGGCGGTGATCGGGCCGATGGTCGAGCCGCAACCCATGTCGCTGCGCACCACGAAGCTTTGCACCGGTACTTCCTGGGCCATGCACAGATGACGGAAGAACCCGGCGGTTTCGCTGTTGGTGGCGTAGCGCTGGTTGCTGTTGACCTTGATCACCGGGCCCGCGTTGAGCTTGGGGCCGTGGTTGGCGTCGTGCTTGTCGGCGTAGTTAGGGTGCACGCCGTGGGCATTGTCGGCAGATACCAGCAGCGATTTCTGGATGGTGCGTACGAATTCATCGCCTTCGGGCAACAGGCGGCGCAGGGTCTGTTCCAGCATCGGGCCATCGGCGCCACAGGCCGAGCAGGAGCCGACTTCTTCGTGGTCGTTGCACACCAGCACGCAGGTTTCCTCGCTTTCGCTGGTGAGCAAGGCTTGCAGGCCGGCGTAGCAGGACAGCAGATTGTCCAGGCGCGCCCCGGCGATGAAATCGCCATTGAGGCCGATCACCGCGGCGCTTTGCGTGTCGTAGAAGCTCAGCTCGTAGTCGAGCACCACATCGGCGTTCAACCCATGTTCGCGTGCCAGTTGGTCGGTGAGCACGGCACGGAAGTCCACGCGCTCGTCACCGGCAAACTGCGCGAGGATCGGCGGCAGCTCGGTCTGGGCATTGATCGCCCAGCCCTGGTTGGCTTCGCGGTTCAGGTGTATGGCCAGGTTGGGAATGATGGCGATCGGTAACTTGAAATCGATCAACTGGCTTTCGACCTTACCGTCGCGGCGGAAGGTCACGCGGCCGGCCAGGGACAGGTCACGGTCGAACCATGGCGCCAGCAGCGCGCCGCCGTAGACTTCAACACCCAGTTGCCAGAAACCCTGGCGTTGCAGCTCGGGCTGGGGCTTGACCCGCAGGCACGGGCTGTCGGTGTGGGCGCCGACCAGGCGGATACCGCCCTGCAGCGGCGAATGACGGCCGAGCTTGAAGGCGATGATCGAGGAGTCGTTGCGGGTCACGTAGTAGCGACCGTTGGCTTCGGTGGCCCAGGTCTCGCGCTCGTCGAGACGCTGGTAACCGGCCGCTTCGAGGCGCTGGGCCAGGGCGGCAGTGGCATGAAAAGGAGTAGGGGAGACCTTGAGGAAGTCGATCAGGCCTTGATTCAACGCTTCGCGCATAAATAGCTCCAGACAGCAGTGCGCGCAGTTTACCGTATTGGTTTAACTCGGTGGCGAGAACTGATGCAGAACTAAATGTGGGAGGGGGCTTGCCCCTGATTGCAGCGGGTCAGTCAATATAGACAGTGACTGCCACTGCGCTATCGGGGGCAAGCC
>NZ_JAFHKI010000196.1 GCF_016937615.1 Pseudomonas lactucae | reverse complement strand
CACCGCCCCTCCCACACTTTTAGTCCAGGTCGCTCGCGTCGTGCCGCTCGGCCAACTGCTCTGAAAGCTCGCCCGAAACCCGGTTAACCCGCCGCCCCCGCTGCACCGCCGGCCGCGCGTCAATCGCATCCGCCCAGCGCTGCACATGCGTGTACTCATGCACCGATAAAAATTGCGCCGCGCCATACAAACGGCCTTTGACCAAACCACCGTACCAGGGCCAGATGGCGATGTCGGCGATGGTGTATTCGTCACCGCCAATGTACTCGCTCACCGCCAGGCGCTTATCGAGCACGTCCAGCTGGCGCTTGGTTTCCATGGCAAAGCGGTTGATCGGGTACTCCATCTTGCTCGGCGCATACGCGTAGAAATGCCCGAAACCGCCGCCCAGGTAAGGCGCGCTGCCCATCTGCCAGAACAGCCACGACAAACACTCCGCGCGGGCCGCAGGCTCAGTGGGCAAGAACGCGCCGAACTTCTCGGCCAGGTACTGCAGGATCGCGCCGGATTCAAACACCCGGATCGGCGTGGCGCCGCTGTGATCCATCAAGGCGGGGATCTTGGAATTCGGGTTGACCGACACGAAGCCGCTGCCGAACTGGTCGCCGTCGCCGATCTTGATCAGCCAGGCGTCGTACTCCGCGCCGGTGTGGCCCAGGGCGAGCAGTTCTTCCAGGAGGATGGTGACCTTCTGCCCGTTGGGCGTGGCCAGGGAATAGAGTTGCAAGGGATGCTTGCCGATTGGCAGCGCCTTGTCGTGGGTAGCGCCGGCGATAGGCCGGTTGATGCTGGCGAAGGTGCCGCCGCTTTCGGTGTCCCAGGTCCAGACATTCGGGGGTACGTAATCGGTCATGCTCACTGCTCCACTGGCGTTTGCGTTCAACGAATTCGACCTACATCTTACCGATTGCCCGCAAACATTGCGCACGCCGATCGAGTGCCCTTAATCTCTTGAGCCCACCCCGCCAGAAAGCAATGGAGGCTTCATGAAACTGATCGGCATGCTGGACTCGCCCTACGTACGCCGCGTGGCGATTTCCCTGGAGCTGTACGGAATTGATTTTGTGCATGAGCCGCTGTCGGTGTTTCGCACTTTCGATGAATTTGCCCGGATCAACCCGGTGGTCAAGGCCCCTACCTTGGTGCTGGACGACGGCACGGTGTTGATGGATTCGAGCCTGATCCTCGATTACCTGGAAGCGCTGGCGCCGGCCGATAAAAAGCTTTTGCCCCAACCCCTCGCGGCACGCGCCAAGGACATGCAGGTACTGGGGCTGGCCCTGGCAGCCTGCGAGAAGAGCGTGCAGATCGTGTACGAACACAACCTGCGCCCAGCCGAAAAGCTGCATGCACCGTGGCTTGAGCGGGTCAGCGGGCAACTGCTGGCGGCGTATGCGTTGCTGGACAAGCAACTGGCCGACAGTGAAGCACTCACCCAGGCGTCCATCACTGCGGCAGTCGCCTGGTCGTTCAGCCAGTTCACCGTCGCGACCGTGGTCAAGGCGGATGCGTTCCCCAACCTGAAACGCCACGCCGAGCGGCTGGAGCAGCATCCGGCGTTCAAGCGCTACCCGATCGAATAAGCAACATCGTTTTTTAAATGTGGGAGGGCTTGCCCCCGATGAGGCAGGGTCAGCCAATACTTCCTTTGCTGGCCCACCGCTATCGGGGGCAAGCCCCCTCCCACATTGATCTGGGTTGTCTGAACTGACGTGTTCGGCTCAGACCCACCCGCCGTCAACGATGAAGTTCTGCGCCGAACACATCGCCGAGGCATCCGAGGCCAGGAACAACGCCATATTGGCGATATGCTCCGGCATCACGCTGCCGGGCATGCACTGGCTGCGGGCGATGAGTTCCCTGGCCGCGTCATCCACCCACATGGCCAGTTGTTTTTCGGTCATCACCCAGCCCGGCACCAGCGTATTGACGCGGATATGGTGAGGCCCCAGTTCCCGCGCCAGGCCACGGGTCATGCCGTGGGCGGCGGCCTTGCTGGCGGCGTACACCGGGTAGCCGGCCGATGCCATCATCCAGCCGACCGAGCCCAGGTTGATGATCGAACCGCCGCCGGCGCCTTTCATCATTGGTACCACCGCCTTGGCGGCAAAAAACGCGTGTTTGAGGTTAACCGCAATCAGCCGGTCGAACATCTCCGAGTCGACTTCTTCCAAGGTATGGCGCACGTCGTTAGCCGCGTTGTTGACCAGCACCGTGATCGGCCCCAGCGACTGCTCGAACCGCGTGATTGCCGCCCGATAGCCGATCTCGTCGGTGATGTCGCAACACACGAACTCCACCGTATGCCCCTGCGAACTCAACAGTGCCGCCAGGCGCTCGCCCTGGCTTTGCGCGCGGTCCACAAAGGCCACCTTGGCGCCTTGCGCGGCAAAGGCGCGCACCATGAATTCGCCGATACCCGAGGCGCCCCCTGAGATCAGTACGGTCTTGCCTTCAAGGTCGGGATAAACAGCCTGCGCAGTACTCATATAACGGTGCCTCGATCAATTAGTCTTATTTTATTTTACGAAATCGGCGTTTAAGGCTATAAATTCGCTGTCACACCGACAAAATATCGCTATTAGTAGAACTATTCCACTCAAAACAACAAAAGGAAGTTCGACCATGAAGCACCCTCGATACCTGCTCTCGGGCCTTGCCATGTCCATGCTGATCGCCAGCGGCGGCGCCCAGGCGGCAGGGCTCAGCAGCGAGCACAAACCTTTCGGTAAAACCAACGACGGCACGCCCGTCGAACAGTACATCCTGCGCAACAGCCATGGCATGCAAGCCACGGTCATCACCTACGGCGGCGTGCTGCAGTCGCTGAAGGTGCCGGACAAACACGGCAAGGTCGACGACGTGGTGCTCGGCTTCGACGACGTACAGGGCTACCAGGCCGGTACGGCGTTTTTCGGCGCGACCATCGGGCGCTTCGGCAATCGCCTCGCCGGCGGTGCTTTCGAACTCGATGGCAAGCGCTTCCAGGTGCCGCTCAACGACGGTCCCAACGCGTTGCACGGCGGTGCCCAGGGCTTCGACAAGCATGTATGGAAAGCCGAGCCGGTCCAGGGCAAGGACTCGGTTGGGGTCACCCTCACCTACCTGTCCAAGGACGGCGAGATGGGCTTCCCCGGCAACCTGAAAACCGAGGTCACCTACAGCCTCAACGATAAGAACGAACTGCACATCGACTACAAGGCCACCACCGACAAACCCACCGTGCTCAACCTGACCAACCACAGCTACTTCAACCTGGCCGGCGCGGGTAACGGGGACATCCTCAAACAGGTTGCCACCTTGCATGCCAGCCACTACACGCCGGTCAATGCGACGCTGATCCCAACCGGCGAACTCGCCCCAGTCAAGGGCACGCCGATGGATTTCCTCAAACCCACGCCGATCGGCCAGCACATCAAGGACGATCATCCGCAGCTTAAATTCGCCGAACCGAAGCAAGGCGGGTTTGACTTCAACTGGGCGCTGGACACCAAGGGCGACGTCAAGCAACTCGCCGCCCAAGTGCATGACCCCGAGTCGGGCCGGCGCTTGCAGCTCTACACCAGTGAGCCGGGGGTGCAGTTCTATACCAGCAACTTCCTCGACGGTTCGGTAAAGGGTAAGGCAGGCAAGACTTACTTGCACTGGAGTGGGTTTACCCTGGAGACCCAGCACTATCCGGATGCGCCTAACCAACCCAGCTTTGCATCAACTCGCTTGAACCCGGGACAAACCTACACCCAGAACACCGTCTTCAAGTTCAGCACTGATTAAAAACCGTGGGAGGGGCTTGCCCCCTCCCATATTTGCCGCTCATAGGGCTTTGAATCAGCGTTGTTTCATGCGGTCGATGACCACCGCCAGCAGCAGGATCGAACCGCGAATCACGTACTGATAGAACGTGTCGATGTTCTTCAGATTCATCGCGTTCTCGATGATCGCCAGGATCAGCACGCCGGCAATCACGTGCCGGATCATGCCGATACCACCGCTCAGCGACACCCCGCCCAGCACGCACGCCGAAATCACCGTCAGCTCGAAACCCTGCCCAATCATCGGCTGGCCCGAGGTCATGCGCGACGCGAGGATCACCCCGGCCAGTGCGCCGATCAGACCGTGCACGGCAAAAATCAGGATCTTGGTGCGATCAACGTTCACCCCCGCCAGCAACGCCGCTTCCGGGTTGCCGCCGATGGCCATGGTGTTGCGCCCGTAGGTGGTGTAGTTGAGCAACCAGCCGAAAAACAGGAAGCACAGGATCGTGATCAGAATCGGCACCGGCACGCCGAACAACTGGCCATTGCCGAA
>NZ_JAFHKI010000195.1 GCF_016937615.1 Pseudomonas lactucae | reverse complement strand
GGCCGCCAGTGAGTTGTACGTGCACATTCTGCGCGCCAACCAGGCATTGCTGGCCATTCAGATCAGTACCGACCCCAAGCAGATCGAGGACGGCAAGCGCCCGTTTACCGAGAGCATCACCCAGTTCAACCAGTTGCTCGACAGCACCCTTGCCTATACCGGCGAGCATGAAGCATTGCGGGCGAACCTGGCGCAGCAGCGCCAACAGGTCGCGGCCTACGCCGAACAGGCGCAGGGGCTGATGACGTCCCACTTGCAGCATGTGCAGCAGTTGGCGTTGACGCGCAAACTGCAGGGCTACAGCAGTGCGCAGGCGATGCAGCTGACCAGTTATTTGCGTGATTACATCGCGCAGGCACGCAGTGCCGGCGAGCCGCAGCAGGTGGCGGCCGCAGAAAAACTGCTGTTGGAAGTGAACAAGTCCTACGATGGTTTCGCGGCCCATACCGTCACGCCCGCCATTGATAAATTACAGCGTGTGCTCAACCTGCAGGACGAAGTGATCAGCACCCGCGCCCAGGCCTTGACGGCGATTGACCCGAGGGTCGGGCGGATCGCCGGCGTCATGGTCAATCGTCTGCTGACAGACCTGACCGCCCCTGACGGCCTGTTCCAGGCCTATCAGGGAGAGGCGAAACTCGCCACGCAGGTGCAGCAACAACGCGATGCGGTTGACGCGGCGCTCAAAGCTACCTTGGAGCGGATTGCCGAGTTCGGCAGCCAATCCCTGGAGGTGGCCAACCAGGCCAGTCACTCGGCCAACGCCACCATCGGCACCAGCCGCAGCTTGCTGTTGATCGCGTGTGTGCTGGCGGTGCTGGCGGCGGTGGCGATTGGTACGTGGGTCGCCTTCAGCCTGCGACGTCCGTTGGCGGCCTTTCGCGAAGTGCTCAAGACGCTCACCGCCGGGGACATGCGTGTCAGTTTCGATGTCAGCCGCAAAGATGAATTCGGTGAGTTGGGCGGTTACCTGAACGAGCTGACCAAAGCCCTGCAGAAAACCTTCCGTGAATTGATCAGTTCTGCCGATGCGCTGGCCGCGACCGCTGGCAGCAACGCCTTGAACAGCGAGCAGACCACCCGTGTAGTGGATGAACAGAAGGACCGTCTGCAATCGGCCGCCTCGGCCATGACGCAGATGGAAAGCACGGTCGAGGAGGTGGCACGGCGCGCGCAGGACACCCGCCAGGCGGTGGACGACACCAGTGATCTCACGCACAAGGTGCAGGAGCGCGTGGCCGAGACCATCGTCAATATCCGCCAGCAGGCCGACCAGGTGAACAAAGCCACGCAGGTGACCGATGAGCTGCAGAAGTACGGGCAGAACATCGAGGGCATTGTGGTGGCCATTCGCACCATTGCCGAACAGACCAACCTGCTCGCCCTGAACGCGGCAATCGAAGCGGCCCGTGCCGGCGAGCAAGGGCGTGGTTTTGCGGTGGTGGCCGATGAAGTGCGGTCGCTGGCCAGCCGTACCCAGACCTCGACCAGCGAAATCCAGGACATGATCGGGCTCATGCAGGAAAAAATTCATTCGGTGGTTCACGTCATGAACGAAAGCCAGGCGCAGTCCAGCCAATGCGTGTCCCTGGCCTCGGGCGCCGGTGACTTGTTGCTGTCCATGAGCGGCGCGGTCGACAGCATCCGTGACATGAATATTCAGATTGCCGCCGCTACCGAGCAGCAGAGCGCCACGGTGCAGGAAACCAGTCGGATGGTCATCCAGATCAACGATTCGGCCCAGCAGACGGCAAACGGCGCCGAACAGTCCGCCATCAGCAGCCAAGAGCTGTCGAACATGGCCAAAGTGCAGCGCGAGCTGCTCCATCATTTCAGCGTTTGAGCCGCAGGAGTCAGAACATGAAAGCATGGTTAATGCTCGCGCTGGGGGCGACGCTGTTCGTTCCGGGCCTCGCCCAGTCCGCCACGCCCTTGCTGGGTGTCGGCATGGCAAAGTACGACGATAACTTCCAGACCTTGCTGCGCAACGGGGTGCAGCAACAGGCCGGCGTCATGAACGCCGACATCTTTATGGAGAACGGCAAGGACAGCGTCGATTTGCAGATGCGCCAATTCCGCAACCTGGTCAATTCCAAGGTGGATGCGATCATCATCGCGATGGTCGACGGCAAAAGTGCCGCGCAGATGATGCAGCTGGCCTCGGAGGCGAAGATCCCGCTGGTGTTCGTCAACCGTAACCCGAACCCGGAAAAGTGGCCGGCACAGACCGCGTTCGTCGGCTCCAACGAGCTGGAGTCGGGCACCTTGCAGATGGAAGAGCTGGCGCGCCGTGCCGGTTACAAAGGCAACGTGGTGATTCTGGTGGGCGACCCGGCCAACGCCTCTTCATTGATGCGCACCGAGGACGTGGAAAAAGTCGTCGCCAAATACCCGGACATGAAAGTGATACAGAAAAAAGTCGGTAACTGGGAGCGTAGCCAGGCCGCCACGATCGTCATTGATTGGGTCAAGCAGGGCGTCGATTTTTCGATCATCGCGGCCAATAACGACGAAATGGCGATCGGCGCGATCATGGGCCTGGAAAAGGCCGGCAAGCAGGCCAAGGACTACTGGGTCGGCGGTATCGACGGTACACCGGACGGGTTGAAGTTGATGGCCGAGGGCAAGATGGCGGTCAGCGTGTTCCAGGATGCCGCCGGCCAGGCCGGCGGCGCCGTGGACACCGCACTGCGCCTGGTGCGCGGCGAGGTGCTGGAGTCGACGGTGGTGTGGGTGCCGTTCAAGCTGATCACCCCGGAGAATCGCCAGGCGTTTGAATAGGGAGACCACTCAGAGCAAGCCTTGAAATGCAGTCAACACGCCTTGCTGGCCCTTTACAAACCATGACCAAATGCCACTAATCCCGATGTTGGAATGCAGGCAAATGTGGGAGGGGGCTTGCCCCCGATAGCGGTGGGTCAGGTAAATGGATATTGACTGATCCGCCGCCATCGGGGGCAAGCTCCCACAGGGTTATTC
>NZ_JAFHKI010000194.1 GCF_016937615.1 Pseudomonas lactucae | reverse complement strand
CTACAGATCGCCATCAACGTCAGCGCGGCGAGCATTTCCAGGAGGGTGAACCCGCGCTGATGCTTCATGGCAACGTCCTGGACTGCACGCTGCCGGTCAGCCAGCCAATATCGATGCGCCAGCGCCGGCTGCCATTGGCCAACAACGAGGTTGCCGCCGGTGGAGGCTGCCGTCGGGTAGAACGCCACCGCCGAACCGGCTTGTTCGGCGGTGTGCAGGGTCACTTGCAGGTCGGCCGGCCAGTTGTTTTTTGGGCGCCGGGCGCTTGAAAACTCAGCTGTTGCAAATCGAATACGGTGCTTTCGGTGGTACCACTCACAATTGCCCGCGCCCGCGTGCTACGTAGCGCCTCGACGATCTGCCGACGGCCTGGCGCTCCTTGGCGGCGCGCAGCCCCTGTTGCAGGCCGAAGCCGACCAACCCGGCCGCGAGGCTGATCAGCACGATCACCACCAGCATTTCCAGCAGGGTAAAGCCGCGTTGAGCGTTGGCCATGGTCGTGGCTTATTCCCAGTTGCCCAGGTCGGCGCTGTAGCCTTCGCCACCGGGTTGGCCGTCCTGGCCGTAGAAAATCAGGTCGAACGCGCCGTGCTCACCGGGGAAGCGATAACCAAAGGCATGGCCGAACGGGTCCTTGAGGTCAGACGGCTTGGCGTATGGCCCGGCCCAGCCGGCGCTGTTGCCGGGCTTGTCGACCAACTGTTGCAGGGTCTTGGGCGGCGAGCCGACGTCCAGCCCGTAGCTTTCGATCTTCATGCTCAGGCTGGCCAGTTGCGCCTTGCCCGCGCCGTACTTGCCCTTGTCCACATTGCCGCCGACCTGACGCACAACGATGGCCGCGACAATGCCCAACAGGACGATCACCGCGAGCATTTCCAACAAGGTAAAACCGCCCTGGCGGCGGGCAGGTTTAAATCGGGTCTGACGCATCGTTTTGCTTCCTCAGGGGGTTCATATATTGCTGGTCAGGCTCATCAGCGGCAGCATGATCGCCAGCATGATCACCGCCACCAGCACCGCCATCACCACGGTCAGCGACGGCACCAGCGCGGCGAGCAGACGGTCGATTCCGCGCTTGGCTTCGACGTCGAACACCTCGGCGACCTTGAGCAGCATGCTGTCCAGTTCACCGGCCTGTTCGCCGACTTCAATCATTTGCAGGGCCAGGTCCGGCAGCAGTGGCTCGCTGCCGAAGGCGCTGGCCAGGGTGCCGCCGCCCTTGACCGCTTCGGCGGCCTGCGCGACCTGCGCTTGCAGGGCGCGGTTGGTGCAGACCTGCCGCGCGATGACCAGGGCCTGCAGCAGGGCCACGCCGTTGCTGAGCAAGGTGCCCAGGGTGCGCGCCAGGCGGGCGGCCTCAACGCGTTGCAACAGCGGGCCGATCACACGAATACCCAGCACGCGCCGGTCATAACGTTCACGCCGCCGCGGATCACGCAGGCGCGCGGCGAGGGTCCAGACGGTCACGATCAGCCCGGCCAACACCGCCAGGCCATAAGCACCGAGGAACTGGCCCAGTCCCAGGATCACTTCGGTGATCAGCGGGATCGGCACGCCCAGGTCCTTGAAGATCGGCACGAACTGCGGCACCACATAGGCCAGCAACAGCGCCAGGGAACCGAGCACGCCCACGACCAGGAACGCCGGGTAGATCAACGCGTTGATCACTTCGCCTCTGAGCAGTTGGCTGCGCTCCAGGTAGTCGCTGAGCTGGCGCAGGGTGTTTTCCAGGGCGCCGCCCGCTTCGCCGGCACGCACCATGCTCAGGTACAGCGGCGAGAACTGGCTGCCCTCCTCTTCCAGCGCCTTGGACAAGGGCTGGCCCGCCTTGACCTGTTCGCGGATGCGCTCGATCAACGCACGAGCCTGCGGCTGGCCGGGCTGTTTGAGCAGGATACCGAGGGAGCGCTCCAACGGTTGGCCGGCCCCCAGCAGGGTTGCCAGTTGCTGGGTGAAACTGACCAGCGCCGCACCATTCAACTGGCCGCGCCCGAAGGCCTTGCGCAGCCCCTGGGCGCCGGCCACATCGATGTGCAACAACAACAAACCGCGCTTGTGCAGCGCGGCGACGGCGGCGTCCTGGTCCTTGGCTTCCAGGGTGCCGTGCTGCGCCTGGCCCTGGCTATCGAGGGCGCGGTACTTGTACAGGCTCATGTGCCCTCACCCCGGGTGACGCGCAGCACTTCTTCGAGTGAGGTGACGCCGGCCACCGCCTGGCGCAGGCCCTCTTCATGCAAGGTGCGCAGGCCGCCACGGCGGGCGGCCTGTTCGAGGGTGGCGGCGTCGGCCTGACGCATCAGCAGGCTGCGCAGTTCGTCGTTCATCACCAGCAGTTCGGTGATCGCGCTGCGCCCGTGATAGCCGCCGCCCGGTGCATCCGCGCGGGGCCGGTAGAGCAGGATCGGGCGCTGGTCGGTAAAACGATCCAGGCCGTGTTCGGCGATCAATTGCGGCGGTGCTTCAAAGGCTTCACGGGTGGCCGGGTCGAGGCGGCGCACCAGGCGCTGGGCGAGGATGCCGTTGACCGTCGAGGCAATCAGGTAGCTTTCCACACCCATGTCCAGCAGGCGCGTGATACTCGCTGCCGCGCTATTGGTGTGCAGGGTCGAGAGCACCAGGTGCCCGGTCAACGAAGACTGGATAGCGATGCGGCAGGTTTCCAGGTCGCGGATTTCACCGATCATGATCACGTCCGGGTCCTGGCGCACGATGGAACGCAGCGCACCGGCGAAGTCCAGGCCGATGGCCGGTTTGACCTGGATCTGGTTGATGCCTTCGAGCTGGTATTCCACCGGGTCTTCGACGGTGATGATCTTGCGCTCGGCGGTATTGAGGCGCGACAGCGCGGTGTACAGCGTGGTGGTCTTGCCCGAACCGGTGGGGCCGGTGACCAGCAGGATGCCGTGGGGGCGTTCGAGCACCTCAAGGAAGGTGTCGAGGCGCTGGCCGTCGAAGCCCAGGCTCTGGAAATCGAACTGCACGGTCTGGCGATCGAGCAAACGCATCACCACCGATTCGCCAAAACTGGTCGGTACCGTGGACACGCGCAGGTCCAGCTCCTTGCCTTGGATGCGCAGCATGATGCGCCCGTCCTGGGGCAAGCGTCGCTCGGCGATGTCCAGGCGCGCCATGATCTTCACCCGTGAAATCACCGCCGCCGACGAACTGGACGGCGGCGCCTCGGCCTCGTGCAGCACGCCGTCGATGCGGTAGCGCACCTTGAGCTGGTTTTCGAAGGGTTCGATATGAATGTCCGAGGCGCGATGTTCCACCGCGCGCTGCAGGATCAGGTTGACCAGGCGAATCACCGGCGCTTCGGAGGCCATGTCCTTGAGGTGTTCGATGTCTTCCAGCGCACCGCCCTGCTCGTCGAGGTTCTCGATCAGGGTGCCCATGGCCGAGCGGCCCTGGCCGTAGTAACGCTCGATCAGGGTTTCGACTTCGTTGCGCGGGCCCACCGCCAGCCACACCGGCACGCCGCAGGCATAGGCCATGGCCTGGAACGGATAGACCAGCGCCGGGTTGGCCGCCAGCACGCGCAACCCGCCCTGGCTCCAGCCCACCGGCACCACCTGATAGTGGCGCATGAAGCGCTCGGTCAAGGCCGGCAACGGGTCCAGCAACGGCGGGGCGGCCTCCGCCAGTAACAGCGGCGCGCCGAGCAGATCGGCCCAGGCGCGGGCCAGCTCCACTTCGGAGACCAGCCCCAGGCGGGTCAACAGGCCGAGCAATTCGCTGTCGCCCGACTCCTGGGACAAGCGCCGGGCGCGCTCCAGGTCAACGGTTTTCAAGCCGGCGTGTTGCATCAGCCATGCGCAGACCTGTTCGGTGTGCGGGATGTGCATGTCGCAGGCGTTGATGGGCGTTGAGGGGCTGGGCATGGGTGACTATCTGAGGGGCAATGTTCTGAAGGACTCTGGGAACCCTTGTGGGAGGGGGCTTGCCCCCGATAGCGGTGGACCAGCTGCCGCATGTGCTGACTGATAAACCGTTATCGGGGCAAGCCCCCTCCCACAGGGGATCGCGTTTTCCCCGTTAGTTCGAGGTCTTCGGCGCAGCCTGACTGCCATTCAACGGCCGGCCGCCCTTGGTGGTTTCGGCCTTCTGTTTTTTCGCGGCCTTGGCATCCTGGGTCTGGGTCAAAACCGTGGAATCGGTGGCGCCGGACTTGGCGTCCGCGTCGGTGGCTTCAGCCGCCATGGCTGCGCCACTCAATGCAACGCCCAGCACAAAACCGGCACCCAACAGGGAAATCTTCATGAACATTCTCCAGATAAAAAACAACGGACCGCTCAAGTAGCGCCCTGAATTCGTTCAAGACCCTACACCAAAGCGATGTGTATGACAGCTTGTATAAAACATGGCCTTTTAGAACTACCGAGCGGGGCCATTCATTTGCCATGCCACCCTGAATTTTCTTAAACAAATCGACCAGTAGGTTTAACTCAAGTTCAAAATCGTAATGAAATATTTCTTATTTTACGCAAAAATTAGCTTTTGTTTGACTTATAACCGCAAGAATTGCCTTAATTATGGCGTTTTCGCGGTTCAAAATGCCATCTCGTGATATCGCCAAGACATCACCCACAAGAATAATTAATACAATTATTAAACTTTTATAACTGCAAAACCCGCCCAGTAATTGCAATTAGCCATCGGTTAAACATTGCGATCAAGGCGAACTATTGCCCACGAAAAAGTGACGAGCGCCGTCCCATTTTCCAACGAAGAGTTGTCGGAGAAACCCATGAGTAAACGCAAGATGATCGGTGCACAGTCGGCATTCGCCCTGCTGGCCCTGGCCGTGGCCCAAGTGCATGCGGCCACCAGCCCTGCGCTGGATGAAGGCCGGGTAAGCCGCGCGGAAAAAGCCGCGGATAAAACCCTGGCCAAGATGACCCTGGAAGAAAAACTCGCCTATATCGGCGGCACCGGTGGTTGGGACGTCAAGCCACTGAGCCAATACGGCATCCCGCAGATCCACGGCGCCGATGGCGGCGTCGGCGTGCGCTACACCAGCGAAGGCAACGAGCAGGGCGTGGTGTACCCGTCGGGCCCGAACCTGGCGGCCAGCTGGAACCCGCGCCGCGCCATCGACCTGGGCCGCGCCCTGGGTTACGACACCGCCAGCGGCGGGTATCAGTTCGTCACCGGCCCCGGCGTGAACCTGTACCGCATGCCGTACAGCGGCCGTGCGTTCGAATACCTGTCCGGTGAAGACCCATTCCTCGGCGCCAGCCTGGGGCCGGCGGTGATCAATGGTATCCAGTCGCGCGGGGTGTGGGCCAATGCCAAGCACTACGCGGCCAACGACCAGGAAAGCAACCGCTTCCACCTCGATGAAAGCATCAGCGAGCGGGTGCTGCGCGAAATGACCCTGCCACCGTTCGAGTCCGCCTCGAAGAACAGCAAGGTGGCGATGATGATGTGCGCCTTCCAGAAGGTGAACGGCGAATTCGCCTGCGAAAACTCGCACCTGATCCACGATATCCTGAAGACCGAGTGGGGCTACCCAGGCTTCGTGCAGAGCGACTACAACGCGGTGGTCAACGGCTTGCCGGCGGCACAGGCCGGCACCGACCTGGACATGATGGGCTACCAGATGAACAGCACGGTGCTCAAGCCGTACCTGGACAGCGGCGAGCTGAGCGGCGCGATCCTCGATGACAAGGTGCGCCGCATCCTCAAGCAGATCTACCTGTACAAGTTCGACAGCAAGGCGCCGTTGACCCGCCACAACATGAACAGCGCCACCAGCAACCGCGTGGCCCTGAACGCCGCGCGCGAAGGTATCGTGCTGCTGAAGAACCAGAACAACCTGTTGCCGCTGGACGCCAAGCAGGTCAAGACCATCGCGGTGGTCGGCAACCTGGCCAAGTACGCCCCGCCGACCGGTTTCGGCAGCGCGAACGTGATGGCGGCCCACTACATCAGCGAGCTGAGCGGCCTGCAGCAATTGGCGCCGGGGGCCAAGGTCGAGTTTATCGACGGATTGTCCCTGGACCCATCGGCCGCCAACTGGACCCACACCGACAGCGACGGCAAGCGCGTCAACGGCGTGAAGACCGAGTTTTTCAACAACAGCAACTGGTCCGGAGACCCGGCCGCCAGCCGCACCGACCAGCATGTCGACCTCGACTGGTCCACCGACAGCCTGCCGGTGAACGGCGACACCGCCGCCACCTCGATCCGCTACAGCGGGCAGATCACCCCGACAGTCAGCGGTGAGCAGGTGTTCAAGGTGCGCGCCGACGGTGCCGTGCGCCTCTACGTCAACGGCCAGAAAGTCCTCGACAACGGCGACGGCAAGCCGCTGCCCAACAACAGCATCCCACCAACCATCCCGGTGTTTGCCAAGGTCAAGCTGGAAGCCGGCAAACCGGTGGATATCAAGCTGGAATACTCGCGCCGCAACGGCTACCTCTCGACCATGGGCGGCCTGGTGGGCGTGCAGATGAGCTGGGCGTCACTGGTTGCGCCGCAGGACCTGGCCAAGTACGACGCCGTGCTGGTGGCCGCGGGCAACAGCAGTGAGTACGAAGGTGAAGGCTTCGACCACAGCTTCGACCTGCCGGAATTCCAGGGCCAGTTGATCCAGAGCATCGCCAAGGTCAACCCCCACACCATCGTCACCCTGCACGGCGGCACCGGGCTGAAGATGAGCGACTGGATCGACCAGGTGCCGGCCGCGCTGCATGCGTTCTACCCAGGGCAGAACGGCGGCCAGGCATTGGCGGAGATCCTGCTGGGCAAGGTCAACCCGTCGGCCAAGTTGCCGATCAGCATTGAGCGCAACATCGAAGACAACCCGATCTACGCGACCTTCCCGACTTTCGACAATCAGGAAACCCTGGCCACGATGAGCTACAAGGACGACCTGTTCCTGGGCTATCGCGGTTACGAGAAAAAAGGCATCAAGCCGCTCTACCCGTTCGGCTACGGCTTGTCGTACACCACCTTCGGCTACAGCAACATCAGTGTGACCCCTGGGGTCGCGGTGGCGGGCGCACCGATCAAGGTGTCGTTCGACCTGGCCAACACCGGCAAGGTGGCGGGCGCCGAAGTCGCCGAGCTGTACGTGGGCCAGAACGCGCCGAAAGTCGAGCGCGCGCTCAAGGAACTCAAGGGCTACAAGAAGGTGTTCCTCAAGCCTGGCGAGAGCAAGCGTGTGACCATCGAGCTCAACGATCGCTCGCTGGCCTACTACGACGTCAAGAGCAAGCAATGGGTGGTGGACGCCGACAGCTTCACCCTGTCGGTGGGCGCGTCGTCCCAGGACATTCGCCTGAACGCCAAGCTGGTCAACCCGTTCCGCCAGGAACTGTCGACCACCACCAGCAACCCATTGCCGCGCTCGGCCCTCAATTCGACCCTGCGGGATTCGACGGTCAAGACCGGCGGCGTACTGCATCAGGATGAAAGTGACAGTGGCACCAGTGACGGTGACGGTTACGACAGCAACCAAGGCAGCGCTACCGGTAACTGATACCGGCGCGGTCCAGTGTGGGAGGG
>NZ_JAFHKI010000193.1 GCF_016937615.1 Pseudomonas lactucae | reverse complement strand
CGCCTGCTGCCAGCAGTTGCCCGGCGGCCAGCGGCCCGGCCACCGACCCCAGTCGCCGATGGCCACGCCGCACCCACGCCGGTGGCCCGCACCGCGACGGGATAAGCGGGTGGGGCGCTGGCATACAGCACCAATTGCGCGGCCAAAATGAACAATCCCGCGGCGAAACCAAAGATGGCCATGGGCACGATGCCCTCCGACAGCCCGACACCGGCCAGCGCGGCCAGCAACCCGGCGTACACGAACAGCACCACTTTGAGCGCGTGGCAACGGTCCAGCAGTACGCCACCGAGCAGCGAACCCAGGGCCCCGCCGATATTGAACAGCATCTGCACCAGGCCCGCCTGGGGTTTGCTGAAGCCTTGTTCCAGCAACAGCGACGGCAGCCAATTGAGCAGCATGTACATCACCGTCAGGGTGAAGAAATAACTGAGCCACAACGCCAGTGTGGTGCGTGCGCGACCGTCACCGAACAAGGCCTGGCGGGTAGAGGCACGGGCGCCGGACGTGGTGTGCGACTGTTGGCGAAAGGCGTTGGATTCCGGCAGCAGCACGATCATCAACGGCACGGCCAGCAAGGGTGCCAGGCCACCGATGATAAAGGTGGTCTGCCAGTGTTCACTGGAAAACATCGCCACCACGGCGGCCAGTGCGCCCCCCAGCGGCACGCCGCAGTACATGACGCTGATGGCGGTGCCGCGATTGCGCTCGCTGACCGCCTCGGCGCACAGCGCGATCAGGTTGGGCAGCGCGGCGCCCAGGCCCAGGCCGGTGAGGAAGCGCACCAGCAACAGGCTTGCATAGCTGTCGACAAACGCGGTGCTCAGGGAGAACAACCCGAACAGCAGCACCGCCAGTACCAGGATTTTTTTGCGCCCGATACGGTCGGCGATCCAGCCGCCGAAGAACGCCCCGGGCAACAGGCCGATGATACCGACGCTGAACACCCAGCCGAGCATTTTCGGGTCGAGGGCAAAGCTGTGGCGCAACCCTGCGGCGGTGGTGCCGGCGGCCTGCAGGTCGAAACCTTCGATCAGCGCAACGATAAAGCACAAAGCGATGGTCAGCGTCGAACGACGCGATGGACTGTTCATGGGCAAACCTCATTGTTGTTTTTGTTGTCGTGGTGAGCCGTGAGGCGGCTGGAAATCAAGATAACAAATATAACTATAAAAAGAAGGGCGGCGGCGCTGCGCCAACCATCAGCATCCAGGCCCTCTAAGTCGCCGGTTTGAGATTCGCGGTAGCGAAAAAAACAAAAATAGATACGTTTATTAATGTTCGATTATCGGTCAGTGGCAGTTGACGACTGCGCTCTGCTGTTTCCATTCTCTGTCCGCGAAGCCGCTTGGGCCAAGCGCGTGTCACCCCCAAAACAACAACAAAAATGGACATCGAACATGCCAAAACTCCCCATGGGCGCCGTTGCGGCGACCTGCCGTGTGTCGAACAGCACTCCCTGCCTGATCAGCGCGCTGTTGATGTTGAGTGTGCTGCCCACTGCGTCCTGGGCGGCGGGGTTTATCGACGACAGCCACGGCACCCTGACGCTGCGCAATTACTACCTGGACCGTGACTACAAGGATGACGGCGCCAAGACGGCCGCGCGTGAGTGGGCCCAGGCGTTCATGCTCAACCTGGAATCGGGGTACACCCCCGGCACCCTCGGCTTTGGCCTGGATGTGCGTGGATTGATGGGAGTCAAGCTCGACTCGTCGCCGGACCGCAGCGGCACCGAGTTATTGCCGGTGTCGGCCAGCGACAAGCGTGCCGCCGATGAATACTCGCGCCTGGCGCCGACCGCCAAGCTGCGGTTTGCCCAAACCACGGTGAAGGCCGGCGACGTGTCGATCTTCCTGCCGTTCGCTTTCGCCAGCCCGTCGCGCCTGCTGCCGCAGACCTTTCGCGGTACCGCCCTGAGCTCCAAGGATATTGATGGCCTGACCCTCAACACCGGTTACATCGACCGCATCAACAGGCGCGACTCCACCGACTACCAGGCCATGACCATTGCCTCGCCCAACCGCCGGTTCAACGCCACGGCCACCACCTCGCACCTGGCGTATGTGGGCGGCGATTACCAGGTCAACAAAGACCTCAGCCTGCGCGTGTACCACGCCGAGGTCGCGGACCTTTACCAGCAGGACACCCTGGCACTGCTGCACAACCTGCCGGTGGGCGATGGCGTGCTGACCAGCGACCTGCGCAGTTTCTTCAGTCGTGAGGACGGCAGCGCCAAGGCAGGCAACGTGGATAACCGCAACCTCTCGGCGCTGTTCGGCTACCGCCTGGGCGGCCATCGGGTCAGCCTGGGCTACATGCATTCCAGTGGGGAAACCGCCACGCCGTATATCTCCGGCACCGAGTTGATGGGCATGAGCGAACTGACCATGAGTTCGGACTTTCTCAACGCCAAGGAGCGCACCTGGCAGGCCATCTATGACTATGATTTTGCCGCCTCAGGCGTGCCGGGCTTGAAGACCCGGCTGCGCTATGTGCGCGGCGACAACATCGAGCTGACAGCCTTCAATGCCGAGGATCGCAAGGAGCGCGAGTTCCAGATGGAGCTGGGCTACGTGATCCAGAGCGGCCCGCTGAAGAACGTCGGGCTGATGACGCGCAAGTCGATCTACCGCAACGACTTCCCGGGCGGCGCGGCGTTTCGCGATGAAAATCAGACGCGCTTCCTGGTGCTCTACACCGTGGCGCTCTGGTAGACATCAGTCCTGATAGACCTTCTTGAGCAGGCGCAGCAGCTCTGCACGTTCCTCGACGTCCAGGGCTGCGGTGGCGTTCAGGTCGCTTTGCGCGGCGATGTCCTTGAGCTCCTTGAGCAGCGCTTCGCCGGTCTTGCTCAGGAAAATCCCGTAGGAACGCTTGTCCGGTTTGCACCGCACGCGCACGGCGAGGGCGCGGCTTTCCAGCTTGTTCAGCAAGGGCACCACCTGGGGCGGTTCGATGGCCAGGGCACGGGCCAGGTCGGCCTGCATCAGCCCGGGGTTCTGCTCGATGATTGCCAGGGCCGAGAACTGTGCCGGGCGCAGGTCGTGGTCCGACAGCCGGCCGATCAGGTTCTGGAACAGCTTGAGCTGGGCGCGGCGCATGGCATAACCGATCAGATCGTCCAGGGCTGAATCCAGCGGCGGCCGACCCTCGTCATGTTCGGGCAGGGCCTGGCTGGCGGCGATTTTGGAAGGCTTGGCCATGGACAGTGCAATCCTCAGAAAGTGGAGGTTAAGAAGGCTATCTAGTTTGCCGGGGTTGACGCGCCGTGGCTATGCCGGTTTTTTACCCGGCCCGAAAAAAATGCAGCGGTCATACCCCATAAAATATTGGTTATCCGGATTAATAGTTAATTGACATAACTATATTTGCGGTTTAATTTCGAATCATCTTCACACCCCAGAACAAGAGTGCACCGCCATGAGCAATTACGAAGGCCGCTGGACCACCGTCAAAGTCGAGATCGAGGAAGGCATTGCCTGGGTCATTCTCAATCGCCCGGAAAAACGCAACGCCATGAGCCCGACCCTCAACCGGGAAATGATCGATGTGCTGGAAACCCTCGAGCAGGACCCGGCCGCCGGTGTGCTGGTGCTGACCGGCGCCGGTGAAGCCTGGACCGCGGGCATGGACCTCAAGGAATACTTCCGCGAAGTGGATGCCGGCCCGGAAATCCTCCAGGAAAAAATCCGCCGCGAAGCCTCGCAATGGCAATGGAAGCTGCTGCGCATGTACGCCAAGCCGACCATCGCGATGGTCAATGGCTGGTGCTTCGGTGGCGGTTTCAGCCCGCTGGTGGCGTGCGACCTGGCGATCTGCGCCGATGAAGCGACTTTCGGCCTCTCGGAAATCAACTGGGGCATCCCGCCGGGCAACCTGGTGAGCAAGGCCATGGCCGACACCGTGGGCCATCGTCAGTCGCTGTACTACATCATGACCGGCAAGACTTTTGACGGGCGCAAGGCCGCCGAAATGGGCCTGGTCAATGAGAGCGTGCCGTTGGCGCAACTGCGCGAAGTGACCATCGAACTGGCGCGTAACCTGCTGGAGAAAAACCCGGTGGTGCTGCGCGCGGCCAAACATGGCTTCAAGCGTTGCCGCGAACTGACCTGGGAGCAGAACGAGGATTACCTCTACGCCAAGCTCGATCAGTCGCGCTTGCTCGACACCGAAGGCGGTCGCGAGCAGGGTATGAAGCAGTTCCTCGACGACAAGAGCATCAAGCCTGGCCTGCAGGCGTATAAACGCTGAAAGACGCGGCCTGCGGGCCGCACTGTTGTGACGACGCTGAACGTATTCCCGATAAAGATAATAAAGAGGAATCACCATGCTGGACGTGCCCCTATTGATTGGCGGCCAGTCGTGCCCCGCCCGCGACGGTCGAACCTTTGAGCGTCGCAACCCGGTGACCGGTGAAGTGGTCTCGCGGGTCGCCGCCGCTACCCTTGAAGATGCCGACGCCGCCGTGGCCGCGGCCCAGGCCGCGTTCCCCACTTGGGCCGCGCTGGCGCCCAACGAGCGCCGCACGCGCTTGCTCGTGGCGGCCGAGCAATTGCAGGCGCGCAGCGCCGAATTTATTGCCGCTGCCGGCGAGACCGGCGCCATGGCCAACTGGTATGGCTTTAACGTGCGCCTGGCGGCCAACATCATGCGCGAAGCTGCGTCGATGACCACCCAGATCACCGGCGACGTCATCCCCTCCGATGTGCCCGGCAGTTTCGCCATGGCCCTGCGTCAGCCATGCGGCGTGGTGCTGGGCATCGCGCCATGGAATGCCCCGGTCATCCTCGCCACTCGCGCCATCGCCATGCCGCTGGCCTGCGGCAACACCGTGGTGCTCAAGGCTTCGGAATTGAGCCCGGCGGTGCACCGTCTGATCGGCCAGGTGTTGCAGGATGCCGGCCTCGGTGATGGGGTGGTCAACGTCATCAGCAATGCCCCGGCGGATGCCGCCGCTATCGTCGAGCGGCTGATCGCCAACCCGGCGGTGCGACGGGTCAATTTCACGGGTTCGACCCATGTCGGGCGGATTGTTGGCGAGCTCTCGGCGCGTCACCTCAAGCCGGCCCTGCTGGAACTGGGCGGCAAGGCGCCGTTGCTGGTGCTCGACGACGCCGACCTGGATGCGGCTGTGGATGCGGCGGCGTTTGGCGCCTATTTCAACCAGGGGCAGATTTGCATGTCCACCGAGCGCCTGATTGTCGATGCCAAGGTCGCCGATGCGTTTACCGCAAAACTGGCGGCCAAGGTTGCGACCCTGCGCGCAGGCGATCCCGCCGCGCCGGATTCGGTGCTGGGCTCGCTGGTGGATGCCAACGCCGGTACGCGCATCAAGGCCCTGATCGACGATGCCCTGGCCAAGGGCGCACGCCTGGTGGCGGGCGGGCAATTGGACGGCAGCATCCTGCAGCCGACGCTCATCGATGGCGTCACCGAACACATGCGTCTGTACCGCGAAGAGTCCTTCGGCCCGGTGGCGGTGCTGCTGCGCGGTGACGGTGATGAAGCGCTGCTGCGCCTGGCCAATGACTCCGAATTCGGCCTGTCGGCGGCGATCTTCAGCCGCGACACCGGGCGTGCGCTGGCATTGGCGCAGCGTGTGGAATCGGGCATCTGCCATATCAACGGCCCGACCGTGCATGACGAAGCGCAGATGCCCTTCGGCGGGGTCAAGTCCAGCGGCTATGGCAGTTTCGGCGGCAAGGCTGCGATCGAGCACTTCACGCAATTGCGTTGGGTGACCTTGCAGAACGGGCCCAGGCATTACCCGATCTGAGCAGGCATCGCGACCTAACAATAACAAGGCGGCGTTGACCCGCCTTGATGGAGGACATCCTTGTGAGTTCCGAATTCAGAGCGCAACCCCAGCCCGAGCAGCACCCGCCGCGATACCGCGCGGTGTCCATCGGCCATGCGCCGGTCGAGGTCACTGAAGAACAGGGCGTGCTGCATATGCGTTCCCTTGAGCCACTGGCCGAGTTGCCGCCGCGCTTGCTCGACCGGCTGGTGCATTGGGCCCAGGTGCGTCCCGAACAGACGTTCATCGCCGCACGTCAGGCCGGCGGCGAGTGGCGTCGCGTCAGCTACCAGGAAATGCTCGACAGCGTGCGTGCGATTGCCCAGGGTTTGCTGAGTTACGGGCTGTCGGCGCACAAGCCGCTGGCGTTGCTGTCGGGCAACGATATCGAGCATCTGCAAGTAGCGCTCGGCGCCATGTACGCCGGTATTCCCTACTGCCCGGTATCGCCTGCGTACGCGTTGTTGTCCCAGGATTTCGCCAAGCTGCGCCATGTCTGCGAGCTGCTGCAACCGGGGCTGGTGTTCGTCAGCGATGCGGCGGCTTATCAGCGCGCCATCGAGGCCGTATTGCCGGCCGACACGCCGCTGATCTGCGTGCGCGGTGAGGTGCCCGGACGCACTCAAGCCAGCTTTGCGAGCCTGTTGCAAACGCCGGGTGGTGCCGAGGCCGAGGCGGCGTTCAACGCCTCCGGCCCGGACAGCATCGCTAAATTTCTCTTCACCTCCGGCTCGACCAAATTGCCCAAGGCCGTGGTCACCACCCAGCGCATGCTCTGCGCCAACCAGCAGATGCTGTTGCAGACGTTCCCGGTGTTCGGCGAGGAGCCACCGGTGCTGGTGGACTGGCTGCCGTGGAACCACACCTTTGGCGGTAGCCACAACGTCGGCATTGTGCTCTATAACGGCGGCACCTTTTACCTGGACGATGGCAAACCCACCGCCCAGGGCATTGCCGAGACCCTGCGCAATCTCAAGGAAATTTCGCCCACGGCCTATCTGACCGTGCCCAAGGGCTGGGAAGAGTTGGTCAATGCCCTGGAACAGGACGCCGAGCTGCGCGAGCGGTTTTTTGCGCGCATGAAACTGTTCTTCTTTGCCGCCGCCGGCCTCTCGCAAAGTGTCTGGGATCGTCTCGACCGCGTGGCCGAGCTGCACTGCGGCGAGCGCATCCGCATGATGGCCGGGCTGGGCATGACCGAAGCCGCGCCGTCCTGCACCTTCACCACCGGACCGTTGTCGATGGCCGGTTACATCGGTTTGCCCGCACCGGGGTGCGAGGTGCGTCTGGTGCCGCTGGACGGCAAGTTCGAAGGGCGCTTTCGCGGGCCGCACATCATGCCGGGTTACTGGCGCGCGCCCGAGCAAACCGCCGAGGTGTTCGATGAACAGGGATTCTACTGTTCCGGTGATGCAATCAAGCTCGCCGATCCTCAGCAGCCGCAACTGGGGCTGATGTTCGACGGGCGCATCGCCGAGGACTTCAAGCTGTCTTCCGGGGTATTTGTCAGCGTCGGCCCGATGCGTAATCGCGCGGTGCTCGAAGGCTCGCCGTATGTGCAGGACCTGGTGATCGCCGCACCGGACCGCGAATGCCTGGGCGCCCTGGTATTCCCCAGGCTCTACGAGTGCCGCCGGCTGGCGGGCTTGAGCGTTGATGCCAGCGACGCCGAGGTCCTCGCCAGCGCACCGGTGCGCCAGTGGTTCGGCGACTGGTTGCAGCGCCTCAATCGCGAGGCCACCGGCAATGCCAGTCGCCTGGAGTGGATTGCCGTACTCGACGAAGCGGCGTCCATCGACCGTGGCGAAATCACCGACAAAGGCTCGATCAACCAACGCGCGGTGTTGCAATGGCGCGCGGCCAAGGTCGAGGCGCTGTATCGCGGTGAAGATCCGACGATCCTGCGCGCCGGGCCCAAGCCGTGAGCGGCGCCGGGCAGTACGCGGCGTTTACCGATGTGGCGATTTTCGACGCGGTGCGCACACCCTGGGTCGACCTCGGCGGGGCACTGTCGCTGGTGTCGCCCATCGACCTGGGCATCAAGGTCGGCCGTGAAGTGCTGGCCGCATCGGCATCGAACCGCAGGCGGTAGACAGCGTGCTGGCCGGCTCCATGGCCCAGGCCAGTTTCGATGCCTACTTGCTGCCACGGCATATCGGGTTGTACAGCGGTGTGGCGCAATCGGTCCCGGCGCTGGGGGTGCAGCGCATCTGCGCCACCGGTTTCGAGCTGTTGCGCCAGGCCGCCGGGCAACTGCGCGATGGGACGCAACTGGCGTTGTGCGTGGCGGCTGAATCAATGTCGCGCAACCCGATTGCCGCCTACACCCACCGGGGCGGGTTTCGCCTGGGGGGCGAGGTGCAGTTCAAGGATTTTCTCTGGGAGGCGTTGTACGATCCGGCCCCGGCGGTGGACATGATCGCCACCGCCGACAACTTGGCGCGCCGTTATGGCTTGAGCCGCGAGGCGGTGGATCGGTATGCCTGCGACAGCCATCAGCGCGCGTTGCAGGCGCAGGGTGAGGGGGCCTGGGCTGAAGAGATCGTGGCGGTGGATAACCAGGTGTTTGAACTGGAAGGGTACCAGTCGAGGAGTATTACTCTGGCGCGTCAGGCGGGTGCAGTCAGTGCGGACAGCCATCCACGGGCCACCAGCCTGGAGGCCTTGGCGCGTTTGCGTGCAATCCATGCCGGTGGGGTGCAAACCGCCGGCAACAGTTGTGCGGTGGTCGACGGTGCGGCGGCGGCGCTGGTCGGGCGTGCCTCTGACTGCTCGCGCCCGGCGCTGGCCTGGCTGGTGGCCAGTGCGGTGGTAGGGGTGGCCCCTGAGTACATGGGCATCGGCCCGGCGCCGGCGATTCGCCTGTTGTTGCAGCGCAGTGGGCTGAACCTGGGCGATATTGGTCGTTTCGAGATCAACGAAGCCCAGGCGGCGCAGGTGCTGGCGGTGGCCCAGGAGCTGGAGCTGGACTGCACGCGTCTTAACGTCGAGGGCGGCTCTCTTGCGTTGGGGCATCCGCTGGCGGCCACCGGTCTGCGTCTGGTCATGAGCCTGGCTCGGCAGCTGCGTCGGCACAATTTGCGTTATGGGATTGCGGCTGCGTGTGTGGGTGGGGGGCAGGGGATGGCGTTGCTGATCGAGAACCCTGCCTGGCTGCCGTGACGGCTCGGTAGCTGCGACTATCTACTGACACCCGCAATCTAAATGTGGGAGGGGCTTGCTCCCGATATAGGTAATCCGTACGCAGCTGCCG
>NZ_JAFHKI010000192.1 GCF_016937615.1 Pseudomonas lactucae | reverse complement strand
GCTCGGCAGCTGCTACGCACCGCCATCGGGAGCAAGCCCCCTCCCACATTTGCTCCAGGTCGTTCCCAAGCACGCCGGTTTACATGCCCTGCACCCCAGGTAGAATGGCGCCTCTGCCCTATCTCGAGCGAACTTCATGGCGTTGCCGACCCTACGCATCATCGGTTTCATCATCGGCATCTTCCTGATCACCCTTGCGATCGCCATGGTCGTGCCCATGGCCACGCTGGTGATTTTCGAACGCACCAGCGACCTGCCCTCGTTCCTCTGGGCCAGCATGATCACCTTTGTCGCCGGCCTGGCCCTGGTCATCCCCGGCCGCCCCGAGCATGTGCACCTGCGTCCGCGCGACATGTACCTTCTCACCGTTACAAGCTGGCTGGTGGTGTGCGTGTTCGCCGCGCTGCCGTTCCTGCTGACCCAGCACATCAGCTACACCGACTCGTTCTTCGAAAGCATGTCCGGCATCACCGCCACCGGTTCCACGGTATTGAGCGGGCTGGACAGCATGTCGCCGGGCATCCTGATGTGGCGCTCGCTGCTGCACTGGCTGGGCGGTATCGGCTTTATCGGCATGGCGGTGGCGATCCTGCCGCTGCTGCGTATTGGTGGCATGCGCCTGTTCCAGACCGAGTCCTCGGACCGCTCGGAAAAGGTCATGCCGCGTTCGCACATGGTGGCGCGCTTGATCGTGGCGGCGTATGTGGGGATTACCATCCTCGGCAGCCTGGCGTTCTGGTGGGCCGGCATGGGCCTGTTCGATGCGATCAACCACGCGATGTCGGCGATTTCCACTGGTGGGTTCTCCACCTCCGACGAATCCCTGGCCCACTGGAAGCAACCCGCGGTGCACTGGGTGGCGGTGGTGGTGATGATCCTCGGCAGCTTGCCGTTCACCCTGTACGTCGCCACCTTGCGCGGCAACCGCAAGGCACTGATCAAGGACCAACAGGTGCAGGGCCTGCTCGGCCTGCTGGTGGTGACCTGGCTGGTGCTCGGCACCTGGTACTGGTGGACCACCAACCTGCATTGGCTGGAGGCCCTGCGCCACGTGGCGCTGAACGTGACCTCGGTGGTCACCACTACCGGTTTTGCGCTGGGGGACTACAGCCTCTGGGGCAACTTCTCGCTGATGCTGTTCTTCTACCTGGGCTTTATCGGCGGTTGTTCGGGCTCGACGGCCGGCGGCATCAAGATTTTCCGCTTCCAGGTCGCCTATATCCTGCTCAAGGCCAACTTGAACCAGTTGATTCACCCCCGCGCGGTGATCAAGCAGAAGTACAACGGTCACCGTCTCGATGAGGAGATCGTGCGTTCGATCCTGACCTTTTCGTTTTTCTTTGCCATCACCATCTGCGCCATCGCCCTGGCGTTGTCGCTGCTGGGCCTGGACTGGATGACCGCGCTCACCGGCGCCGCCAGTACCGTGTCCGGCGTCGGCCCGGGCCTGGGCGAAACCATCGGCCCGGCCGGCAACTTCGCCAGCCTGCCGGATGCGGCCAAATGGATTCTGTCGCTGGGCATGTTGCTGGGCCGGCTGGAAATCATCACAGTCTTTGTTCTGTGCATCCCGGCGTTCTGGCGTCACTGACCGTCGACGTCTCCTGCAACCGCGCCCGGTATTCGCCGGGCGTGGCATCGAACCAGCGGCGAAACGCGCGGAAGAAGTTACTGGGGTCGGCGAACCCCAACAGATAGGCAATTTCCAGCAGGGTCATGCTCGGCTGCGCCAGGTATTGCTCGGCCAGTTCGCGGCGCGTGTCGTCGAGCAGGGTCTGAAAACTGGTGCCCTCCTCCTGCAAACGCCGCTGCAAGGTACGCTGGGACAGGTGCAGGGTCTGGGCCACCACTTCGCGCTTGGGCTCCCCCTGAGGCAACAGGCGGCACAACACCTGGCGAGCCCTGTGGGTCACGCGGCTTTCGGAAAAACGCGCCAGGTATTCACCGGCAAACCGATCATGCAGCAGCGCCATGGCTTCATTGGCCGTGGGCAGCGGTGCGTCCATGTCGGCACGTTCGAAGATCAGCGCGTCGTACACCGCATTGAACTCCAGCGGGGCATGGAACGCCTGTTTGTAAGGGGCCAGGTCCACCGGAGGCTCACCCTGCAACATGACTTTGCGCGGTTGCAGGGTGCGCCCGGTCAGCCAGCCGCACAGCGCCAGAGCACAAGCCAGCGAGGCTTCGGCGCTTTGCCGGGTGGGCGGCAGATGATCGCCATGCACCGTCAGAATCAGCGCATAGCCTTCGGGTAACAGGCGAAAGCTCAAGTCGGCGCTTTCGGCGATGATCCGCTGGTAGCGCACCAGACGCATAAAGCCTTCGGCCAGGGTGTTGCTGGACATCAAGGCGTAACCGGCTACATGAAACGACGCCGGGCGCACCACCTTGCCCATGTTCAGGCCGATCGCCGGGTTGCCCGACAGCTCGACAGCGCGCTGCCACAGGCGCGTCATGGAATCCTGCGCAAAACGGGCGTCGGGGTCGTTGAGGGCGGCGTAATCCAGGCCCAGTTGCTTGAACAGACTGCGGCAATCAAGGCCGTCCATTTCCAATGCCTTGACTATCCCCATCGCCCAGCTTGCAGAAGTTGTTCGTTCGCTCATGGCGTCTTCTTAATAAAGCAGGCTCAAAACGGCAGCCAGGAAGCCAAGGATACTAAAGTGGCATCCAATGTCACTGGCTGTTAGCACTGATCACTCTAGACTTAAATAAGCTCCCCGCCGAACATCCGTTGAGCGGTATAACAATCAAAGGGCCGGTCACTGTGGAAAACGTCAATCGATTCAACAGCTTTGCCGAGTTTTACCCGTATTACCTACGCGAACACGGCAACAGCACCTGCCGGCGCCTGCATTTTATCGGCACCACATTAGTGATCGCTATTCTGGCCTACGCCATCGGCAAAGGGTCACTGGGCTTGTTGCTGGCCGTGCCGATTGCCGGCTACGGCTTTGCCTGGATCGGGCATTTCTTCTTCGAAAGGAACCGCCCGGCGACCTTCAAGCACCCGTTCTACAGCTTGCTGGGGGATTTTGTGATGTACCGCGACATGATTCTGGGCAAGGTGCCGTTCTAGTCCCTCGTCGAGATAAAAGTCTTTTTGTCATTTACAGTGTTGTATCCTGCCAAGGCTTTTTGAGAGCGCGGACTCACCTGCGATTGAAAAAACAGACTTTGCGAGGAGCGACGACGATGCACGAGATACCTAATCTCCCCTTCCCAAGCCTGCACGAAACTGAGCAGCCAACACCGCAACAGGCCAGCCCCAAGCAGCCTGAGGCCAAAGAAGCCAAACCAGTCGACAGCGAACGCCAGGACTGACGCCGTACCAGACCGTGTGGAAAGCGCAGCTTTGAGCGCTTTCCACACTGCCTGAATCACCCGAGGTACCCGCCATGACCGACACCCTCCCCGACACCCCGGACACCGCCGTCCTCGACGCAGCCTTGCAGATGGTCGAGGTGTGGAACCGCCTCAGCGCCGACAAGCAAGCGGTGCTGCTCAAGCGCTTCGGCACCCAGGAAAACGCGTTGGCCGCATTGGTCACCACTCAACTGCTGGCCCCCGCCAAGCCCTGACCTCTGACGTTTTTGCGTTTTACCGCCCTGCTCGGGTCAAAGCACCGCTATCATTAGCAGCCTATCTTTACCTGCTGCGACAGTGGACCTCTCCCCATGCCAGATACCCAGCGCCCGATGGCGGTCACGCTGCAAGTTGTTTCCATCGTGTTGTTCACCTTTATCGGCTACCTGAATATCGGCATCCCTCTGGCCGTATTGCCGGGCTATGTCCACAGCGAACTGGGCTATGGCGCGGTGATTGCCGGCTTGGTGATCAGCGTGCAATACCTGGCCACCCTGCTGAGCCGACCGTATGCGGGCAAACTCATCGATAACCTGGGCAGCAAGCGAGCGGTGCTGATCGGCCTGGCGGGATGTGGCCTGAGTGGTGTGTTCATGTTAATCGCGGCATGGTCCTCAAGCCTGCCGGCCTTGAGCCTGGGCAGCCTGCTGATTGGCCGCCTGGTGCTGGGCAGCGCGGAAAGCCTAGTGGGTTCGGGCGCCATCGGCTGGGGCATCGGCCGGGTGGGCGCAGCCAACACCGCCAAGGTCATCTCGTGGAATGGCATTGCCAGTTATGGCGCGCTGGCGGTCGGTGCGCGTTGGGGGTGTTGCTGGTCCGGCAATTCGGGCTGTGGAGCATGGGCGTCAGCATTATCCTGCTGGCGGCGGTGGGCTTGCTGCTGGGGTGGAACAAGGTCGCCGCGCCGATTGTCGCCGGCGTGCGCCTGCCGTTCATGAATGTCCTCGGTCGGGTACTCCCGCACGGCTGCGCGCTGGCCTTGGGTTCGATCGGCTTTGGCACCATCGCCACCTTCATCACCCTGTATTACACCACCCAGCACTGGGATAACGCGGTGTGGGCGCTGAGCCTGTTCGGCGCCAGTTTTATCGGGGCACGCCTGTTGTTCGGCAACTTTATCAACCGTATCGGCGGTTTTCGCGTGGCAATCGCCTGCCTGTCGGTGGAGATCCTCGGCCTGCTGTTGCTGTGGCTGGCGCCGGATGCCAATTTGGCCCTGGCCGGCGCGGCGTTGAGCGGCTTTGGGTTTTCCCTGGTATTTCCGGCCCTGGGGGTAGAGGCGGTCAACCTGGTGCCTGCGTCCAGCCGGGGTTCGGCGGTCGGCGCCTATTCATTGTTTATCGACCTGTCCCTGGGCATCACCGGCCCGTTGGCCGGGGCGGTAGCGGCAGGCTTCGGCTTTGCGTCGATCTTCCTGTTCGCCGCCCTCGCCGCCCTGGGTGGCCTGTTGCTGAGTGTGTACCTGTACCGGCAGGCGCCCAAGGCACGCGAGGCACGCGACGCTTAGAAATCGACCTTGCCGCGCCCGGCCTTGATGCTGCCGCGTTTGGTCTTGGATTCGAGGCGACGCTTTTTCGAGCCCAGGGTGGGCTTGGTCGGGCGGCGCTTTTTTTCTACCTTGGTGGCGCTGAGGATCAGTTCCACCAGGCGCTCCAGCGCATCGGCGCGGTTCTGTTCCTGGGTCCGGTATTGCTGGGCCTTGAGGATCAACACGCCGTCGCTGGTGATGCGACTGTCACGCAGCGCCAGCAGCCGCTCTTTATAGAAATCCGGCAGCGACGACGCCGGAATATCAAAACGCAGGTGCACCGCGCTCGACACCTTGTTGACGTTCTGCCCACCGGCGCCCTGGGCGCGGATGGCAGTCAGCTCGATTTCGGCATCGGGCAGGTGCACGTTGTTGGAAATGACCAGCATCACTCAAAAACCTTAGGCAACGGATAAGCCAATCGTGGATAACAACATAGGCAACAAGGTCACCCGTGGAATGAAAATACCCTTGATGGCTTTGCTCGGCACTTTAGCACTCATTCAAACTTCGCAGTCCTTCGCCGATAGTGCCAACGGCAAGACTCTGTATTCACAGCGATGCGCCATGTGCCATGGAGCGGATCTCAAGGCAACGGGACCACTGGCCAGGAAAAGCAACCCGCCTACCCCTGACCTGACGACGCCCGCGTTCAAAAAACGCCTGGCTGAGTATCCGGGCGTAATTGTCTCTTCGGTCATCCTTCGTCCCAATGGGAACCTGATTCCAAAAACACTGCAGGAGAACGGTGTGCGCGTACCGCCGCATGCGTGGAGCGTTGAGGATTTTCGCGATTTGAATCAATACATGAGTGGTGTGATTTTAAAAAGCCGGTGAATGGCTCTCAGTGTATGCGATCCGGGCGTGGGGGGTGTTTGTGTGTGACATTATCATCGGGTTAAGCGACTACGACGTCCAGATCTCCTTTTTTCATCAACCTTGAAAAGCAAATGCCCCGACAAGTCAGGGCATTTGCTTTCACCGGTGCAGGCAGCGTGTTCACCCAGCCTACACAGTTTGTTTACGCACGCCGCTTACTTCAACACCGCACTCGCCGTCGCCAACGCCGCTTCGGCATTGCGCTTGTTCTTGAACCAGTAACACACCGCCATAAACGCCACCCACACCGGGATCGCGTACACCGACACTTGGATCCCCGGAATCATCAGCATGATCACCAGGATAAACACCACGAACGCCAGGCAGAGGTAGTTGCCGTACGGATACCACAGCGCCTTGAACAACGGCACCTGGCCGGTGCGGTTCATGTGCTGGCGGAACTTGAAGTGGGAATAGCTGATCATCGCCCAGTTGATCACCAACGTGGCCACCACCAGCGACATCAGCAACTCCAACGCGTGTTGTGGGACGAAGTAGTTCATCAGCACCGCCACCAGGGTCACCGCCGCCGAGGCGAGGATCGCACGCACGGGCACGCCGCGCTTGTCGATCCGGGACAGAGCCTTGGGCGCATCGCCCTGCTCGGCCATCCCCAGCAGCATGCGGCTGTTGCAGTAGGTGCCGCTGTTGTACACCGACAAAGCCGCCGTCAGGACCACGAAGTTGAGGATGTGCGCAGCCGTGTTGCTGCCCAGCATCGAGAACACCTGCACGAACGGGCTGCCGCTGTAGGCATCGCCGGACGCATTGAGGGTGGCCAGCAGGCTGTCCCATGGCGTCAGCGACAACAGCACCACCAGCGCGCCGATGTAGAAGATCAGGATGCGATAGATCACCTGGTTGATCGCCTTGGGGATCACGGTGCGCGGTTGGTCGGCTTCGGCAGCGGTAAAGCCGAGCATTTCCAGGCCGCCGAAGGAGAACATGATGATCGCCATGGCCATCACCAGGCCACCGACGCCATGGGGGAAGAAGCCGCCGTGCTCCCACAGGTTGCTCACCGAGGCTTGCGGGCCGCCGCTGCCGCTGACCAGCAGGTAGCTGCCCAGCGCGATCATGCCGACGATGGCCACCACCTTGATGATCGCAAACCAGAACTCCGCCTCGCCGAACACTTTGACATTAGCCAGGTTGATCAGGTTGATCAGCACGAAGAACGCCGCCGCCGAGACCCAGGTCGGAATCTCCGGCCACCAGTAGTGCACGTACTTGCCGACAGCGGTCAGTTCCGACATGCCCACCAGGATGTACAGGATCCAGCAGTTCCAGCCCGACAGGAAGCCGGCGAAACCGCCCCAGTACTTGTGGGCAAAGTGGCTGAAGGAGCCGGCAACCGGCTCTTCGACGATCATTTCGCCGAGCTGGCGCATGATCATGAAGGCAATGAAGCCACAGATCGCATAGCCCAGGATCATCGACGGACCGGCGGATTTGAGCACCCCGGCCGAGCCCAGGAACAGGCCGGTACCGATGGCGCCACCGAGGGCGATCAACTGGATATGACGGTTTTTCAGGCCGCGTTTCAGCTCGCCTGAAGAGGAATGGGGTCCACTCATGAAAAGGGTCTCACGCAAGGTTTGATGATGTGAATGCACGTTGCTGCGTTGAATCTCGACTCAAGCAGCGCCGCTCAAACCCCAGCGCAGGCACCAGGAGTACAGCGTTTTTCCAACGTTCATGCGTCACCTGTTTGTTTTTATCTGTGACGAAATCGAACCCGCCGGGCTCGTGGCCGGGCGGAGTGATCAGGGTGGGTAAACCCTGAGGTCTTGACCTTTTGCGTGGTTACGCAAGGGAGTCACAGTAAAACGCGGCGCATTGTACACCGCTCGACCGCTTGCGAACGCCCTGCAACAGTGCACGCGACAATCTGTCAGGCATTCGTTACGACGAAAGGCGGCCCAATAACGCCGAGCGCTTCTCGTAAATTTATCGTTACACCACGGAAAATAAGCGTTACAGCCAAGCTATCGACCTTCGGCAAACGGAAAAATGTCGGTAAGAAATTTCCGAAACATTACCCGCGCCAGCCCATTGTTTTTCCTGAATAAAAAAACCACGGTAAAAAACAGAAGAAAAAATCCAAATGAGACCGTGTCAATAAATTTTTTGCATTAACCAACAAGCTCTCCTAGGTTCATTCCACTTGCCCAGCGAAGCCCGCTGGCAAGCCGTTCTCAAACACCGTCCTCTAGGAGATACACCATGCAAGCACTGGAAAACGACCTGGAAACCGAACTGCAACTCGACGATTGGTTTGAAGCGCCGACCCATGAGGCCGCCGTTGAAATGATGCAGGCCGACGCAGTCGTGCCGTTCGGCACCGCGATGTGGCCTTTCTAAGACGCGACAGGCATTCGGCAGGTGCTGTGCACGGCACCTGCCCCCTTACCCAAGGCACACAAGGACACCCGTCATGGACAAGGCCCGCGCCGTCGAACACTTTCTTTACTACCTCGCCCATCACCCGGCGCTCAACGGCCTGAGTTGCCCAACCGTGCTGCTCGGCCATACCGAGCGTTACGACGCCATTGCTCACGCCATCACCCACAGCAGCGCCGCCCGCTTCAATTTCCAGGTACAGCGCCTGGACCTGGCCGCCAGCGATACCCTGGCCAAGGCCATCGAAGCCTGCGACCTGTATCTGTTTCTCTACGACGCCTCGACACTGCCCAACCCACGCGCCGAAGGCCCGGACTTTATCCGCGCCCTGCAGGGGGTGATGGCCGAACACTGGAAGAAGTCCCTGCTGTTCAAGGACTACGGCGACTACTTCTACGACACCTTCAGCGTCGAGCCGCAACGCATCGCCGACCTCAACGCCACGCTGATCCGGCGCATGGGCCAGGCCAACGTGTTGAGCTTTACCGACAAGCACGGCTCACGTCTTGAAGCGCCGATGAGCAGCATCAAGAAGTGGACCAATATCAACGGCGTCGGCAACCACGACCTGGCACCCGGCGAAATCGCCACCCACAGCGAAGCCATCAATGGCCAGGTGAGATTTGTCGGTACCTTTCTCAGCACCATCCCGTTTGCACGCAAATACGGCGTACTGGCGTCGCCGCTGGAGTTGTGGATCGAAAACTCGACCGTCTGCAGCGTGGCCAGCGAGGTGCCGGGGCTGGCGGATGACTTCAACAAATACCTGAATGCCAACCCGTCCAACCGTCGGGTGGAGGAACTGGGGATTGGCACCAATGAAGGGGTCAAGGATTTATATGCGCGCAATGCCGGGTTTGAGGAGCGCCATTGCGGCTTGCACCTGGGGCTGGGCGGCGGGCAGAAAGGCAGTCATCACCTGGATCTGATCTTTGCCAGTGGGGTGTTGGCGTTGGATGACAAGCCAGTGTTCGACGGAGCCTTTGCGTTCTGAGCAAAGGACTCGAAAACACCGGAGATCCAACTGTGAGAGGGGGCTTGCTCCCGATAGCGGTGAATCAGTCACGTAGATATCTACTGACCCACCGCCATCGGGAGCAAGTCG
>NZ_JAFHKI010000191.1 GCF_016937615.1 Pseudomonas lactucae | reverse complement strand
CGGCTCGCGCCACGGCCGGTGTGGTGGACGCGGAAGCGACCATTACCCAGGACAACCGTGTTGTGCTGTACGTGTGGTACGACAACGAGTTCGGCTACAGCTGCCAGGTGGTTCGTGTGATGGAAGACATGGCTGGGGTTAACCCGCCTGCGTTTCCGCGCTAAGCCTGAGTGCTGAATGAAAAAGCCCCGACTGGTTCGGGGCTTTTTTATGGCTGGGGGTCTTGTGGTGTCTGGGAGGGCCTCATCGGGGGCAAGCCCCCTCCCACATTTGAATGTGTTCGCAAATCAAACTGTGGGAGGGGGCTTGCCCCCGATGGCGGTGCTACAGCCGACACATCAATCCAGCAACTTGTCGCGCAACTCATCAGACAACCCTTCAGGTGCCAGCCAGATACCCAGGTAAGCCCTCGCCAGCGCATCATCGCTACTGCTGAACACCACCTGGCCATTAATCTCGAGGTTCAAACCCCGGCCCGGGCGGAAATCCAGGGCATAGCGATCACCGCTACGAATATCCCGAAAGCGCGCGTGCAGCCTGGCTATCTCCGGATTCAAGCCGGCATTGGCTTGCTGGCGTTCCAGGGTGGCGCTGGCCGCCTTGATCACATCCGCGCGATCGATGTTGCGAAAGTAATACAGCACCAGGCGCAACGCTTTCTGTTGGTCCCAGGCTTGCCTTGCGGTCAGATCAGCCTGCGCGTACAGCGCCGCCGCATACACATCCGCCCAGAGATAGTTGAGCACCGCCTGGTTTTTCAGCGCCAGCCCTTCGACCTGCGCGGGGAAGCCAGCCTGCTTGAGTCGGTCCGCATCACTGGCTTGCGCCGTGATCGAGATCAACAGCATCAAACCGATAACGAGTTGTCGCATAATGGCTCATCCTGAAATAGGCGCTGATTTGCGTCATGTAGTATGGCAATACTGGCCTACGACGCGACCAAGGGTTAATGTGCGCGGCGTTGAGCCTTATATAGACTGTGCCCCGGTTCACACACTTGAGCCAAATTGTCCTTCATGCCCGCTGGCCGCGGCATGATTTAGCCCGGCGTCCAACCGTACGCCTGGCCTGTTCTGAGGAGTACGCATGGCTGTCTACAACTACGACGTGGTGGTACTGGGTTCCGGCCCGGCTGGAGAAGGCGCGGCGATGAACGCCGCCAAAGCTGGGCGCAAGGTCGCGATGGTCGATAGCCGTCGCCAGGTCGGCGGTAACTGCACCCACCTGGGTACCATCCCGTCCAAGGCCTTGCGTCACTCGGTCCGCCAGATCATGCAGTTCAACACCAACCCGATGTTCCGGGCCATTGGTGAGCCGCGCTGGTTCTCGTTTCCGGACGTATTGAAAAGCGCCGAAAAAGTCATCGCCAAGCAAGTCGCTTCGCGTACCGGCTACTACGCCCGTAACCGAGTCGACCTGTTCTTCGGCACCGGCAGCTTCGCCGACGAGCAAACCATTGAAGTGGTGTGTTCCAACGGCGTGGTCGAGAAGCTGGTGGCCAAGCACATCATCATCGCCACCGGTTCGCGCCCGTATCGTCCGGCGGACATCGATTTCCACCACCCGCGTATCTACGATAGCGACACCATCCTGAGCCTGGGCCACACCCCGCGCAAATTGATCATCTACGGCGCCGGCGTGATCGGCTGTGAATACGCCTCGATCTTCAGCGGCCTGGGTGTCCTGGTGGAGCTGGTGGACAACCGCGATCAATTGCTGAGCTTCCTCGACTCGGAAATCTCCCAGGCGTTGAGCTATCACTTCAGCAACAACAACATCACCGTGCGCCACAACGAAGAGTACGAGCGCGTCGAAGGCCTGGACAACGGGGTGATCCTGCACCTTAAGTCCGGCAAGAAGATCAAGGCCGACGCCTTGCTGTGGTGCAATGGCCGTACCGGCAACACCGACAAGCTGGGCATGGAAAACATCGGGGTCAAGGTCAACAGCCGTGGCCAGATCGAGGTGGACGAGAACTACCGCACCTGCGTACCGAACATCTACGGTGCCGGTGACGTGATCGGCTGGCCGAGCCTGGCCAGTGCGGCGCATGACCAGGGCCGTTCGGCGGCCGGCAGCATTGTCGACAATGGCAGCTGGCGCTATGTGAATGACGTGCCGACCGGGATCTACACGATTCCCGAGATCAGCTCGATCGGTAAGAACGAACACGAGCTGACCAAGGCCAAGGTGCCTTATGAAGTGGGCAAGGCATTCTTCAAGAGCATGGCGCGTGCGCAGATCGCCGGCGAGCCGCAAGGCATGCTGAAGATCCTGTTCCACCGCGAGACCCTGGAAGTGCTCGGCGTGCATTGCTTCGGCTACCAGGCGTCGGAGATCGTGCACATCGGCCAGGCCATCATGAACCAGCCTGGCGAGCAAAATACCCTCAAGTATTTTGTGAACACCACGTTCAACTACCCGACCATGGCCGAAGCCTATCGGGTAGCCGCGTACGACGGCCTCAACCGGCTTTTTTGAGCGGCTCCGGTCGGTGGCCTGAGCCGGCCGGGGAGACCGATTTCAGTAATTCCCAAGGGTGGCAGTGGCCAAACCGGGAAAGTCTGTAATCAGGCTATCTACGCCGAAGTCGGCGAGCCTGCGCATCAGCGCAGGTTCGTTGACTGTCCACACGGACACGTGCAACCCCTGGCGCTGGGCTTTTTCCAGACGCTCGGGGGTGCATAACGTCCAGTTCAATGCCAGGTATTCACAGCCGTAGTTCTGCGCGACCTTCAGCGGGTCAAGCCAGGCATATTCGGCCACCAGGCCGCGTGACAGGTCGGGTGTGAGTTCAACCGCCGCCTTCAGCACTTCCCGAGAGCTCGAGGTCACTGTGACCTTGTCCATCAGGCCGAACCGTACCGCCATCTCGCGAATCGCCAGCACAGTGGTCGCGGCGCGCGTGCGCGAGGCGCTTTTGACTTCCAGTTGCCAGTGATCGAAGTCGCACTTTTCGAACAACTCCTCCAGGCGCGGGATCGGGCAGGGGCTCACCCAGCCTGGGCCGCCTTTACGCGCGTCCATCTTCACCAGGTCCGCCGCTGAATACTCGACGACCTTGCCACGCCTGTCTGCGGTGCGTTTGAGGGTGGGGTCATGGATGACCATCAGTTCGCCGTCCATGGACAGGTGCAAGTCCAGTTCGCAACGGCGTACGCCGTGCTTGAGGCATTCCTGAAAGCTGGTCAGGGTGTTCTCCGGTGCTTCGCCTTTGGCACCGCGATGGCCGTAAATCAGGGTCACAGTTGCTCCTTAATGCCAGCTCTTCTGGCCAGGTCAATACGAAATCAGGTGTCTTGGGTGTCGCTCTTTTCCCGCGCCAGCCGGCGTTCCTGCGCTTGTTTCTGCAGGATGTAACGCGCCAGCAGTTGCCGTTGGGCATCGGTCATGGCTTCGAATTCGGTGCCTATGTCAAAAACGCTGCCCTTTGGATCGCAATGGGTCACTCGCGCGCGCAGCAGCAGGCCGAGCGCCTGGGGCATCAGCACCAGCTTGACCGCCAGGTGGGCGCCGGTGGCCAGGGGAGTGGGGTTTTGGAAGTCGATACCGCCTTCGGAAAGGACCACCGGCTGCGGGGCGCCGACTTCGTCCAGCAGGCCGCGGGCCATGATCTGGCTGAGCAAATCCAGGCGCTTGTTCTGCACTTTGAGGAAGGCCGCCAGGCTGCGATCTTTCTCGCTGATCTGGCGCAGCAGGTGCTGGGCTTCGAATTCGCTCAGGTGCAGTTCGCTGAGCAGATTGAACAGTGGCGAATCATCCAGCAACACTTCTTTGCTCGCCGCCTCGGGGGCAGACAGGCTTTTGATTTGGAGTGCGATCATGTCGTCGATACGGTAGTATTCGCGGCGCTCTTCTTCATCTAATGTCGACATGGCGAACCCCAGGTAACGGTAATGGTCTGAGTGTAAAGCTGCTTACCAGACCCCGCCACCGGGACGTCTTCTTTTCCTCCGAACAAGCCCCGACATGTTCAGACCTCTCTTCGTATTTATTGGCACGCGTTATACCCGTGCAAAGCGTCGCAATCATTTTGTGTCGTTCATTTCCTTGACCTCGATGATCGGTCTCGCCCTGGGCGTGGTCGTGATGATCGTGGTGCTGTCGGTGATGAACGGCTTCGATCATGAGATGCGCACCCGCGTGCTGGGCATGGTGCCCCACGCGACCATCGAGGGCGATGCGCCCATCAGCGACTGGCAAAGCCTGGCCGCCAAGGTCAAGCAGAACCCCAAAGTGCTGGCCGTCGCGCCGTTCACTCAGATGCAGGGGCTGCTGACCCACGACGGCAAGGTGCAGAAGATCCTGCTGAATGCCATCGACCCGGCCCAGGAGCGCAACGTCTCGATCATCGACAAGTTCATGCTGCAGGGCAAACTCGATGACCTGGCGCCCGGCAGCTTTGGCATCGTCATCGGCGACAAGGCGGCGGCCAAGCTCGGCGTGGGCCTGGGCGACAAGCTGACCTTCGTCGCCCCGGAGGTCACCGTGACCCCGGCCGGCATGTTCCCGCGCATGAAGCGGTTTACCGTGGTCGGCACCTTCCACGTCGGCGCCGGCGAGATCGACGGCTACCTCGGCCTGACCAACCTCACCGACCTGGCGCGCCTGCACCGCTGGCAGCCGGACCAGGTGCAGGGCCTGCGCCTGAAGTTCTCCGACCTGTTCGACGCCCCGCGCGGCGCCTGGGAAATCGCCCAGCACCTGGGCGAAAGCCAGTATTACGCCCGCGACTGGACCCGCACCCACGGCAACCTGTACCAGGCCATCCGCATGGAAAAAGCCATGATCGGCCTGCTGTTGCTGCTGATCGTCGCCGTTGCCGCCTTCAACATCATCTCCACGCTGGTCATGGTGGTGAACGACAAGAAGGGCGACATCGCCATCCTGCGTACCCTCGGCGCCACGCCGGGGCAGATCATGGCGATTTTCATGGTGCAGGGCACCGTGATCGGCGTGGTCGGTACCCTGATCGGTACGGCGGTTGGTATTCTGGCCGCGCTGAACGTCAGCGCCGCCATTGCCTTGCTTGAAAAAGTGATCGGCCACAAGTTTCTCAACGCCGACGTCTACTTCATCGATTACTTGCCGTCCCAGGTTCAGGCCCAGGACGTGTTGATGGTGGGCGGCGCCGCGTTGCTCCTGAGTTTCCTTGCCACCCTGTATCCAGCCTGGCGCGCGGCACGTACCCAGCCAGCACAGGCCTTACGTTATGAGTGAATCGGGCATGAGTGAAAAAGCAATCCTGAGCTGCCGCAACCTGGGCAAATCCTACGAGGAAGGCCCGGAGTCGGTGGTGGTGCTGTCCAATCTGCAGTTGGAGCTGCATCCGGGCGAGCGCGTGGCGATCGTCGGCAGTTCCGGGTCGGGCAAAAGTACCTTGTTGAACCTGCTGGGTGGCCTCGATACGCCGTCCCAGGGCAGCGTGTGGTTGGCCGGTGAAGAACTGTCCGCCCTGAATGAAAAGGCCCGTGGCCAGTTGCGCAACCGGTCGCTGGGTTTTGTGTACCAGTTCCACCACCTGCTGCCGGAATTCACCGCCCTGGAAAACGTGTGCATGCCGCTGCTGATCGGCAAGACCGCGATCCCGGAGGCCCGCCAACGCGCCAAGGCCCTGCTGGAGCGCGTGGGCCTGGGCCATCGCCTGGAGCACAAACCGGCTGAATTGTCCGGCGGCGAGCGCCAGCGTGTGGCGATTGCCCGAGCGCTGGTGAACAACCCAGGGCTGGTGATGCTCGACGAGCCGACCGGCAACCTCGACTCCCACACCGCCCAGGGCATCAAGGATTTGATGCTGGAACTGAGCACCCAGATGCGCACTGCGTTCCTGGTGGTGACCCATGACATGAGCATGGCCCGGCAGATGGACCGTGTGCTGCACCTGCAGGAAGGTCATCTGGTCGCCATCTGACCCGTTTCAAGCCCGGCGTCCGACGCCGGGTTTTCCATTTTTTCAACGGTGCCCGCGAATGTTCAGACCGTTATCGATTTTCATCGGCACGCGCTATACCCGCGCCAAGCGCCGCAACCGTTTTGTCTCGTTTATTTCGATGACCTCGATGATCGGCCTCGCCCTGGGCGTGCTGGCGATGATCGTGGTGCTGTCGGTGATGAACGGCTTTCAGCGCGAAATGAGCTCGCGCATCCTCGGCATGGTGCCCCACGCCACCATCGTCGGCGTGAATCCGATCGATGACTGGCAGCCGGTGGCCGCCGCCGCGATGAAAAATCCGCAAGTGACCGCTGCAGTGCCGTTCACCCAAATGGACGGCATGTTCTCCTACAAGGGTGCGATGCAGCCGATCGAGATCAGCGGCGTCGACCCGGCTCAGGAAGGCAAGGTGTCGATCGTTGCCCAGCATATCGTGCGGGGCAAGCTGGAGGATTTGAAACCCGGTGAGTTCGGCGTGGTGATCGGCGACATCACTGCCCGGCGTTTTCGCCTGAATGTGGGCGACAAAGTGACCCTGATCGTGCCGGAGATCAGCAGCGCACCGGGCGGCATCACCCCGCGCATGCAGCGGTTGAACGTGGTCGGGATCTTCAAGGTCGGCGCCGAGCTGGATGGCTCCATGGCGTTGATCCACATGGCTGACGCCGCAGAAATCCAGCATTGGCAGCCCAACCAGGTGCAGAGCGTGCGCCTGGCGGTCAAAGACCTGTACGCAGCGCCCAGCGTCTCGGCGGATATCGCCGGCAGCCTCGGCGCCGGCTATAAACCCGATGACTGGACCCACACCCAGGGCAGCCTGTTCAGCGCGATGAAAATGGAAAAGACCATGATCGGCCTGTTGCTGCTGATGATCGTCGCCGTGGCCGCGTTCAACATCATCGCCACCCTGATCATGGTGGTGAACGACAAGGGCGCGGACATCGCGATTTTGCGCACCATCGGCGCCACGCCACGGCAGATCATGGCGATCTTCATGGTGCAGGGTACCGTGATCGGCATCGTCGGCACCTTGATCGGTGGCGTGCTGGGGGTGATTGCGGCGTTGAACGTGAGTGAGCTGGTGGGCTGGGTCGAGCGAGTGACCGGGCAGCATATCTTCAGTTCGGATGTGTACTTTGTCAGCAACCTGCCCTCGGAGCTGCAAGGCGGGGATGTGCTGCTGATTTGCACGGCCGGGTTTGTGTTGAGCTTTTTGGCGACGTTGTATCCGGCGTATCGGGCGGCGAAGATCGAGCCGGCGCATGCCTTGAGGTATTCGTAAGACTTTAGACCGCTATCGGGTGCAAGCCCCCTCCCACAGTTTGACCGCGTTCACAGATCAAAGTGTGGAGGGGGCTTGCCCCCGATAGGGCCGGTACAGCTTGCCTCAATCGCCAGCCGGCAACTCAATCACAAATCGCGTCACTCCCGCCCCAGACTCACAAAAAATCCTCCCCCCGTGCGCCCGCACAATCGACTGGGTGATCGCCAGTCCCAGCCCTGCATGCTCGCTGCTGCCTTCATGCCGCGCAGGGTCGGCCCGGTAGAACCGATCAAACAACCGGGGTAACAACTCCGTCGGGATGCCGTCTCCGGTGTTCTCCACCGTTAGCGTCACGCCCTTCATGCTTTGCATCATGCGCACACGCACTTCGCCACCGGCGGGAGTAAACCTGAGCGCGTTATCCAGCAAGTTCGACAAGGCCCGACGCAGCATGCCGCGATCCCCGGCCGTGTGGGCGCTACCTTCGCGTATCAGCGAAACCTGTGCGTCTTCAGCCAGCAATGCAAAAAACTCCAGCAGCGCCTCTGCTTCATCAGCCAGCGCCAGGGGTTCACGCTTGGGCATCAACAAGCCGTGGTCGGCCTTGGCCAGGTAGAGCATGTCATTGACCAGCTGTGCCATCCATTGCAGCTCTTCCAGGTTGCTGTGCAGCGCCTCGCGGTAATCCTCCAGTGGGCGCGGCTGGGTGAGGATGACCTGGGTGTGAGTCAGCAGGTTCGACAGCGGGGTGCGCAGTTCATGGGCGATATCGGCGGAAAAGGCTGAAAGGCGCTGGAACGCATCGTCCAGTCGGCCGAGCATGGCGTTGAAGGCCTGGGCCAGTTCCGCCAGTTCCGCCGGCATCTGCTGCTGGGGCAGGCGCTGGGTGAGGGAATGAGCGGACACGCCGGCGGCCACCTCACCCATGCGCCGCAACGGGCGTAACCCGCTGCGCGCGGCCCAGGCGCCCAACAGCGCGGTGGCCAGGGCGGACAGCCCGACGGTGAGCCAGATCAAATGCTGCATGCGTTGCAGAAAGTGCTGGTGGTGGGTGATGTCGAGCATCAGGCTCAGTTGCGGCGAGCCGGCTTGGCCTGCCATCAGCGGTGCGTTGTACACGCGGTAATCGGTGCCGGCCGTTTGCAGGCTATACAGGCCGGGCGCCGTCGGCAGGTTGACGCTCGGCGCATCGTCCAGCCAGCGTCGGCCGTCCGCGCTGATGCGTAGCCTGAGGTCGGGCTGGCGCGTGAGGTCGGCGCGCAATTGCGCTTCACGTTGAACGAAGGTTTCCAGCGAGTCGACACCTTGCAAGGTGCTGCGCAGCGCCATGAGTTTGCTGTCGAGCTGTTGCTGGTCCAGCTCGATAAAATGCGCCTCACTGGCGTGGTTGAACAGCACGCCGGCGATCAGCGAGACCACGGCGGTGCAGGCGGCAAACAGCAGCGCCAGGCGGCTGGCGAGGGACAGGCGCTTGATCAAGACAGGCGCTCCTCAAGCACGTACCCCATGCCGCGCACGGTGTGGATCAGTTTGTTGGGGAAGTGGTCGTCGACTTTCAGGCGCAGGCGGCGGATCGCCACTTCGATGATATTGGTGTCGCTGTCGAAATTCATGTCCCACACTTGGGAGGCGATCAAGGTCTTGGGCAGTACTTCGCCCTGGCGGCGCAGCAGCAGTTCCAGCAACGCGAACTCCTTGGCCGTGAGGTCGATGCGCTGGCCGTCGCGCTCGACACGGCGGCGGATCAAGTCCAGGCGCAGGTCGGCCAGTTGCAGGGCGGTTTCCTGGGGCGTGCTGCTGCCACGGCGCAACAGGCTGCGCACGCGGGCGAGCAACTCGGAAAAGGCGAAGGGTTTGACCAGGTAGTCGTCAGCGCCCAACTCCAGGCCGTGCACACGGTCTTCCACCGCATCGCGGGCGGTAAGGAACAGCACCGGAATATCCAGGCCGGCGCTGCGCACCGCCTGCAGGATTTGCCAGCCATCGCGGCCGGGCAGCATCACATCAAGGATCAGCAGGTCGTAATCACCGGTCAGCGCCAGGTGTTGGCCGCTGGTGCCGTCGGCGACCAATTCGGTGGTAAAGCCAGCCTCGGCCAGGCCCTGGCGCAGGTAGTGGCCGGTTTTCGGTTGGTCTTCGACGATCAGCAGTTTCATGGGCAGCTCTTGGCAACGGGTGGCGACGGGCTTTATACCGCGGGTGCCAGGCCAAGGGCGCAACCTGACAAAGTTGTAATCTAGCAGTCAGTTGGCTGGCAGCGACGTCATCTTAGAGTGCTGCACAAGCGGGTTACTTATATGGGGAGAATTTCGATGGCATTGCGTACACCTCTGTTGTTGGCCGGTTGCTTGTTGGTGTTGAGTGTCGATGCGATGGCCGACGCGGCACATACCTATGCGTTCGGCCAGCCGGCAACGGCGGACAAGGCCACGCGCACGGTGGAAGTCACGCTGCAGGATATTGCCTTTTCGCCCAAGTCGCTGGAGGTGAAGGCCGGTGAAACCGTTCGCTTTGTATTGGTCAACAAGGGCCAGCTACTGCACGAATTCAACCTCGGTGACGCGGCGATGCACGCCGAACACCAGAAGGAAATGTTACAGATGCAGGCCAGCGGCATGCTCACCTCCACGGGGATGGGCAAGATGGATCACAGCGCCATGAGTCATGGTGATATGGGCCATGGTGATATGGGCGGCATGAAACACGATGACCCTAACAGTGTACTGGTCGAGCCTGGTAAAACCGCCGAACTGACCTGGACCTTCACCAAGGCCACGGGCCTGGAGTTCGCCTGCAACCTGCCCGGGCACTACCAGGCGGGTATGGTCGGCAAGCTGACCGTCGAGTGAGGTGCCGCTTAAGAGCGCAGGCAAAGGCTGGTAGACTGGCGCGGTTTATTTAGCCAGGTTTCCGCCATGCATCCCGCAGCCGAACATTCGCCGCTGGGCAAGTCCAGTGAATACATCAGCACCTACACGCCTTCGTTGCTGTTCCCGATTCCGCGCGCCGCCAAGTGGGCCGAGCTTGGCCTGAGCGCCGAGACCCTGCCTTACAAAGGCGTGGATTTCTGGAACTGTTTCGAATTGTCCTGGCTGCTGCCGTCGGGCAAGCCGGTGGTCGCGATCGGTGAGTTCAGCATCCCGGCCGACTCGCCGAATATCATCGAGTCCAAGTCGTTCAAGCTGTACCTCAACTCGCTGAACCAGACCGTGTTTGCCAATATCGAAGGGTTGGAGGCGACCTTGCGCACGGACCTCAGTGCCGCAGCCGGCAAGCCGGTGAATGTGCGCATCCGCAGCCTGGCCGAGATCGAGGCCGAAGGCGTGATGGCATTGCCGGGTGTGTGTATCGACGACCTGGATATCAACGTCAGCAGCTACGAGCACCCGCGCCCGGAGCTGCTGCGCTGCGATGACTCGCGTGTGGTGGAGGAGAGCGTACACAGCCATCTGCTCAAGTCCAACTGCCCGGTGACCAGCCAGCCCGACTGGGGCAGCGTGGTGGTGGAGTACCGTGGTTCGGCGTTGGATCACGCCAGCCTGCTGGAATACCTGGTGAGCTTTCGCCAGCATTCGGATTTTCATGAGCAGTGTGTGGAGCGCATCTTCCTGGACTTGCAGCGTCTGCTGAAGCCGGAACAATTGACGGTGTATGCGCGCTATGTGCGCCGGGGTGGGTTGGATATCAACCCGTATCGCAGCACTGAAGATGTGACGTTCCAGAACGTGCGTCTGGCGCGCCAATAAGCCTTCACACACAACCAAAATGTGGGAGGG